>JBGSJM010000097.1:0-11934 GCA_041742015.1 Verrucomicrobiales bacterium | reverse complement strand
AAAAAATTATTGATTCCTATGCCAGCTCTCCGGAGTTGGAACTCGCGATGCAGCAGAAAGCTTTGATTTTTGGTCATCAGCGAAACCTGCCAAAAATGATCGACGCTTATGAAGATTTGCTTAAACGGTTTCCAAATACTGCCAGCAAAGCCGAAGCAACCTATTGGATCGGAGTTGGCCATTTTGATCTCGAAAACTATGCCAAAGCCATCACTCCGCTCGACAATGCACGCCGGTTGAATCCCGAAGGATTCACCAACCAAGCCTCAATCCGCCTCATCCTGGCTTACTATCAACTGGGACAGTTTTCTGAGTTAACCGAAGAGGCCCGCACCTACATTCAGCGAGGCCTCGAATCCCCCGCCCTGACCGAGGCAGCCAAAAAAGACAAACGAGTTCCAATCCCCGCTGCGGTGTTGGAATATCTTGGGCGTAAACTTACACAGGAAAAGAAATACGCGGATGGCGATTTCTTTTTGACCCAGCTCAGCACCCCAAATGAACCGCTAAAGACATCAGCAACCATCTGGAAAACTCTCTCGGAATGCCGCATGTCACTGGAACGTTACCAAGAGGCAATTGCCGCCTTTGATAACTACCTGGCACAAACCGAAGATCCTTTTGAAAAAGGAACTGCCTTTCTCGGCAGGGGCAAAGCCCAATTAGCCTTGAAAATGCACGACGAAGCCAGGGAAAGCGCAAAAGAATGTCTAGGTCTGGTTAAACAGGGCAAACTGAGTGTTGAAGCGCTCATGTTGCTTGGCGATGTTTGTATGTCCGAGGGCGATCTGGAAGGTGCTGTGAAAGAATACGTTCGGGTAAGCCAGATTATTGAAGACAAAGAGATTACCCCAGTAGCCCTCACCAAAGCCATTAACATTTACCTCTCTTTAGGCAACCAAGAACTCGCTGCTGAGCTTCGGAATCAACTTAGAGCCAAGTACGCTGACTTTCGGGAATAAAATAGAATTATCAGCGAAGATTAAATGAGTTAGGTAAGACTTAGAAGTAATTGTTTTCCTTCCTTGTCATATTTGTCATCGATCACACTTCGAAGTTTCTCCACCCCCCTTCGGATTCTGGCTTTGACTGTTCCAAGAGGACTTTCAAGACGATCAGCAATTTGCCTTTGAGTAAGCCCTTCAAAATAGGCAAGCTCAATGACTTCGCGCTGCTCGGGAGAAAGTGTCACCACGGCGCTCTGTAAAATGCGTCGAGCATCTGAGAGGTAAACATCCTCTCGTCCACTGTTACTCCTATCCAGTTCTTCTTCATCAATTCTCCTCTCGTAGCGGTCGTAGAGTGCGGAACGGCGTTGCAAACTCCGAATCCGGTCGATGGCGCGATTCCTTGAAGTGGTGCAAATCCAGGTCACAAGACTGCCCTTGTCAGGATGATAGTTTTCTGCTTTTGACCACATAGTGGCCAAAACTTCGTTCATCACGTCTTCAGTGTCTTCGTGGTGATTTAGCACTTTAAAAATCGTCGTGTAAATCAACACGTGATATTTTTGATTGAATTCCTCAAACGCGACGGTATCTCCCGATGCGATTTGCTGCATCAATCTGGTTTCAAACTCACGGTTTGGTGTTGCTTTGTCTACTGACTCCATGTTCTGTCTATCTTTTGTCTGCATTATCACCTGTTCCCCATAAACAAAAATTATACAAGGAGAAATTTTGTCTAATTTTCGTTCAGCTATCGATGTGTAAGCGTAATATTCCCGATGGCGGATTATGGAATCGAAGGAGAGTTTTACGAAATCAGTGCAGTTTCCAAACTAACTGGTCTGTCGATCCATGTTCTCAGGGTGTGGGAGCGACGCTATGGGGTTGTAGAACCCGACCGGACCGAAAGCAAACGCCGTCAGTATAGCCGCAGCGATGTAAAACGCCTGACCCTCTTGAAAACCTTGGTTGATCATGGCCACACCATCAGTTCTATCTCAAAGCTGAGTATCGAAGCTTTGGAGGAGCGTCTTGCTGAAGTTGAAGGCTCAAAAACAACTAATCGCGAAAAGCGCCTCGGCACTTTTAGTTACCGGATCGGGTTCGTGGGAGTTCACGCCCGGAAAGCGGTTCGCGATGCCGCTGATTTTGCGGAGGGTTTTTCCATCGTTGCTGAATTCCCATCAGTTTCGGAAATGACTTCGAACTTAAAGCCTGGGATTATCGACTTTTTAATAATCGAAATCGACTGCCTGTTTCCAGAAGATATTAGTGAGGTTCGACGGTCATTGGCGACTTTGGGAGCGAAGCGAGCCATCATTCTGTATCAATTTGCCATCTCAGAATTAATAAAAACCGAAAATTATGGGGGACTCACCACTCTACGCGCTCCAGTAACGGCTTCCGAGGTCCTTCTGGCCTGCGGTAGCGAATTCTTTGGAGAAAAAAGCATCCAGGGTACTGAAATCGGTAAGGTACTTGAGTTTGGAGATTCACCCATTCCACCACGACTTTTTACGACGGAACAGCTCCTGGCAGCCAGTCGGGCTTCTAAATCTGTGTTATGTGAATGCCCGCAACATCTCGCCAATATTCTTGGAGGACTAAACGCCTTCGAAGAATACAGTCAACGCTGTGAAAACCTAACTGAAGCAGACGCCAGGCTGCATGGGTTCCTGCATCAGGAAACGGCAAACTGCCGTTTTCGAATGGAACAGGCTCTGCAATCGGTGCTGGTTTCCGAAGGGATTGAGATTTGACACGCCTCACGGCTTTACTTTCCAGCAGTTGCCCCTAGGTTTCGCGTCGCTGACTATGTCCATTGAACTCACAAGAAACTTTTCAATCATTGCCCATATTGACCATGGGAAGACGACCCTGTCTGATCGTCTCCTGGAGATGACCCAAACGATCACCCACCGTCAGAGACAAGATCAGTTGTTGGATTCGATGGATCTTGAGAGGGAGCGGGGTATCACCATCAAATCCCACCCTGTCACGATGGCATACATCGGCCTAGACGGACGCGAATACCAACTGAACCTTTTGGACACTCCTGGACACGTCGACTTTTCTTATGAAGTGAGTCGGAGCCTTTCCGCTTGCGAAGGGGCTCTTCTTTTGGTTGATGCAGCGCAAGGTGTAGAGGCACAAACGGTGGCCAACGTACAACTTGCGATGGCCGCTAATTTAACGGTCATTCCCGTCATCAATAAGATTGATCTCCCCAGCGCAGATATCCCAGCGGTGCGACGCCAGCTTGAAGAGATTCTGGCAATTCCGGCGGATGAAGCCATTGAAGCGAGTGCCAAAATGGGAATAGGCATCAAGGAAATCCTCGATGCGGTAGTGGCACGAATCCCCTGTCCAAAGCTTTCAGAACATGAAAAGTCTTTGCGTTGCCTGGTGTTTGACTCACTTTTTGACAACTTCAGGGGAGTGGTCAGTTACATACGGGTCGTGGACGGTGAAGTTAAACGGGGGTCCGGGATCAAAATGATGTCGACTGGCAACACATACGACATCAAAGAGGTGGGTGTTTTTACCCCGAAGCAAGAGAAACGCGATATTCTCCGGCCTGGAGATGTTGGTTATCTAATTGCCAACATGAAAAGCTCGCAGGAGGTCAAAATTGGGGATACCATCACCGATTCGAAAATCCCCGCCAAAAATCCGCTGCCTGGTTTTAAGGAAATTCAGCCAATGGTCTTCGCCGGAATATATCCGGTGTCATCAGACGACTTTGAGCAATTAAAGATCGCGATGGGTAAGCTTCAGATCAATGACGCAGCATTTTCATTTCAAGCGGAAAGCTCTGCTGCTCTGGGTTTTGGTTTCCGCTGCGGGTTTCTGGGACTCCTCCATATGGAAATCGTGCAGGAACGCCTCCGCCGGGAATTCAACATGGATGTGATTTCAACCTATCCTGGTGTAATTTACCGAATCGTGAAATCCAACGGAGAAGAAATCCAGGTGGATAATCCGAGTTTTTTCCCTGAGCCGTCCCTAATTTCAGAGATTTCTGAACCAACCGTAAAGGCCTACATCATGACGCCAAATGACTACATCGGGGAAATCATGAAACTGGTGGCCGACAAACGGGGTGAGTTGATAAATACCGAGACGTTGGATGCCAATCGCGTTTTGCTGACCTGCAACCTGCCTCTCAATGAGATTCTGGTGGATTTCAACGACAAGTTGAAGAGCATGACACGGGGTTATGGAAGCATGGATTACGAGCACTCCGTTTACCAGATTTCCAAGCTGGTAAAGATGGACATGATGATCGCTGGCGAACCGGTGGACGCTTTTTCATCAATCGTCCACGTCACAAAAGCACAGGGCAGAGGAAAAGAACTCGCTGCGAAGCTAAAAGAAGTGATTCCCCGGCAGCTCTTCACTGTCGCGATCCAAGCCTGCATCGGTGGGAAAATAATCGCCCGCGAAACGATCAATGCGATGGGTAAAAACGTGACTGCGAAGTGTTACGGGGGTGACATCTCTCGGAAACGAAAACTCCTTGAAAAGCAGAAGGAGGGGAAAAAGCGGATGAAATCGATTGGCCGAGTTAATATTCCGCAAGAGGCATTTATCAAAGTGCTAAAAACTGGCGATTAAAAAACACTACTTAGAATTTTATCATGTTTTCCTTTTTGACCGGGTCTGACCCGAAAAACAAAAACAACCCAGATGCCAAACGCCCGATCAATAAAAAAGATCAAAAGCAGGCTGGCATTTTTTCTAAAGGCGTGACCAGATTTCTTAGATACAACAAGGATTTGTTGTCGAAGGAAAGAATTCAGGAGATCGAAAACAAAAGAGAAGAATTTTTAAAGGTCACCAACGATCCCAGTAAATTGAGAAAGGACCTCGATGATCTCTCCGAAGGAATTTCAAAAATCTGCAAAAAAGCGATTCCTGACTTTCAGCCCAGCGTTATTAAAGAAAACATCGAAGTCCTGTTTGTCGCAGTGGTGATTGCCATGGGAATTCGGGCTTATTTTGTTCAACAATTCAAAATCCCGACTGGCTCGATGCAGCCCACCTTGAACGGAATCATTGCTTATCCGGCGCCAGAAATTAAAAGCTCTGAAACGGAATACCGGGCACCGCAGGACTACAAAATGCCCAACCCAGTAACGAGACTAATTGATTCTGTATGGTTCGGGCGCAGCCATGTTGAGTGGCGAGCAAAGGAAGATGGCGATAGCTTTTCGCCATATTCCAACATCGAAGGAAAAAGCCTTTTTATCCTTTTCCAGAGAACTTATCTCAAGACTAGAATGGGCCACAAATACTCGGCGGCAGGCACGGAGGATCGAGTTCTTAAGCTTGTCGATTCAAAGTACCACGATATGCGCCTCAAAAAAGGCGATGTCATTGCAAGAGGCTACATGCAAACGGGTGATATGTTAATAGTAAACAAAATGGCTTATCACTGGAGAAAGCCTAAACGCGGCGAGGTTTTCGTTTTTCATACCCGGGGAATTTCAGGGATCCAGAATAGCCCAACATCAGTTTTTCGGAACGGGAGGAAACTCTCCGTGGAAGAAGCGTACGGCTCGCAACACTATATCAAACGGCTTGTCGGGGTTCCTGGAGACCACCTTAAAATTGATCCTCCCCGTCTCATCATCAACAACGAGGAGGCCAAGGAGTTCGGCATGAAGCGGGTCGCAGCACAAGAGGGGCGCTACACTGGCTATGTCCAGGCAGGCACCAATGAGTTTCATTTGGGGGCAGAGGAGTATCTCGCCTTTGGCGATAACAGTACTAATAGTAGTGATTCCCGAATGTGGGGGACGGTCAAGGAATCGAATATCGTCGGCAGCGCGATGTTCGTATTCTATCCATTTGGAAATCACTTTGGTCCGATCAAGTAATTAAACGTGAAGACCGGAACTGCCCAGACGGCAAGGGAAATCGTGGCACGAAGCGGCTCCAATCTCGCCTTCGCGCTGGGAGTGTTACCCCCGGAAAAGCGATCAGATATGAAAGTCTTCTACGCTTTTTGCCGGGTGTTAGATGATCTTTCAGACGCACCGGGTCTGGATCTAAACCAACGACAGTCAGGACTCGATCATTGGCGAGAGTTAACTGCTGGAGCTTCGCCACGACCCGGTATAGAGGCGGAATTTGTTCAATTGAAAGAAAAGTACCATTTTGATTCCCATTTGCTCAATGAATTAATCGATGGTGTGGCCATGGATCTTGAACCACATCGTTTCCAAACAGTGGATGATCTTAAACGCTACTGCTTCCGGGTGGCCAGTGCCGTGGGGTTGTTGAGTATCGAAATTTTCGGATATAAGAATGCGAATACCCCCAAGTATGCCGAAAATCTGGGTTACGCCCTTCAATTGACTAATATTATGCGTGATGTCGGTGAAGATGCCGCAAACCGCAGAGTTTATCTCCCCCTCAAAGATCTGGCGGAATTCGGCATTCAGGAAACAGAGATTATTGAACGACGGGCTCCCGTAGCCGCGTTTGAAAAATTGATGGCTCATCACAGTCAGATTGCGCGGCATTTTTACGACGAAGCCACCCGGCATCTTGCTGACGAAGACAAATCCTCCATGAGATCCCCGGAACTTATGCGCCGGATTTATTTCGGAATTCTCCAAAAGATGGAAAAAGACAATTATCGCGTCTTTGAAAAACGCTATCGATTGTCGAAAATGAGAATGCTAACAGAGTTTTTACGCGCCAAGTTTCTAACCTGACGATTTTGGAATTTCGAAAGTACAAACATTCGCGATTTACCGCACGGTTTCCGGTGGACTTCAGATACTCCCTCAGCCATTACTGGATGGCTGATCAGGGCGATGAAACCTGGCGGGTTGGTTTTACCAAATTTGCCACCCGGATGCTCGGTGAACTCGTCGAGGCTCGTTACGACCTGGAAATCGGCACCCCTGTGAGCAGTGGTCAGGAAATCGGTTATGTCGAAGGCTTCAAGGCAGCCAGCGACCTTTTTTGTGTTATGGATGGAAAGTTTGCCGGTGGAAATCCCCTCCTTGAAGTCGATGCCTGCTTGGTAAAAAGTTCTCCATACATCGATGGTTGGCTGTATGCCGTAAGGGGTGTTCCAGAAGCAACAAGTGTCGATGTTGATGGTTACATCGAACATCTCGACAAATTAATCCACAAAATGCAGGAAGAAGGGTATTAGAAAAATGAGTTCGAACTACATCATGATCGGAGGTTTCCTCGGGGCAGGGAAAACAACCGTGATTCAGCGTTTTGCCAAGTATCTCGATGCAAACAACCAAAGAGTGGGTTTGATCACCAACGATCAGGGTTCCGGGTTGGTTGACTCCGCCATCGGAAAGTCCAACAAGTTTCCGGTCGAGGAAATCTCCGGAGGATGTTTTTGTTGCCGTTTTAATTCCCTCATTGATGCCGCCCGAAACCTGAACGCTGAAAACCGGCCCGACGTCCTGTTGGCTGAGCCGGTCGGTAGCTGCACCGATCTTGTCGCAACGGTCAGTCTGCCGCTTCAGAAAATCTATGGGGCTGACTACAGAGTGGCCCCCCTTTCGGTTCTAGTCGATCCGATTCGGGCAGCTCGCGTTCTCGGGGTGAAAGTAGGTCAGAAATTCTCTGACAATGTCACCTACATTTATCGGAAACAGTTGGAGGAGGCCGAATTGATCGTTCTTAACAAAACTGATCTCTTGAGTGATGAGGATAAATCCTCACTAAGGTCCAGTCTGAAAAATGAATTTCCCGATGCTGAAATTTTAGAAATCTCAGCAAGGACCGGAGACGGATGCGAAGCCTGGTTTCAAAAGGTGCTCAACTCGGAAATGAATGTGGCCCGTTTTCTGGAAATCGATTATGACCGATACGGAAAAGGGGAAGCACTTTTAGGCTGGCTAAACGCCACTGTGCAAATGAAAGGTGATGACAGGGGGCCAATCGACCAGGAATTTGACGGCAACGAACTCCTCGAAGACTTGGTGCGGGAGATTCGCCAACGATTGGAACTCGCCGGAGCAGAAGTTGCTCATCTGAAAATGACCCTGACCCCAATTGGTGACCCCTACGAAATCGCCGCCATAAACCTGGTTCGGGGCGACTCCGAGCCAGAACTTTCCCATCACCTTTATGAACCACTCGAAGACGGGGAATTACTCTTGAATATCCGTGCAGAAATTGATCCTGAGACGCTCGAACGGGCGGCTCATGGTGCAATCGAAGAAATGATCGCCGTCAAACGTGGGCTGGTCTTTAAGATCGAACATCTTGAGCACTTTCGGCCCGGCATGCCCACTCCAACCCACCGATTCACAAAAGGGGAATCCTGATGAAAAAAATTCCCAACTTGCCGGGCTGGTTGATTAGCTTCGTTCTCGGCACTGGATTCTTCTACATTTTCTGGGTGGTGGCACAACACCAGTATGATTGGGCGGCTATTCAACCTTATTGGAAAAATCTGCTCTCTGGTTGGGGCTACACGTTTATTGTATCGCTGGCAGCATTGTTCATCAGTACCTTTGTCGGCATTTTTTTGACGATTGGCCAGTTATCGAGTTTTCGTCCATCGCGAATGTTGTCGAGACTTTACATCGAATTTGTCCGGGGCGTTCCCTTTCTGGTGCTGATTGTAGTCGGCTACTACATCGTAGCGGACTCACTCGGCTGGGATGACCGCGTTTCCTTCGGCATTGTTATATTGTCTCTTTTTACTGGAGCCTACCTTTCGGAAATTTTCAGATCCGGGGTCGAATCAATCCCTCAAAGCCAGTGGCTTTCAGCCAGGGCAATAGGCCTGAGCCCGAAACAAACCTACACCCAGGTGGTGATTCCACAGGTGATTCGGCGGGTCCTGCCCGCATCTGCCGGCCAATTTGCCAATTTGATCAAAGACTCTTCACTGCTTTATTTGATCAGCGTGCCCGAGTTTTTTATGCAGACCCGGGAAGTAACCGCCAAAACTTACGCCACCTTCGAAACCTGTTTTCCTCTGATAATCGGTTACCTCGCCCTGACATTTCCGATCTCCATTCTGAGCCGACAGCTTGAGAAAAAGTTCGGTTACGACCAATAGTTGCTGAAAATAGAGGCTTCTCGCTGCGTGGAAGCTTGAAATCCTCACTTTTCTTTGTAGGATAATCTCGATCTACTATTTTTTAGGTTTATCGAGATTCGATCAAATGAAAAGCGGCGACAAAGTGATTTGTGTGGATGCCACTCCCCTTCCAAATTTTGCACCTAGAAACCTGGAATTGGATGAATTTGTCTTCCCCCACGGGTACATTGAAGAAGGCACAATTTATTGTGTGGACCGAGTCGTGGTTGATCAAAGAGGACATTGCGGAATTTTCCTGGTTGGCAAATCAATCCTTTTCCGAGGCGAAGAAGTCGGCTGGTTCAGCGGGCGATTCCGAACCCTTGAAGATATCCGGCTAGTCAACACGACTGCAGCCGTCTCAATGAAGTAGCTTGTGCTTTGCGCCAGTTCTGGTTTTCATTTAGCCTCCCGAGTGTTGGCCTGTCCTCACCGAAACGCAGGATTGGCGATTTAACAGGAAAAGCACTGGATTTAACAGGGTACAATGGTGGAATCAACAGGGTACAGTTGGGGAATCAACAGGGTCCTATCAAGGACTAAAACCTACAACTTGGTTTCCGGGATATGAACCGATCAACCGATTCTCTGGCAGTGCCAAGTGGCAAAAGCACGGTTCCAAACGGCAGAAATCCCGTACCAGACGGCAGAAATCCCGAGGATTTTGGCCCAGTCACCTGTTTGAATGGCTGTTTGCCGCCATTCCGGCAAATGCAATAGATTCAAAATATATGTTGCATTTGACGCTCAAAATTGAATAAATACAAAGGTGGTAACTATGGGAGTAACTCTGAAACACTCATTTTTCATTTTTTTCTGCTGGCTTTTCCTAAGTTCAGTGGTTTTGGGTGAGCATATTTTTGTTTTAGTCGATGTTTCCGGTTCGGTTGTTCAGGTCAAAGGATCGAGTTCAGCGCGGGAAAGAGAGTCGAGGGCGGTCCAGGAGATGATAACGGAGGCGAAGAACCTGTTGGTGGATCTGGTATCAGCTTCGTATTCCGGCGGAAAATATCCGGGTTGGAGGGTGGATCTCCTCGCCGAGCCCCTCGAAGGAATCATCAATGCGAAAGCGGGCCAGAAGCCTTTGGCGAAAGTCGGAGATCGCTTTGTTATGATTCCGTTTGGCGATCTCGACACGCCAGGCGGTCAGGGAACCGTGATCAGCGAACCCTGTGAGGATTTTCCGAAGGATTTTCGAAACTTTATTGAGCAGAGGTATCCGAGATCCTACAGCGATGCTCAAACCTACATTGAGTCCGCCCGTGCCTACACCCTGAAGTTTGCCAGAGATCACGACATGAGAAGCTACCTGTTTTTTATGGTCACCGATGGCCTGAATTCTCCGGCTCCGGAAACTAAGTTTTCCAAAGAACAACAGAGTTTGTTGGATGAATGGGATGCCAAAGATTTTTTTGAAAGAAAGTACCGAATCGGAAAACTCAAATACGAGGGCAACAATCTGGCGCACCGCAGGTTTGAAATCGACGTCTGGAATGTGGTGCTGGTTCCTCTCGTTCCAAATGGCCGGATCGATATTCATTTGCCGACCTCGGGCAACCCCATTTTGGGTCCGAATGTCCCCGTCCAATTTACGCCCCGCGACATAGTTCCGGGAACGACATTCTCGCTAACCATCTCGAAGGGTAACGAGACCGTCTTGCAGCAGGATTTGGGAACCGAAACCAGAACAACTCTGGAACTCCCTTCAGGTGACTACAAATTGCTCGTTGCGTCGAATGCGGCCCATTCTGCCGAGCGTGTCTTTTCCGTGGTGGGAAAACTACCCAACTTTCCATCCCCTCCACCCTCACCACCCGAGAAGAAAATGGAACTGATTCTTCCAGTAACGGGGGTTGGTCCTGGGTTTCTCGAATTTCCCATCGTTGCCACACCAGCCCCCCTTGCCGCAGAACTGCAGATGACGGTCGAAGGACCAGAGAATGGTTTTAACTCGCTTGAGTTTATCGACAACAGAGAAGGGAACAATCTTTTCGGAAAGGTCCGCTTTCTCCTGAAAGGCGATTACAAGATCAAGGTGGAAGGGGGAGGATTCAGTGCCACCAAGTCCCTCTCGGTGGAACGCGATGCACCGAAACTCAAGATCTCGAAACCGGAAGGAACGATTAGCGTTCCTTTCCCCGAGAAAGAGGATCAATCACGTGCGCTGGTGGAATTGGCTTTTGGGATAGAAGTAGGCGATCTGCCAACGGAGATCCATTACGAGATCGAGGGCAAGGGGCTCCAATCTATTATCGTCGGAGACGTCTCTGAGGAATACAAGACTTCCGTTTCCCTGCCGAAGGGCGAGTTTACCATCACCGCAAAGGCCGATGGTTTTCTTCCGGCCTCGAAGAACTTCACTGTGGCGTTCGCGAAAGAGCCGGGACTCAACATAGACTTCGAGAATAATCAGACATTCGTTGCATCAAAACCAATTCTGTTCACATTTTCAGTTCAAGGTAAGGAATTGGAACAAACTGACAAGATTTCTTATGTGATAATGAAGAACAAATCCGAATACAGCAAAACTTGTGAGGGAATCATCTCTTACAGTCAGATCCAGGAAGGACACTTCGACGTCGCAGAAGAGATCAAGAAAATCACCCAGAAAACAATCAAATCGGGAAATTATCGAATTGAACTGACGATGAAAGGAATCGATAAGGTCGCCCAAAGAGACTTTATCGTTACTGACAGCGGGGCCAACCCCATGCCTTTCTTGATTCTCCTGCTTAGCCTATCAGGTATTACCGGTCTTCTTTTTCTTCGTAAGAAACAAAAAAGACGCCCTTCCACCAAATCCTGATAAAAATATATTCACCTAGATTCATGAAAGAATTCCTTTTGCTTCCTGAATATCTATCCAATGCCTTTTTTTGGAAGCTGATTATTATTGTTACGCTTGCTATA
>JBGSJM010000096.1:0-4200 GCA_041742015.1 Verrucomicrobiales bacterium | reverse complement strand
GTCGAACCCAACGAGCACGTTTATCCGATGGTGCCCGCTGGCAAGGGTCTGCATGAATTGACGCTCGGGACGGTTGCGCAGGATGGTGGCTGCACCGCAGGCCGCGAATGCTTCGGGCACGATGCGGGTAGTCTGGCGTAAGTGATTAGCCGATTGCGTTGAAAGACTTTCAAGCCGTCGCGGGTTTTGGATTGGGATCAGATCGATCCTGATTCAAAGCCCGCGGCGTTTGATGGGTTTGGCGGCATCGCGTCGGTCGAACCAATGCACGCTCAGCAGGCCGGTGACGAACAGAATCCCCCCGACAAACTGCGCGGGCACGACGCGGTACATGCAGGCGGCGGCAAATAACACATCGATTTCCTCAAGGGTGTTGGCCCGATACACCTCAGCTAGTTGGAAGCAGGCGGGCAGGCGGAGTTGATTGAGGATGGCGCGGCGATTTTCGAGGGAGGTTTCGGTGAGAACCCGTCCATTTTTCCATAGCAAATCAAAAACCACAAAGGTCACCGGTACCGCATCTCCCAAAAAGAGATCGCTTTCGTTTCGCATCCGCCCAAAGCGGGTTTGCAGATCAAAAAAAGTGAGCTTGCGGCCCTCAGCATAAGCGATGATTTCACCATCCAGCACAATATCGTCCTCAAACTCCATGGCAGCGCGAACCAGCTCGGGAAATTCATCGGTGATGGCGGTGAGATCGCGGGAAAACCACTCCGCCCAGTCTTCGAACTTGTGGAGTTGGGCGCGGATTCCATCATACTTGTCCTCCAGCCACAGAGGGGTGGTGGAGCGATCCAGGATCTCACTGGTTGACTCCACTGGACTCGCCAGCATCGAGGAAAGGGGATTTAAAGGCGTTAATTCCCATTGATCGAGGCGACCTTCCTTGGCGAGAATGGCGGTGATACCGAGGTGCCCGACATACATTTGGGCTTTGCGGATTTCCGCAGGCGGCGAGTCGAAGGCTTCCGCGATGGCTTCTTCTATCAACCCCTCGCCAAGCCCAATCCGAAGATCCCCGAGTAAAATCGACACCACCAGGGCGGATTCGGTGTGGTGCTGCTGTTGAAACCAATCCACGAGCAGGCTTTCCTTGGCGTTGGGCCCCTGAAGTTCAGCGAGACTTTCGAAAAATGAAGCGAGATCAAAAATCGAGGCCGGTTCGCTCCTGCCTTTCCCTTCCAAAATCAGATGAGTGGTGCGGGCACCGTCGGATTGAGAGGCGGCGATCTCCCGGTATTCGGACTCGGAAACTCCGGCGGCTTTGATCAAGGCGCGTTGGATCAGGGACCAGCCCGTCCCGGTTTTTCGCTTTTTGCCGTCTGGACTTGCCGCCGGGAAACAACGGCCACTCAGGTAAAGACAAACCAACTCGAGATTGTCTTTTGACAGATCCCTGAGGTAGCCGGCGAGGATTTCCCGCTTCAGATTTTTTCCGGCGGCATCGCGAATCCGCTCGCAGATCCTTGTCAAGACAGCCAGTTCCCCGGTCAGCGCCGGGCTGGACTTTCGGCTGGTGGTGGCGCTGGCAAAGGGCTGTTTGACCAGGCCGAGATCCAGTTCCAATTGATTCTGGCCCACCAGAGACCAGGCCTCCCTCCCCCGGTTGCGGAGATCTGCGGCAAATTCCGAGGCTGAACCATGCAGGGTGTAAACCACCCGGGGATCGACTTTTTCGACAAAGTCGAGCAGTTCATCATAACCCGCGTGATCGGACAGCGGAAAGGCTTCATCCACCTGATAGCGGAACTTCGCGGAGGCATTGACCGCCCAGCCCGTCGCCACGGCGGAGCGGGTGTTTTTCATCGCTCGAATCGCGGTCGACCGGTTCACCGCCGGCGGGATCACAAGGACCCGGCCCGTAACACGGGTTTTCATACCCGTGACCGCCTTTTCGACCGCAGGATCGAAAATCTCGCACTCCGGCAGGGCAAAACCCATCTTGCGGAGGGCCTGATTCATCTTTTCGACCGAGGGATGGACCTGGAATTTCACTTCGGGAAGCCGACGATGGAGCCCGGCGATGAGTTCCTGGGCCTTGCCGAGAGAATACCCCTGCACAATCGGCACATCACCCTCGTCCAGGGTGAGTTGCACAAAGTCGGCGAGGCGGTCGAGGGTTTCATCATTTGGAGGAAAAAGGTACCTTGGCAGTCCAAAGGTGGTTTCCATGATCAGGATATCAGCCCGGCGAATTTCGATCAGTTCGGAGGTGAGTGAGTGCCGGGTTTTGAAGTCCCCCGTGTAAATTAGAGAATTTCCGGTTTTGAGATCCTCCACCAGCAACTGGGCCGACCCGGCGATGTGTCCGGCGGGAAAAACCGTGAGGCGCAGGCCATTTTCCTCATGAGATTCGCCAAAATCCAGCACCGTGTAGGCTGCATCCCGTTCTCCGAAGCGGGCCTTGATCAATTCAAAAGTCCCCCGCGAGCAGAGAATCCTGCGATGCGGCGCAAAATGATCGGAATGAGCATGAGAAACAAAAGCAAAAGAACAGGCCCGATGGGGATCGAGCCAGAGTTCGGCGCTCGGCAGGTAAACAGCCTCCCGGTATTCAAAAGAGATGGAATTTTCTGCCTTCAAATTTCTTTAGGATAACCTTAATTTCCCCTTCGTCTCCGAAAAAAGGGCTGGCGTGGATCTGTCACCGCTTTTACCCGCGATAGTCAAATCGAAGTCACACGAAAGTGCTTGCAGGTGACAATGGCTCCTTTAGTTTGACTCATGAAAACGAAGCTGTTCTGCTTGTTGATGAGTGGATTTTTTACTCTCAATTCCTCACTTTCCGCGAGTGAAGCTGTTTCCCACATTTCGCTTGATTCCGCGTTGCTGGTAAATGTCGAAGAGGCCGGAAAACAATTTGGGTGGGCACCAAAGCTGGAGGGAAACACTTTGGTTTTGTGCCGGGATAAACTGTGCGTTCCCGTGGATCTCGAACAGGTCGCTCATCTCAAAAACGGAGATCAACTGTATATCGATGCCGATGCCCTGGGTAAAATTCTCGGTTTTTCTCCTGAACTCGCGGACAAAAGAGTCACCCTGAAACCTACCGGGCCCGAAACGTTTGATGATCGTTCCGCTTATCACGCTGGTTGGCCTTCAGGCCGTGGTTTTGAAGTGGGGCAGACCTTGCCCGACATTCCCCTGATTGATCTTGAAGGGAATGAAGTGCGCTTCAGTGATTTTCTCGGAAAACGATATGTCATCTACGGATGGGCAAGCTGGTGAAGCTGCCGCGAAAATCTGCCCGTGTGGCAGAAAGTCTTTGAAGAGTTTGGCAGTGACGAGTTCACCGTGGTCGGAATTGCCATGGACACCGAAGGTGTCGAACCGGCTAAAAAGCAATACGATCGATTTGGGGTCACATTCCCCGCGTTGGTTGACCCCAACTTCGCGACTCGATTTGAATACGTCCCCTGGGTTTTCTTCGTCGATGAGCATGGAATGGTGAGGGGTGAGGACTGGAAAAAGGAGATCAAATTGATGGGCCCGGTCAAACCGGTCACTGAATCTGTCAGAAACCAGTGGGCGTCCAAAGGCAATCGGACCAGCCCGGCTGCCGTGGCGGCGCTTTTGTTGAAGCATGAGGCTTCACCGGACGATCTCATGATCGCTTCGGACCTTGCCTCCCGTTATGTGGCTCTGGACCGATTGGCGGAAGCTCGAAACCTGCTTCAACCGCTGGTAAAAAAGTACAATGCGTTGGAAATTGCCAAATCGGATAATCGCAGTCAGCAGATTGCCTTAGCGGATGCCTATATTCAACTGTCCCGGGCGGAAACCGAACAGGAAGCTCAGATTCACGCTTCCACGATGGCGTACTACCTTTACCCGACAAAGGGCTATGTGAAGCAAGTGGTACGCATTAAAGGGCCGGATCATTTTGATAGCACAAAAGATGGATTGATGGATTCCACATACCGCTCTTCCAACATCCAAAAACTAATCGACGACCGGAATGATTGGCTAAAATCGGGGCAGTAGGGTGGGGGATGGAAAGATTCGAGGCATCCGCAATTTTCTACACCCGGTTTTCCTGCTTCGATTTTGGCATGGCAGTTTGGCCCCTCCAGCTTGAGTGGGAAAGTGGGGACCTGTCTTAGGCTCGCAGCGTCCCCGGGAAATCCGGGACACCCATCCAGCAGATGATGGATGAGATTCGCGAAGAAACCCTGTTGGGTCGGGGATTGTACCCTGTTA
>JBGSJM010000095.1:0-4941 GCA_041742015.1 Verrucomicrobiales bacterium | reverse complement strand
AGGCACTCCACCCCATCCTGCGCCGCTGGTGGGAGGACTCGCAGCGCGTCCTCAATCTCGTCGGCAGGCCGTGGCTGAGCGTTGAAGCAAACACTTCGTTCAAAGTCTAATTATCCAAAACTAATTTTTGTTTCGTATCAGGCCCTCCTTTTTGCTAAGCCAGCGGCAGAAGTCCTGGCACTCATTCCAGTTCACGCTCGTCACTGGATGATCCTCTGGTTTGTCTCTGATCACAAACCCGTCGTACGTCTGGTTCTCCCATGCAGTAGCGACATCAGAATTCGCCTTGGCATAAGCTGCGTAATCCTTCCACCGTGTTTCGTGGATGCAGAACCACACATCTATGCCGGGCACCTGCACAAATTTCATCCCCAGGCTGTTGGTCAGCTCTTTACCATCTTGAGATCCGGCGCTGAGAGCCAGAGGCATTGTGCTTTGGGATACAGATTCCTTCTCTATCGCAGCGAATCTTTCTGATTCATCCAGAGCCAACTTTGCCTCCTCGATCAAACCTGCTTTGGTTGATTCAGTGGCCATGTCCTCGGCTTTTTTCCGATAACTGCCAATCAAAGAAAGGTATTGCGCCTGTTTCTTCTGACGAAGTTCTGTCTTTTGCTTGTAGTAAATTTCCTGAAGTCGCCGTAATTCGCTGAAGGACGAGTTTGTTACGGCGGCGGCTCCTTCAAAACGTTTTAACTCATCCTCAACCGCCAGAACGCCCTTCAGATTTCCGGCTTGCTGAAACGCTGTTTTTTGAGTTTCCAGATATTCGCGATATTTCGTATTGAGCGCTAACATCGGTGTGTCCAGTAATTTTGCCTCAGCTTGAAAATCGGAGCGGAGCCGGACTACGTTCGCACCCACACCAACATGGGGTGGGTTGGAGTTCGATTCGAGTTGAGCCAGGACGGTGGAAGTACCAGTGTCAACAGGATCCGGTTTTGCCTCCGAATCGAGCACAATGCGAAAACCAACATCCAAATTCCAGAAATCAGGGGCCACACCGTAGCGGTTCGACGACAGCAGATCGTTGGAAAAGTGAAAACCCCAGGAGGCACCGCGGAGCACTCGCCTGGGTGCTGTTACACCATCAAACCACTCATCACACCACTCCGACACGTTGCCTCCCAGGTCGTGCAGGCCCAGTTCATTCGCAGCGAAGCTACCCACTGGTGCCGTGCGCTCAAAGCCATCGTTATAATTCTCAAGCGAGGTCACAATGTTCCCAGCGGGATGGTCCTTCGTTTCCGCTCCATAATAGTTTCCCGCTCCTGGCGGTGGCGGATATTCGCTGCCCCAGGGAAATATCGCTATTTTCCTGTCTTTGGCCCCTTGTTTCGCTGTTGCGTCTTCCGCCCTCCCAAGTGCTGCGGCGCAGGTCCACTCATGATCTGTCGGCAGGCGATACCTCTGGTGCGCACCCAGCTTGTTGGCCTTGCGCTCTTTTTCGGTAAGCCACGCACAAAACGCCACTGCGTCCTCGTATCGCACGTTGACCACAGGATGAAGGTGTGTCTGGGTAAAATCAGGTGCCGGTCTGACGCGGTTGGTTTCGTTCACGAACGCTTTATAATCCTGCACCCGGGTCTCCCACACGCTGAAGAAGACGCGTGTTCCGTCGGTTGGTCTGCCGGTGATCGGCACGGGGACGAATTTCATGCCGAGGGTGTTAATGAAAGGGGCGTCCTTCGTGGCGGTGACTGTCGTGACCTTACGCCCACTCATGACCCGAGCAAGCAAAGCGTCAAGGTCTTTCCCTGTTGTCGCCATCGCCAGAACTTTGCCGGTGTCCCCATCGACCAGAAAATTGCAGGGCACCGAGTGAGTCTGAAACGCATTGAGGGTCGGGTCGTCGTGGCCTATGCCTTCACAGATTTGCGGCCAGAAAACCCCGCTTTTTTTGAAAAATTCCGGAAGCAGCTTCTTACCGTCTCTGAATTCCATACACACCCCCAATAGATCTAACCCGGATTCGTGATATTTATCCCATGCTGCCTTTAGATAGGGGAACTCGGAGAATCCATAGGACCATCGTCCTCGGCGCTGGTCTGTATGAGGACTCCAAAAGTGCAAGAGGACAACTCGCCCGCGATAGTCTGTCGGGAAATGGATTGGAGATTCCTGAAGGTCGAATGCGCTGAAGGTCGGCGCAATTTTCCCCACCCAGGCCGTGGTCGGCTCCAGAGTAAAAGAATCCCCGACTGGAGTCAGGTTGGCTAGGCGATAAGTTACCCCGTCGATGCTGAAAGTCTCCTTCACCGGGAATTTTTCGCCATCATCACTCCGAAACGCCCTTCCATCTCCCGTCAAATCGAGACGGAAGCTTGACCTGGGATCACTGAAATCTGCGGCAACCGAATCATCGTAAAGCATCGCCTCAAAATCACGCTCACCAATGCGGACATTGCCTCGGCGGGAATATTTGGGATGGTATCTACAACTATCGATTTCAGGCCCCTGACTTCGTCTAAAGTTACACTCCAAATCCGAAGGAAAGGTTTCCTCTCCAAACCGGATATTGACAGTGGCGATTCCGAGCAAGGATCCTTTTCCGGGAGCAGAGTGGTTTGCACCGTACCACTTCAAGGGCGCGGGTGGATCATCTCGGAGATCGTCATTCGCATTGCAATCGACGAGAAACAATGGTTTGTCGGTCTCAAGTTCGTGGATGACAAAAGCATGAACTTGCTGGCGTGCCCCTGTCCCTACGACTAACTCTCCGAACAGAGGCGCAACAAGCCCCGGGGGAAAGACGCTAACTTGGCGGATAGGACTGTTTTTCAGCGATATTTCGGGAGGGTAGAAGCCCCCTATATCCAGCACGGAATCGCGTGGTGCATTCACCAGCGGAAGCTGTACGAGAATCGAACCCATGGACTGCGCCGCCACCACAGGTTCTGTCGATGGAGAGGCGGAGACGGGATCGGAAGTCGCGAGAGTGGCGACCTTATCTGACCCCTCCCCCAAAAAATCTTTGGCACTTTGCTTCTTAATAAGGAAAAAGACGCCAACCATTAATAACAACAAACCAATGAGCGTCGCCACGATTGCTGAAAAATGCGAAGTCTTCTTGCCGGTTTTTGCGGGGGGGCGAGTTCCCACCGGTGAAGAATAGGGGGTGGTTCGGATCACATCCACCTCAGAGCGGAGATCGGTGGCCGTGGCATAGCGGCGCTCCGGCTTGCTGGCCATGGCCTTGAGGACGACGTGATCCAGTCTGACATCAATCTGAACCCGTTCCGAGGGCAGCGGGAAGTTACCCCGGGGAAGATCTCTGGTTAACATTTCATAGAACATGACCCCGAGACTGTAAATATCCGCCCGGCAGTCAATGGGGCCCCCTTCGACTTGTTCCGGCGCTGAATAAAACAGGGAACCCATTATCATGCTGGATTGGGTGTAATCTAGAGGATTCCCTTTGACGATTTTGGCTAGACCGAAGTCGCCGATTTTGAGAATCCCTTCTTGGTTGAGGAAAATGTTGGCGGGTTTGATGTCCCGGTGCACGAAGCCCTTATTGTGGGCATATTCCAGCGCATCGCAGATCTGGCTGACGGCATTTAGCGCTCCAACCTCTGAGAGCTGGCCGCTGTGTATCAGTTGGTGGAAATCCATCCCATCCACAAACTCCATCACAAAGTAGTAGTGCCCGGCCGTGGTTTGGCCAAAATTGTAAACCGTGACAATATTCCGGTGATTGAGGGCGGCCATGGCTTTGGCCTCCTTGTGAAAACGCTCCGCAAAGTTGGGATCAGCCCTGGCCAATTCCGGCGGCAGCAATTTGATCGCCACAAAGCGATCCAGATTGATCTGGATGGCCTTGTAAACGGCGCCCATCCCGCCGCGACCGAGCAGGTGCAGGATTTTGTAATCTGGAAAAAGCGAAGCGAGTTCCTCCGGTTCCGGTGGCATCCAATAAAGTGGATTGGGCAGCTCAACAGATTCGGCACCCATTTCGAAAGCCCGTTTGGGATCAAGCTCGGTTGGAGCGTAGGGATCGTAGATGGGTTCGCTCTTTGGTTTCTGATCTGGAGGATGAATGCCTTCTTCTTCGTCCATAAAATCGTTAAAACGGCTGATTGTTTGTTAGATGAAAAGACAGGTAAAGCCCTGCTTTCATCTTTCAAATCGAATTTTTAGACGAAAAATCAACGGCAAAGTCAGCACCAGCTTCCAGGTATTCGCGATATTTCGAATTCAGCGTCGAAAGAGGTGCGTCCAGTAATTTTGCTTCAGATTCAAACTGGATGCGCAATTCACTCACAGGTTCAGCCGAAGCGAGCCCCGCATAGAGTGGCACCAAAGTAGCCAGGATAATTTTGATCGGCTTCATTTTCCAAATGCGTGGGTTATCTGATAGGTATAATTGTGCCACCGGGGACGAATCCAGGTGGATACATCCCAGGCGGATAAACCCCAGGTGGATAGATGCCGGGTGGATACACAGGCTGCACAGGCTCAATAATGCGTGCTTTTTTCCCAAGCGTTTTTTCAAGGTCGGCAAGGCTGCGTTTCATGTGTCTGATCGACGCTTCGATGCTTTTGGCCTCAGCTTCTCTTTGTTGCGCTGTGATGAGATGGGCACTTATTCGGCCAATCGCTCTGGCGTATTCGTGCCTTTGGCGGGCTTCAGCGGCCTCGGCTTGCACCTTGGCGAGGCGCACATAGGCGTCTTCGATGCTATTCTCGAGTTCGGTAAATTGCAGTTCCATCGCCTCCTTTTCATCAGGCACTTCGGGGTTCACAGTGGGTCCATTGTCTATCCGATCAATGACCGTTTCGGTGCCGGTGCCGTTGCTCTTCTTCATGGTCAGCTTTCTCTGGTAGTGGCTGACCCAGGCCTTGAAGTAGTAGCCATTTGTGCCGTTGATGAACACATTATATTGGCGTGAGTCAGCGAGCTTTTTCCAGGTGCCGATCTGGGCTTCAGCCGCGATGACT
>JBGSJM010000094.1:0-5674 GCA_041742015.1 Verrucomicrobiales bacterium | reverse complement strand
CCACCGCCGCCGCCACCTCCACGATAACCGCCGCCGCCGCCGCCGCCACCGCGATTTTCTTCGCGTGGACGTGCCTCGTTGACTTTTATGCTCCGACCATCAACTTCAGTTCCGTCCAACTGCTTGATGGCAGCTTCACCTTCCTGAGCATTGCTCATTTCAATAAACCCAAAGCCTTTTGACTGGCCTGTTTCCCGGTCCATTATGATATTGGCGTTAACCACAGTTCCAAATTGGCCAAACAGCTTTCTGAGATCTCCATCAGAAGTGCCATAGGTCAGGTTTCCTACATAGATATTAATTAATTCTTAACAACAAAACGTGCACAATTAAAACAACCAATTGAGAGTGCACATCCCGACTGATTTTTTCACTAAACAAAACAGATTGTTTAGAATTTAAAACAACTGAAGCCGGGATAAACAAAAGAAAATCGGGGACAGGTGAATCACGAAGAGCATAAAGGCGAATGAAGCTGTGTCAAATCGAAGGATTGAGGTGTCTCAGCTAATTTGATATTTTTTTGCTCAAAAATACCGAATGGTGTGAGTTGCAGCAGGGGTGGTATGCTCCTATGGATGCTCGTCAGCATGGCAAATTACATGAAGCGATTTGTTTTCATCTCTATTTTTGGGCTTGTATTGGGGTACAATGGGCACCTCGCCCCGGCATTGGCTCAGGATAGTAAACACTTGGCGCTTGATTCTCCTTTTGACTCCTTTGTTGAGGATGATTTCCCCTTTTTCTCTCAGACTCTGGATGCCCGGAATCTTGTTGGTGACTGGCCTAAGGACAATCTCAGCCCACGAGCCGTGATCATGCAACTTGGGGGTGGGTATTATGCGGCTTTTGACATCGACCTATTAAGGGTTGCTCTGGTTTGGAAAGCCAATGAAAAAGGGGAGTATTTGACGATGAACGGGATGGCGGCAGGAAGTTACCGATTACCCAACCAGAAGGCAGCGGCAGGACAAACTATTCTACCGACTCCAATTGGGAACATTGTCAACTCTGGAACTTTGAATCCCGGCTGGATAAAAGAAGGGGGTGACTGGTCGGATAAGCGGGAAAGGAAGGGTGCGGATAAAGAGGAACCAGGTCTTGGGCCCGGAGCCGGTTTGAGATGGCTGGGAATGAGCCCTACGAAACATGGAGTTGTGCTCAAATACGAGGTTTTTGGTGTTCCTATCGAGGAAAAATGGGAGGGTGGAAAAAGAGTCATTGAGGTTTCGCCTCATGATTCGACGCTTAGTGTCAAGCTTTCGGCAGGTGGAATTCACACGTTTCCACCTTCAAAGGAGGTGAGCGGTTATGCGGTTTCTATGGTGGATGGAGGTGAATTCCCTAGACCCACTTTTCCCGTGCTGGATTGCCGCTCGATTGAAACTAAATTAGTGAAATCAGAAGCTCAAAATGGCTTTAGGATAGAGGAAGTGGGTTTGCCGATTCCCAATCCTTTCAAAAGAAATGTGCGGCTCTCTGCCTTTGGTTTTCTGCGCAATGGAGACGCGGTCGTCGCTACGTTTGATGGTGATGTCTGGAAGGTTTCCGGGCTTTCGGGAGATTTGAGTTTGATTTCCTGGCGGAGAATTGGTTCTGGATTACATGAGCCACTTGGTCTTGAGGTGGTTGATGATGAAATTTATGTGTTTACGCGCAATGGCATCGTGCGGCTCCATGACCGGGATGGTGACAGGGTGATCGATTGGTATGAAAACTTCTCTAGTGTGGTTCCGCAGACCGCTGAAACCAGGGAGTTTGCCAATGATATTTTTGCCAAGCCTGGCGGGGGCTTTTATCTTGCCAAAGGCGGGCAGGTCTCCTCAACCAAAGGGGTGGCAAATGGTACAGTGGTTGAGGTTTCTCAGGATGGACAGAGTTACAAAATCATCAGCACCGGATTGCGGATGCCATACATCGGGGTTGATCCTAAATCCGGTCTTATCGCCGCCAGTGATCAGCAGGGAAATTGGAAGCCGACCACGCCGATTCATATCATTAGACCGGGTGAAGATTATGGTTTTCAGCCCGAGAAATACAAGGACAAAGCAGTTCACACCCTTCCCATTGTCGAGCCAGAGATTTGGATACCGCATTTTGTGAATCAATCTGGCGCGAGTCTGATCTGGTTGAGGGATGGGAAAATGGGGGTGCTCAATGATTCGTTGATTCATATTGGTTACAATCGGCCCGAGATTTTCAAAGTCTTCTTTGATCGGGATGGAGAGAAGGTCATCCAGGGAGCGGTCGCCTCTGTGGCTCACAAATTTGCCTCTGGATTACTCAAGGGGAAGGTTCATCCGGTGGATGGGAGCCTTTGGCTGACAGGCTTTAAGATTTGGGGGACATCAGCCGAGCAGATCAGCGGGCTATACCGGGTCACACCTACACTCGGACCCGTTTGGGTGCCAGCCGACTTGCGATCTGAAAAGCGTGGGGTGTTGCTAAGTTTTCATCAGCCAGTGGATGTCCCCATCGCTGGAAATTGGGAATCTTACTCGGTGGATCGATGGAATTACGTTAGATCCCACAACTACGGTTCAGGCCATTACAAGTTGAATGGAGATCCAGGGCAGGATTCGCTGCCCGTCGCCAGCGTCAAAATTTCCAAGGACGGAAAAAGTGTTTTTCTCGGCATTCCAGATATGAAACCCTGCCATTCGCTGAGGGTGACGTACAAAGTGCCGACTTCGACCGAGGCTAGGGTGGCAAATGCCTTTTTTACGGTTCATCAGTTGAGGTCGATCGATTTGAAGGCGGTTGGGTTTGAGGATGACAACGTGCTTCTGGAACTTTCTGCGGAAATGTTAACCCAGGCTGAAAAGATAGAGCCGAGCGCTGATCTGGGCAAAGAAACCGCAACAAAATTTGGGTGCATGGTCTGTCATGCGGCTGGAGAAAATGTGCCCCTGGCTACCGCAAGTTTTGGAACGCAGGTTGCGGTTGGGCCGGCATGGAATGGACTTTGGAATTCCAAGCGGAATTTTTCAGATGGAACGGAACTAAAAAATGTCGACGAAGTCTATCTCCGCGAATCCATTCTCGACCCAGCACGAAAAGTCGCGGTTGGTTTTGAGATGGAAAAAACCGGGGTGGGTATGCCGTCATATCTCGGAGTTCTGAAAAATTACGAAATTGACAGTTTGGTTATGTTCATCAAGACTCTTCAAAAAGTGAAACCAAAGAAAAAATAGACACTTGGGTGGACCTGGATCGTGAAAATTCAGCATCGACCATCAGTCATTGATGCGTTAATCTAGGGAGCCATGGCAACGCAACCTCAATTCTTCCCGCTCGTTGATCCTTTTTTAAGAAAGATTTAGTCGCCAAAGCGAGGCATTTAAAAGGGTTGCAAAGGAAACCCAGAGTAGGTATGGGACAAGCAGCCATCCGGCCAGGGGCCGTAACTTTAGGAAATGAATGATGGAAAGAAGAGTTGCGACCCACAAAAAGGTGATCACGATCAAGGCAGGAAAAATCTGGTGCATCCCGAAAAATACCGGAGTCCAAACCAGATTAAGAATAAATTGAAGGGCGAATATCACCAGAGCCGTTTTGACCCCGGGTGTTTTGGTGCCCAAATTGATAATTAATCCCAGGGCGCCCCCCATCATCAGATATAGTAGGGTCCAAACTGGCCCAAAAATCCAGTTAGGCGGATTAAACGAGGGTTTATTTAAACCAGCATACCATCCCTCAATCTCAGGGACGGTTGACAAGCCGGAAGCAGTGCCAAGGGCCAAACAGAGCAACGCGCAGATTAGGGGAATAAAAAAGTTTTTGAAAAAATGTTTCTTCATCGTGGGCAGCTTAAGGTGAAACCATCAAGTAAGACTACGCCGGCTGGCACGAAGTTTCGTTGATTGTGGTGAAAAAATCCGTTGCGGACGATTGGATTGCGAGAACTAAATGAAAAAATAGAGAGTAGGCTGGGGGACGTAAACGGTTACGAGAATACTCGTATGGAAGTAGGCTACCATGGCGATTCTTCTCGTTCTCGAAGGGTCGGGTTTGGACCGGGTGACTACTTTGTCCCCATAGACTTTCTTGATTCGCGCTTCGAGGTCAGGGATGGGGAACTTGTCCGCTATTGGTTGGTCTGGCCCGAAGCCAGTTTATCCAGTTTTTCCAAAGATTTCCTCGCCAAACCATTTAAGGCGCATGAGATCTTCTTCGTGATTTCCCGTCATCTTGAAATCGAATTCCAATTTTAGGGGTTTCGTAATGATGGAGTGATGGAGTGTTTCGTGCTATACTGACTTTTTAAAATGGCTGAATATCACTATTCTGATGGATCGGGAAATGCCTATCATTTGATTGACCATGGTCTCTGTTACGAACCAGTTCAAACGATAAATAGCTCAAGTTTATCCTACAATGGTGGAACGCCCTTCAAAGTTGAGCTTTCGGATGAGCAATTGGCCTCGTTGACTAGCATGTTTGAGGCGGCTTATAAGAATCTGACGTTTCATCTAGAAAAAAGAACCCTCGGGTCAGCGCAGATACGACGGATCGAGGCAGAGGAGGTTTTTTCTGTAATCATTGCGATGCGGAGTCCTGATAAAACCAAGATCGAAAGTTATTTGAGCCAATTGAGATTCCAAGCGTGAAAGAGTTTCCAGACTGTGGGCAAATCAATTCGCATTTACGTGGATTATTGTTAAGATTTTCAAAATAATGAAAGGCCAATCGTTAATTTTCACCGTTGCAGTAGTGGTATTGATCCTAGCTGCCATTTTCTTGATTAAAAAAAATGATGTTTCTGACCCGGTAAATACCTCACCAACGGAAGTCACCCAGCGAGTCGAAATCAAGCATCCTCCCCGCGAGGAGGTGGCAAATTTGGGGGTGCTGAATGCTTATCAAAACACCATCACCGCAACACGCCTGCAGTGGTTGATCGAAAATGTCTATACCGTGGGGGAATCGTGGAAGGAATTTATAAACATTCAGCCCGAACAGGCGAGCGTTGTCACCGCTCAAGGCCCGTTCATTCTGTCACTTCTGCCAGAGGGGACGGATTTTCCAGAGGTGAAACGTTATTGGAAGACCGATCCATTAAATGGTCTGCACATCGCGATTGATCCCGGACATATCGGCGGTGATTTTGCTGGGATCGAGGAAAGGCAGTTCGGCTTCCCTGGGGATCGGACCATCAGGGAGGGGGAGATGACCTTGCAGGCTGCTTATCGTCTCAAGCCCCTTCTGGAAAAAATGGGAGCAAAGGTTTCTTTGGTTCGCACCAAGAATGAACCAGTCACACCTCTACGTGCCACGGATTTTTTGAAGGTATATAAAGAATATAACCCCGGGGTTCCCGACGGTTTGTTGAAGCCCCATGCGACTCATCGTTTTTATCGACGGGCGGAAATCGTAGAGCGGGCCAGAATCGTTAACGAAACGTTAAAGCCAGATTTGGTGCTGTGCTTGCACTTCAACGCGTCCAGTGACAGTGGGGCATGGGTGGATCCTTCAAAACCGATCTTGGTTCAGGAAAATCACTTTCACATGCTCATGAATGGTGCCTACACCAGCGGCGAAGTTTCTGATGAAGGCGAGAGATTTCAGATGTTGGAGAGGATTTTACAAAGGATCCATGAACGCGAAGCAGTTATGGCTGGAGTCGTCGCGAAGGTGTTTGCCGAGCGAACTGGTCTCCCGCCTTACCAGTATG
>JBGSJM010000093.1:0-6676 GCA_041742015.1 Verrucomicrobiales bacterium | reverse complement strand
AGAGTGAAGCGAGTTTCAATAGTCTCCCGCTTCGCAGTGTATCATCTGCCACAATAACCATCTGACAGATTCCCATTTGCAAGAGAGCCTCAAATCTCTCATAGCCCCCCAGAACTGGAATATTTTTTGGGGGTGGAAATTCAAAATCTCCATCCGGGGGTGTTACAAGCCCTATAATCTCAAATTCTCTCTCTGGAGCACGATTAAATGCCTCAAAGGCTTGACCAAAATGTTCACTCCAACCCACCACAACAGCGCGTTGCCGCAAAAATACAGCCTGCTTTTCGGAACTGAGGAATCGCCAAAGAACAGCCCTCCATAACGGCAACAAAACAAGGATCACAAGAAGACCCAAAGCACAGAAAATCCGGCTGATCGGTGGATCAAATTTTAAGACCAGGGAAAGGGTCAAATAGCCAATCAACCAAACCACCGTTGATTTGATGATGACATGCAAGGTTCCTATGAAAGACAACATGTTTTCTCTCGAATAAAATCGAAAGTTGGTGAGAATGAGCATCATAAGGACTGTTCCGAACAGGATGTGCCCCACATAACTTCCAAATGACGAAACATCTACCAGTGGCACTCCAATCTCTGCCACCCCGGTACGGAAGCGGATAAAATATGCTAACACTAGCGAGAGCGATATTACCGCTGCATCAAGAACAAAACTAGCCAATACCCAGTTGTTATAACGGGTCTTGGATCTTGTGGCAGTGGGCCGTGACTGCATGTAGTTGGAATTGGACTTGGTCATCTTATATTTTTTCTGCGGTTTCAAACGAACAAACAGGTTGTGGTGGTGGGAAGTGGGCCACGCTTGTGACGTAAAGCTCTTTAGCCACATCTCTCTTTTTGACTCCGTTTAATAGACATCCAGCAATTGGTGACCTCATTCTTCGAAGGTCCTTGATTGCTTCCTGGGCAGGACCTGTCTGGGTGTGATTGGATTTTACGACTAACACAACTGCATCAACATACCTCGAGTAAGTAAGACCATCACTAACCAAACAAAGCGGTGAAGAATCAATGATGACGCAATCAAAATTCGAATAAGACTCCCAAAGCAAAGCAGCAAAGTGTTCGCCGTTTGCCGGCTCCCCCCCCTCGGGCATGAAGCGGCCCAGTGAAAGTAGCGATAGATTGGGAACAACCGTTTCCTCACAGTGGTTTTGTGTGACCAACCCATGGGGATTATCTCCAGCCTTTGGAATCGTAAAAACCGTCGCCATTTTTGGATGGCGGCAATCAGCATCGATCAGCAAGGTTCGGTATCCAAATTGGGCTTGAAGCACGGCCAGACTTGCAGCACTAAAGCTCTTTCCTTCACCCTCCATCGCACTTGTAAACATCACACTTCTTGGCGTCATTGACGACAATGAAGTGCGTAACGCCCGAAATCCCTCACCAACCATCGATTTAGAAGACCTGGCTACCGCGAGAGTCTCTTTCAAATCCCAATTTTCCTTTTCATGCACCAGCGGGATTTCAGCCAAAACCGATAGGCCTAGTGACGACTCAACCTGGCGTTTGCTCGTTAAACTTTTATCAAGCAGCCCAATACCTAGAACGAGACCGAAACCAACAATGAAACCAAGAATGCCTGCCAGCACGACCGTAACCGCCTTTTTGGGAGCTACAGGTTTTGGCGCAACCAAGGGCGGACTAAAGGTGTGAATCACTGTTTCATCCACATTACGGGTTACGCTGGTGTCCTCGATTCGCTCCAGCAATCGATCATACGTTGCCAGCGCGGCCTCTCGAGAGCGCTTCAGGGTCCGAAACAGACGTCGAATATCCTCAGCCTCCAAATTCGCCTCAGCTTGTTCCTGCACTGACTTCTTTGCACTCTCAGACCGCTCAACTGCTGAAAAATATCTTTTCTCGATGGACTCACCCAAAGCCCGAGCAGCCAAAATTAACTGCTGATCTAGCCCCATGACATCAGCATCATAAGATTTATAGGTGGGATGAAGAGGCGTAAACTGCTTTTTAATTTTATAAAACTCCGCCACCTTTTGATCCCTTAACAGGATTAGCTTTTGAATGCTCTCCAACCCTGAGTAGTTACCAATTTCAAGAATCCGTTCTGGAGTATCTTTTACCGCAAGATATTGGTTGTATTCAGCTTTTAAACGTAACACCTCATCTTCCGCGCGATTCGCCAACCCCTGCAATTCAATGTATTTTTGTTTTTGAACGCCACTTTCTTCATCCAGTGGAATTGTCGGGTACTGCTCTCTAAAACTTTGGAGCGCCACTTCAGCTCGATCCACCCGTTCAGCTTGAGATTTACTCTCCTCAAGAAGGGTTTGATGTATCTTCTCGGCTACCTCCGCATTCTGTTCTCTTAACATTGAACGAAACTCTTCAATCAACGTGGAGGCAATTTTGCGGGCTCTCTCAGGGTCGGTATCTCGGACCCCTAGATAGATATTTCTCTCGCCACGAATCAACTCGGACGAGAGTCGATTGCTCATAAAGTCCACTATCTCAGAATCAGAATATTTTCCATTTTTTAGGGACTTCATAAAGGTAGGATCATTTCTCAAATCCAATTTATCCACTACCCGAAGAATTACTGAACCACTGGTCAAACCAGCGGCGATAGACTTCAACGCATCAAGCGATTCGTAGCTCATCTTTTTGACTCCTTTGATACCCGAGAAGACGCCATCCGCTTTAGAGGATTCTATATTTATCAAGGCACTGGAAAGAAAGATTTTTTCGGCCTTCATAACGTACAGAAGCGCGACTGATACAAAGGCAACAATAATTGAAATCGCAATCCAAAGGCGCTGCACCACCAGATGGGCTACTTTTCCCACATCCAGGGTTGGATATCCCGGAAACAATCCTTCAGATGCGTTCACATGCGAAGGCTGATGTTCAAATTGATTCATTAAATAAGGTGAAGTGCGTCTTTGGAGTAATTTAGTATTGTAATTATGGAAATTATCGTCCGTAAGGATGGGATTATCAAGCTAAATTAAAAAATCTTCTAGTCCTTGACCATTTTCGTAAGATTCACCGTTGAGTTTCCAGGATAATCCCCGTCCGAATGAACTAGAAAATACGGACCGGCAAACTGTTGAAAGCCACTGGCCAGACCCCGCTCAAGACCAAATTGAAACAGAAAAACAGCGCTGAAGCCGGAATTTCAGCCCAAAGTGGGCTTCCGACGCAAAATCCGCACAAAAGCGAAGATTTGGGACACTTCTTTCTTTTTATAAAAGCAAAAATAGGGTATGACTTACGCCCCACATTGTAATGAGTAATTATCAAGACACCACTAAGCTAAAGGTAAGATATGAAAATATGGCGGCCCAGTACGCCAGTCAAATCATTCTCAACACCACCCAGGAGGAATTTCTCCTAGATTTCTCCTCTGGAGTTGTGCCTGACCCTAATACCGGGGAACCCTGTGTTCCTGTCCATACCCGAGTTGCCATGTCGCTGGGCGGTGCCCAACGGCTATACAGTCTCCTTGGGAAAGCCCTTAGCGGCGAGGCTTAGCCAACCTTCGATAAGCTATTTCCCTTCACCGAAACGATTCCGGTTACGTCCGAATAGCTTCGGCAATCACTTTAACAAGAACACGGGAAAACCACCTACGAGGTGGTTCTCCCATTTTTTAAGGTCTTTCAAACTCTGCCTGTCTCCGGAGAATCAAAGTGCGTTCTAAAAAATAACTGATGACCGCGATTAATAAGAGCAGACAAAGTAATTGCCAATATGGCAGCACCACAAAATAGAGGCCATTGCCAACCTGAAAATCTGGAAAGCCCGCAATAAATTTCATTTGATCTCCTGTAATTTCATCGGTGTTTCCGTATGCCGACCACGGGTGATCGTGTTGCATAAACTGAGCTCCGATCCCAAAAATAGAGGATTCACTTTGAATCTTAAAAATACCAAAGGGAGTTTCCGCCACCCAGGATCTCCAAACCTTTGAACTGTTCCACCAACCAACTAGACAAATGATTGGCAGAAGCAAAAACAAAAGGGTAAACAAATATCGACGGACCATCTTCACAATAAATTGTAAGCTAGGTTCTGATAGGGGCGACCGCTTCTTTACGAAATTATGAACCACGATGCAGACGCAATACCCCCATTTACACCCAACAATCAAAGACTGGAGCAGTATATTCACCCTAAAAATTGGGTGAATCCTACTACAAATGGGAAATACAATATAGTGGTTATTGGGGCCGGGACGTCCGGGCTTGTCGCAGCATGAGCTGCTGCTGTCTCGGCGCCAAAATTGCACTGATCGAACGCTGCCACGATCAGGTCCGCTGGGTCCAAGGACATTGATTTCGATCCCTTAGCCATTGAAATTAACTTTTCCAGGGTCATTGAAAGGATGCGCTGGCTTCGCGCCGACATCTCTCCTCACGATTCCGCCGAAAGATTCAAAAGTCTTGGGATCGACGTTTTTCTGGGGATTGGCAAATTTACCGGAAGAGATACCGTTTAGATAAACAACCAGGAGTTGAAATTCGCCAAAACAGCCATTTGCCCGGGTGCCAGGGCTTTCACTCCGCGCATTCCAGGCCAGGAAAACGGATGATGGCCATTGTAGGAGCCGAGCCCATCGGTGTGGAAATGGCACAGACCTTTGCCCGCCTTGGCACCAAAGTCACCCTGATCATCAACCATCGCCAAATCAATAAGCCCGTATCCGACTCAGGCAGAGGCGATCCGACGGGTTGGAGACGCCTATTATCGGACCAAACTCAACTTCATGGTAAGTGAATTGATGAAAAAATGGCTCAAATTTTCCCGCCGCTAACTAGCATAGGCCCCTATTTTAATATTCGATCTTTCGATCACTTGCCGACCAGTTTTTGAAGGCCACCAGAGCCTCATTTCTGAGCATTTGATGGGTTGGTAGCGCCCGATCTGGAATTGATCTCCCGATCTCTTCATAAAAGAATTGATCATCAAAAAAGATGACGGCGGCATCCTGTTTAGTGTTTGCGAAATAGATTGTGTCTAGCCGAGCCCAGTAAATCGCACCCAGGCACATGGGGCATGGTTCACAACTGCAATAAATCTGGCAATCACTGAGTTGATAAACCCGAAGTTTTTCGCAAGCGGCACGAATTGCTACCACCTCAGCATGAGCAGTCGGATCGTTACTGGCAGTCACCAAATTTGCTCCACCTGCGATGATCTCCCCGTCTCTCGCAATAACGGCTCCAAATGGCCCTCCCTTTCCCAAGGTAACATTTTCAATCGAGAGGTTGATCGCCTCTCTCATCAAATCTTTGTGATCCATAGAATTCTGCCAAAAATCGATTCAACAGGGTATAATTCTGCATTCAAGGGTACTATCAACGATTAAACAATGTACCATCACGATTTTCCGTGACAAATCACCTCATCTTGGTTAAATAAAATATGATAAGTAGTCAAGGTTTTACTATGAAAAAACATCTATTTCACACACTCACCACCCTGTGTTTCATTTTTTCAGTTTCATTTCCGCTTCAGGCACGAACCTGGACAAGTTCAGACGGAAAACCTTTGCAAGCCATTTTCCTTGGCATCGAGGGGGATAATTACCGTTTCAAACTCAAGACTGGCAATGAAATCACGGTTCCCAGTTCACGATTCATCAAAGCTGATCAAGAGGCTGCGATACGCCTGGCCAAAATTGGAGATGATTCCTTCACGGTGGCCTCAGCCCGAAAGCTTGACGGTCTTCTTGCCGCGACTTTGGGCAAAAACGGTTTCAAATCATTTAACCCACCCCTTCCAGACGACTTGTTCGTTCGGCGGGTTTATCTGGATATTATCGGGCGAATTCCCACCCGTGAAGAATTTATGGAATTCGCGCTCAGTGCCCGGCCCGACAAGCGACAGGCTTTGATTGATGATCTGTTGCTTCATCCCGGATTTGCCTCCCACATGTTCAATTATTTTGCAGACATGTATCGGGTCCACGACGACAATTTTGACCGGGGTATCCGGATGGAGCCGTACGCCCAGTGGTGGAGGGAACAACTCCAGGCCAATAAGCCATACGACAAACTGGTTGCCGACATGATTCTAGCCAATGGAAACGTGGGGCAAAACCCAGCCTCCGGTTTCCTTCTTCGAGATACAGGAATGGAATTTGACGCTTTTGCAAACTTCGGTCAGGTCATGCTCGGCATGGATATATCATGCGCCCAGTGCCATGATCATCCATTCAACGACGACCTTGCTCAGATGGATTTTTATCGGATGGCTGCCTTTTTTGGAAACACCCAACGGACCACAGCATATGGGAAGACAGATGATTCCATGATGATGAACTACAAAGGCCTTCCGACACAGATGCCAAATGCACCCCCGAATTGGAGAACTCAATTTATCACCTTTGCCGAAACTCAGAAAGGGATCAATATGCAAAGCCAGACCGACAACAGCTTCAAATTTTATGTCGAAGCCCTGTCCTGGAACCTGACCGACAACGAACTGATGACCACCAAACTTCCCGACGACTTTCTTGGAAAAGGCGGAAAACCGGGCGAAGTAGTTGAACCCAGACCATTGATCAAACCACCTGCAAAACTAGGGGGAAAATCCCGTCGTCAGGCTCTGCTGGACTGGTTGATTTCTCCAGAGAATCCTAGATTTGCTGTGGTCATTGCGAACCGCATGTTCGGGCGAGCATTTG
>JBGSJM010000092.1:0-6110 GCA_041742015.1 Verrucomicrobiales bacterium | reverse complement strand
GCTTCACTCTGCGAGAAAGAGATGGTGGAGTTTAAGCTTGTGCCGACTTGCTTTAGGGTCCTTATCAGCGGTCTTCACCTAGAGTCCGTTGGAGGTGTTCCAGTTCTGGGGATATCAAAGTTGCCATTGCATTCTGCATTTAATCAGTACCTCAAAAGGTTCACAGATATTGTTGGAGCCCTGGTAGGTTTGAGTCTTGCTGCCCCATTGATTATTTTGTTCGGGATTTTGATTTATCGTGAAAGTCCTGGGCCAATTTTTTATCGGCAGCGGCGACTAGGTGCCAATGGTAATGTATTTGAAATGATAAAATTACGCAGTATGAGGCTTGACGCTGAAAGCGTCGGTAAGGCAGGTTGGACCGTGAAAAACGATCCGCGATGTCTCAGGATCGGTTCATTGATGAGGCGTATGAATATTGATGAGATCCCTCAATTTTGGAACGTCTTGAGGGGGGAGATGAGTTTGGTTGGGCCTCGCCCTGAGAGACCGGAGCTGATTGAGAAATTTAAGGAAGAAATTCCCCATTATAACGCACGTCATAATATCAAGCCTGGTATTACAGGTTGGGCTCAGGTGAATGGTTTGCGCGGTGATACAGATCTTTCTGAAAGGGTTCGGTTTGATTTGCACTATATTGAAAATTGGAATGTGATTTTTGATCTTCAAATCATGGCATTGACCTTCTTCAAGAGGGCGGGGGCTTGCTAATTATACACTATCTTTGTGAAAATTATTAATCCATTTCTGGATCATAAACAGTCCGAACTGGATCCTCCTCCTGTTTCGAGTTTGGGATTCTTTCGGGTGTTATTTGTGGTCTACCTGTCTTCGTTTGTATTTGACTACAAGTCTGCTGATTTAGAGTTTGGTGCCGCCAGCACCGGAGGGTCCCCAGTGCAGTATGCCTTCCTCGGAATTGCTTTGATTTCAGGTGGGGTGGGGACCTTTTTGGGTTTAAGGCATCTCTTAACGCGACCTGGGGTCTACATGATTTTGCTTTGGTGGGGGTATGTGATCTTTGCAATAACCGTAGCTCTTATGTCAGGTAATGAAATCGGTAGGATTTTACGATTGTTGATCCCATTGTTGTTAGTTGGGTTCGGCGCAAATTTGACGATGATTTGCGCCTGTGTTGGGATGCGTCCCGGTGAAGCAGTTCGCTGGTTCCTTTTTGCGGGTTTGAGCAATGTCATCTGGAAGTTTTTTTACGGCGGATTTTTGAGCGGTATACCGTTATCTGAGGTTCGAATGGGAATATTGAGCCCCGCGATGGAGTTTCTCTTTGCCTGGACAGGATGTGCCCTAATCTTGCGGCATAAATTCACTCCCTGGATTTTGATTATTTTCGGAATTCCATTGATGTCGGCGATTCTCTCGATTACCCGTTCTATGGCGTTTCCCATTGTGATTTCGTTTTTAGCTGCTGGGTTTTGTCTTGGGCTGGGGGTTCTCTGGAAAATGTATCAACTGACGCATGTGTTCCGAAAATTGGCGCTTATGGCATGTTTTGGGTGTGTCTCTATAGGAATCGTTGTATTGGCGATTGTGTGTTTGCCAGATGTTGCTGATCGTTGGTCCCAAAGATTGTTTGATAACAAGGGGGCTGGTGGTGCGACGACTGAGGATCTTTCCAGTTTGATGAGAAAGGCTGAAGCGAAATCAATGTTGGATCTTCTGTCAAAGGATACCGAATCATTTATTTTTGGAAAAGGGTTGGGGGCTGCCTACTATTGGGATGAAGATTATTACCCTGAGTTATTCCTCGTATACCCCGATGATAGACATCAATTTCCCTTGGATATTTATAGTGCAGGACACAGCATTTGGACATATACCTTGTTTTCCAGTGGATTTATTGGTGTGGGAGTTGTTCTCGCTTCATTTTTTTTCACTATGGGATTTAGTTTGTGGTCCTGCTATTTAAATTCCAAGACGGTGATGGGGGCGAGGGCGTGGGATTCTTTTTTGATCTTTCTTCCGTTTGTAGGGATGTGGTCGGTGCTAAGCGAAAGTGTGACCCGAAATCCTTTTGACGAAAGATTTACCGGTGTACTTTTCGGATTTATCCTGGTGTTTTCCCAATTCTATTTTAATCGGGCATTTTTCCTTCGGTTTCGGGAAAAATGCGCTCAAGCCACCCCGCAATTCATCTTGGAGGAAAGTTTGCCGCTGGAAGAGGTTCGAGGGCAACAGCGTGAAGTCGGTTTTTCTCAATTTTCAATTCAATCAGCATGGAAATAGTTATGGCATTCAATCTCGACATCCTTTTGCAACTGCTTTTTTGGGTTTCCCTGGTGGGAATATGTTACACTTATGTAATTTACCCTGAACTGATGATTTGGATATCAAAAAGGCGGCAAGGGGAGCGAAACTTTTTGGGTGAGGCCTATGAGAATTGGCCGGAAATCAATGTGGTGATGGCGATGTTCAATGAGGAGTCGGTTATTCGAGAGAGTCTTCAATCCATAATGGGTTCAGACTATCCGAATGGTAAACTAAAAATCTTCGTGGGTTCGGACAATTCCACGGATGGCAGTCACCGGATTGTGGAGTCGTTTATGGGTGGGCATCCAGCTGTGAATTTAGAAATCTTTAGTGGAAGAAGCGGGAAAATCAAAATTGTTAACCAATTAGTCGATAAAATTCCCACTGATAGGGGAGCGATTCTTGTACTATGTGATGCCAATGTCATTTGGACCAAATCTTTGGCAAAACACCTCGCCCGGCACTTTAGCGATGAGGCCATCGGTATAGTGGCTTCAACTGTTATCGATGATAAGCATTCTAAAGCGGGAATCGGCAATGAAGAAGAAGCTTATGTAAACCGGGAGAACCTTGTAAAATTTGCTGAGGGGAAGTTGTGGGGAAGGATGATGGGGGCTTTTGGGGCCTGTTATGCAATGCGAAGGGCTGTTTATGAGGAGGTGCCGACGAATTTTAATGTGGATGATTTTTACCAGACAATGGTTTGTTTTGAAAAGGGCTACAAAGGAGTAGTGGATTTGGACGCAATCTGTTATGAATCTGTGTCTGAGGACATTTCAGAAGAGTTTCGAAGAAAACGGAGGATATCAAAAGGTAATTTTCAGAATTTAGTTCGCTTTTGGAACTACTTCCTTCCTTGGAACTGTGGATTGGCTACATCTTTTGCCTTTTGGTCTCATAAAGGGCTTCGTTGGTTCGGACCGTGGTTGTTGATTCTGGTTGTGCTCTGCAGCGCACTGCTGGCTAAATCCGGCTATTTGATCTATCAAATGGCGTTTTTGGGATTCTTAGGCACGCTTGTCGTAATATGGTTGGACAAGGTTATGGAAACTCAATTTAAGAACCAGAGAATCTCAATTTTCAAATATGTGCGTTATTTTTATGCGATGAATGCTGCACTTTTCCTGGGGAGCCTTGAGTTTTGTATCGGGGTACGGAATAGTATTTGGGAACCTACCAAGCGGGTGGCATCTCGCAGTTTGCCTTCAACTTCTAATCAGGCCAATTAACAGACTAACCTGGATGAAACGCTTTTCAATTTTAGTGGCCCATCCGTGGATGGGGCAAGGCGGATCCGAAGCTACCACAATGTGGACGCTGCAGGGGCTACAACATGATTTTGAGGTCACTTTCGTAACATCAAACCAGGTTGATTTTGATGATTTTAATCTCGTTTATGGTTCCTCCGTAGACGCTAGAAAAATTAAGCTGATAAAGGCACCAAGTATTCCGAGTATTCGAAACGGGAATCAACTCGTGGCGTTACAACACGCTATTTTTCATCGCTTTTGTAGCAAAATCGGTTGTGAGTTTGATTTGTGTATCAGCTGTTATAATTTTGTACCATTTGGTAAACCATCGATTCAAATGGTGGGGGATTTTAGTTTTTGCGAGGATTTACGACAGAAATTTTATGTTCAGGAATTTCAGAAATTGGTTCATAGGAAAACCCTTATGAGATCGATTTATCTAAAAATCAAAAAAATGATATGGAGTGCTGATTACTCGTTTTTACAAGGTGATGCGGTGCTGGCCAATTCGAATTGGACTGCGGCCAATCTGGAACAGTTCTGTAATTTAACATCAAGCGTTCTTTTCCCTCCGGTGAGTCTGCCTTTGGAAAATAGTCTTAAATCAAGAGCCGCCAGTTACGGTTTTGTTTATATTGGGAGGATATCCCCGGAAAAAGAGATTGAAAAAATTATTACTATTTTGGACAAGGTCCGTGGTCACGGTTTCCCGGTCACTTTGGAATTAGTCGGGAACAGCAGGGTCTCGGCTTATGAAAAATTGATCTCGGCCAAAGTTTTGGAGATACCCTGGATAGAAGATGTTGGCTATCTTTGGGGGGAGGAAAAGGAGGCTGCCTTTGCAAGGAATTCTTTTGGGATTCAGGCGTGTCAGTGCGAGGCATTTGGGATAGCAGCGGCTGAAATGGCTTCTCGCGGGTGTCTTCCCTTTGTGGTGGCTGGGAGTGGCTCAGCTGAGGTTGTCCCCTTTCCTGAACTGCAATACAATTCGATCGATGACGCCGCACAAAAGATAATGACACTTCTTGAAACGCCAAAACTAACCGACAATTTGCGGAGGCAGGTCCTTCTTGGAACCAAACGATTTAGTTCAGAGTCGTTTGTTGTGAATCTTCGAGAAGTAGTTGAAGGCATGCTACCACAGGAAAAGAAATTTCGTGGCGCACTTATGTCCCAAAACGGAAAGGTCTAATGATGAGTTATTTTGTTCTGGATTATTGACTTTGGTCGAATTTTATCGGCCTGCTAATCTACGAGCGAAAGTCCACTCGGAACACGGTGAGGCACATCTTTTAAAAGGTTGATTGCTTTGGTATCAGTCAAGCAATGAAGAAACGCTATAATTTGGTCAATTTCTTCTTCACTCAAATCTATCTTTGAGATTTCGCTGTGCCTTATCAGTTCACGCAAAGTGTTTGGATCCTGCATGATGGCCACATCCGCTGTAGTTAGGGTGAAGGTATGTGGCATTCTAACGGATGTTGAATCGAAGCTGGCAACAGCAGAAGCAGGATTGGTATGGTGGAGAATCGTTGTCTTGAGATCGTGGTATACGCCGCTATGGCCGTAAGGAGCTGTTAGAGCGACATTCCGTAGGGATGGGGTGCGAAACTTAAAGCGATCAGTTTCCCGGTTAGTGACCTTTTCTCTACCAAAATCATGATTTCCATTTGGTCCATCCCCTTTACCGGGTCCGATTTGTGGCATGGCAATCGAGTGAAAACTATGGTCAGTTTGGAATTTTCCGCTGTGGCAGCGGGCACATTGAGCTTTCCCAAGAAACAGGGTCATCCCTGCACGGGCCTCCTTGCTGATGCAATCCGCGTCCCCGGCCATGAAGCGGTCAAATGCAGATTTATCAGCTCGCCAGGCAGTTGATTCAAAGGCAGCTATTGAATTCGCGATATCCACCATTGTAATGGTTTCTGCCGCTGTAATTTTTGCAGGGTAGGCTTTTTGAAAAAGACTAACATATTCAGGGATTTGCCTGATTCGGTTTGCCAGGATTTCCCAAATAACGGTGAATTTCTTCGCGGCTGCTGCATCAGCAATCTCATTGCTCCCGGGCTCGCCAGCCATCTCTTCGGCTGAGGTAGGTGGGAATAAAGCCTGAGCAGCCAGAGGGGATTCCAAACCCAGAGGGGTCTGGCTTTTCGCGGGAGTTTCAAATCCGCTGGAATGTCGGGTATCGGCTTGAACCCTGCCATCATGAAACATGACTCGAAATTCCCGGTGGCCCAGGTTAAAAAGCGCAGGAGCATTTCGGGGAATTCGCTTTTTAATGTTGAAATCGCCCTGAGAAACGGTTTCCAGAGCTCTTGACGGCCCCATGCCTCTACCGCCTTCGCCAATGCCTAAGGGCAAGCCATCCGCAGTGTGGCTGAGTGGATGATGACAACTCGCACATGAAATGTTCTTGTTGCCGCTCAGAATTTTGTCGAAAAATAATAGCTGTCCCAGTTTAACCTTCTCTTCCGAATGTTGATTGAAGCCATCACTTGTCTGAGCGGTAGTCGGACGCAAATCACAGCATAAAACAGATATGGTGGCAAAGACTGCAGCGACTGGAGTGAAACTGAAGCGGTCTAATTG
>JBGSJM010000091.1:0-18798 GCA_041742015.1 Verrucomicrobiales bacterium | reverse complement strand
ATTCGAAATACAATGATGTATATCTTAGTTGGAAAGGCAAGTATGGCGTGCGTGCCTCCCGGGCGGATGCCAGTGACTCCTGGTCGACAGTTTTTTTCATCGCGGCTCCAATTCGCGATGGAGATAGAATGATTGGAACCCTGACGGTTTCCCGTTCCGAGACAGCCATGATCCCGTTTGCTAATGAATCCCGCAATCTGGTGTTTAGACTAAGTGCCATGGCGGCTATTTCCACCATGGTGCTAGGGGCTATATGGGTTTATTGGTTGTTACATCCAATCCAGAATCTGACAGGAAACGCCCTACTTATCGCCAGTGGGGATCGTCGTAAGCTGCCCATTACCGGGCGGGCGGAGTTGCGTAAACTCAGCCTTGCCCTTGAGGAAATGCGAATCGAATTGGAAGGCAAACATTATGTGGAAAATTACGTGCAGGCCCTTACCCATGAGTTAAAAAGCCCGCTGGCGGCGATACGGGGAGCTGCTGAATTGATCGATGAATCGATGCCTCCTGAAAAGCAGAAACACTTCCTGAATAATATACTCAACGAGACCGCCCGCAGTGAAGATCTGGTCAGGCGCCTGGTTCAGCTGGCATCACTGGAAAGCCAGCGTTCCTTGGAGAACCGGGAAGCTGTCTCACTTAAGGATGTGGTCGAAGAGGCCCTCAAAGAGTCTGCAACAGCGATTGAAAGCCGCCAGTTGCGTTTGGTGACTCAGGGGATGGAGGAGGATTTGATTGTGCATGGGGATCCACTCATGCTGCGGATTGCCTTTCGGAACCTTCTGAACAATGCGATCGATTTTTCACCAACAAAAGGGGCTATTGAAGTGACAGGCGAAAAAAGAGAAGGAATCATCACCATTTCAGTGAGGGATATTGGTCCAGGACTACCTGACTACGCGTTAAAGCGGGCGTTTGAGAGATTCTACTCCCTAAAGAATCAAGTCACGGGCCGAAAAGGCTCCGGGATAGGGCTTTGTTTTGTCAAAGAATCAATGGAACTCCACGGGGGAGAAGTGCGCCTTGAAAATCATCCCGAAGGTGGGGCTATCGCCACCCTTGTTTTCCATGTCTGAAGCCGGGCGTTACTTGCCCAACAACTTTTGCAACAAGCTGCGGGTCGCAGCGGGGGTTGCATTTTTTAGGTCAGCTTCCTGGGAGATGATCTCACCGGTGTCCTCCGACAAGGAAGGACCTGCTGGCATGGAGGCGTTGATTTGTGGAATTTGTATGTTTTCGGAATACAATTTGTTCGGCACCACGGAAGACGCCTGAAATGTATTGATTGGGACCCGCACCATTCGAGACTCATATCGAAGATTTCGGTGTTCCTTCAGAAATCCTCTAGGCCCACCCACGGTGAAGGTAGTATATGTCTGCGGATACAAGTCCCGCCGCATTCCGACCCGAAGATCCTGCCGTATTTCAAAATGTAAATGTGCCACATACATATTGCTGGGGCCGCGACCGATTGTCCCAATTTTTTGGCCCCTGGTGACCTGGTCACCCACTCTGGTAAAACGATCATTCAAATGCCCGTAGAGTGAATCGACGAATGATATTTGGCCATCTCTCCCCCGAAAAGCATGACGAAGAATGGTGACGTTGCCCCATCCCTTTTTGTAATCCTCGGAAAAAACAACCACACCGTGAGCGATAGAGTACACGGGATCGCCCAAATCGTTGTTACCGCCACTGTTTCCATTCCAGTCTTCGCCGAGGTGTCCCCCAGGTGTAAAGCCCCGAAACACATAATAACCAACACCATCAGGCTTTCCAACCGGGTAATCAAATCCATCAGCAAGACGAGTTGTGGTAAAGGCCTGCCCGAACGCATCGGATAACGAAAGTGATACCAATGCGCAGAAAAAAAACCGGAAAAGAAGCTGATTAGATTCCTTCATCGAGGAGACAGTTGGACAGTTGCGGTCCTTATTACTACGGACTCTTTGAAGAAACCATTAGTTGAAAAACTTGAAATAGCAATACGCAGGTTTTTCTAACTTTGATTAAAAACCCACTTGGATTGATTTTGATAAAGCAGTGATTTCTTACGGAACTCATCAAATCGCAGGATAATATCCTGATAGGAAGCCTCTATTCGATCGGTAAAGAGTAATTATTCTAGAAATCTGATTCCAAACTGCGATTTTGACATTTCTCGCTTATCGCTTGATTTTTGGGAATTATTGAATAACGCTAAGTAAGACAATCTCAACAGGAAGTCTCAAATTTATTGGTTTTTTCATTTTTTTACTTGAAAATGTGGGAGAACTAGATTCTACTGTAAATGAATCATGGATTTGGTAGTGTTTATGAAATTTATAAGGTTCTAAAAACTCGGTCTGATAATTCGATTACATAAATTAAACGATAGTGCCATGGCTGACGAAGACGCCCCAGAATTGATGACGGTTAAGGAGACCGCTGAGTATCTCAGGATTCCTCTCCCCACCGTTTACTACCTTGTCCAAAGAGGGCAATTGCCTGCCATTCAGATTGGAGGACGTTGGAGAATTAAGAGAAGTTTGTTGGATCGCGACATCCTGAAAACCGAGGGTGCAGGACAACCTACAGTCTTGGTGGTTGACGACGACCCGGCTTTGCAGACCCTCTTTAAACAATTTTTGAAAAAATCCGGTTTCGGACGGATTGTGGTGGGAACAGGTGCTGAGGCACTTCAATACGCGGAAAAGCAGCGTTTTGATTTGGTATTTTTGGATTTGAAACTTCCAGACATTCCAGGTGACGAGCTTTATGCCAAATTGAAAGCTCAGTATCCAGATCTTCCAATCGTGATTATCACTGGTTACCCGGACAGCGACATCCTTACCAGGATTCTCTCCAGTGGACCTGTTACTGTAATCCAGAAGCCGATCGAGTACGAGAAGTTGAATCAGACTGTCAAGATCCTCGGATACAAAGGTGCCGAATCGATGTGATCTTATCATTTGGTTCAATAATTAATTTAGAAAAGGGGGGGAGATTTTCTGCTCCCTTTTTTGTTTGGCTTTAACTGGTTCTAGCCGATTCTGCCGTAAACTATGAATCATCGCTTTCTTTATCGCCGACGCGTTGAATTTGCTGATACCGATGTAGCAGGAATCATGCACTTTTCGAATTTTTTCAGATTTATGGAAGTAACCGAGCATGCCTTTTATCGGGAACTCGGGTTGTCAGTTCATCCTTTCAACGATGACATCTCCCAGGCCGAGGGATCTCCGAAAGTCGGCTGGCCCCGGGTTCACGCATCAGCCGACTACCGCCTTCCGCTTCGATTTGAGGAGGAGGTTGATGTTGAACTTCTTATCGAAGAAGTCCGTTCGAAGACGATCTGTTACTTTTTCAAGTTTTGGAAATACCCTGATGATCTGGAAAAAAGATGTGTAGCGGCTACCGGGCGTTTTACGGTGGTGTGTGTATCTTTCGATACTCAAACAAAGAGGATGAAAGGGGTTGCGATTCCCACGGAAGTGCGCGAGAAAATTGTGGCAGCACCGCCAGCGCTTCTAAGAGTGGAGTGATTTTGGGTGGTTGTTTTAAATTATTCAATTTTTTTATGGGAAATTACAGTTGGTTAGTCTTCGCAATCGGAACCGTGGTCACCTGGGGGCTTTACGGCATTTTTCTTCACTCAGGCCAGATGGGCATGAACGATCCCGTCAACGGTCGTTTTAAAGCCTTTCTTTTTGTCGGTGTCGCCTATTTCCTAACTGCAGTGCTGGCACCGCTGGTAATTCTGATGGTGCGCGGGTCAGACTGGCATTTTCCGGGCAAAGGACTCTGGCTTTCACTACTCGCCGGGACGTTGGGTGCCATCGGGGCTTTTTTCGTACTGCTCTCACTTGGAGCACTTTTTGCCCAGGGAAACAAAAGCGCACCAGCGATTGTCATGTCGATTATTTTTGCGGGTGCGCCAGTCGTTAATGCTATAGTTTCGGTGGTGATGCATCCACCTACGGGTGGAATCAGCGGAGTTCGCTGGCAATTTGTAGCTGGGATTTTGATGGCTGCGCTTGGGGGTTATATGGTAACCAAGTTTAAGCCGACCCCTGGTGCCCCAAAAAAGGTGGCTATGGAGAACCGGCGTTGAAAAGCGTTTTACTCTCTGTCATCGTACCCTGTTAACTCGCCCATTGAACCCTGTACAGTCAGTGGTGGTACCCTGTGACATAGTGTTTGCAAGGGGCATGGTTACTTCCTAAAAAACGTTTAAAGTGATCGCTGAACCTCCGGTATCCGCGCCGCTTCGAGTAAGTGGCAAGCTGTTTCGCCTTGGTGACAGCGGATCGGTCTGTTTTATCAAGGCGGTGACTTTTGGGCCGTTTCCACTTGGGGTTTTTCCAGGCGGGGAGGTTCGAATCGAGTTGGAGCGAATCAAGGACGAATTGGGGGCCAATGCGGTGCGCTTTTTCGAACCACCACCGATTCATTGGCTTAATGATTGTGCTGATCTCGGCTTGCTGGCCTTCATCACGATTTCGTGGAGCCAGCACATCGATTTCCTGAATCAAAGAAATATCCGGCGGGATACCGAGATTCGGGTAAAGGAGATTGTGGGCCGTTATCGCGGCCATCCAGCAGTGGCGGCTTTTTATATTGGCAATGAAATCGAGAGTTCCCTGGTGCGGTATTTGGGTCCCCGCCGGGTGGTTCGTTTTCTCGAATCACTGATCGATCTTGGACGGGTGAAGAACCCTCATGTGCTTTTTTCTTACGCCAACTACCCAACCACTGAATTTTTGATTCCCGAAAATCAAGATTTTCTTGCCTTTAATGTTTACCTTGAAGATCGGGACACGTTTTCTCGATACTTGGATCGCCTTCAAAGTTTGGCTGGAAATCGACCTGTGCTGATTTCCGAATTTGGGGTGGATTCGAAGAAATTTGGGCCCGGTGCCCAAGCGGAGCAGCTTTGCTGGCATATTGAAGAGGGCTGCAAAGCTGGTATCGCCGGAACCACGATTTTCTCGTGGAGCGATCAATGGAGTCGAGGGGGTGAAACCATCACAGGTTGGGACTTCGGCCTCACAGACCGGGCAGGGCGGTCGAAGGAGGCACTCCATCAAGTTGCCAGCAAATGGCAGTTGATTCAAAAGCCATTCGACGGTGTGTCGCTTGAAGCGAAACCGCGATTCTCTATCGTGATTTGCACTTATAAAGGCGCTGCACCAATCGCAGGGGCGTTGCATTCCATGACCCGGCTTGATTATCCGGATTACGAAATCATCGTGGTCAACGATGGTAATGATGATAAAGTTCGCGACCTGGTTCAGCCGATGGACGACGTTCGCCATGTCGGCGTGCCTCACGGGGGGTTAAGCAATGCCCGAAACATTGGAGCCAGGATCGCCACTGGAGACATTATCGTTTACACCGATGACGACTGCCTAGTTGATCCAGATTGGCTTAACTGGCTGGCTCTGGCCTTTTCTTCACCAGATCGTCCCGATTGTGTTGGAGGGCCGAATATCCCGCCCCCGGCTCTGAATGTGGAGCAGGCTTGTGTGATTGCGGCCCCAGGTGCGCCCAGTCATGTCCTAATTGCCGACCGGATTGCTGAACATGTTCCGGGCTGCAATCTGGCAGTTAAAAAGTTAGCGTTCGATGCTATCGGTGGATTTGACATCCAGTTTAGGACTGCCGGGGATGATGTTGATTTCTGCTGGCGGCTGCTGGAAGCTGGTTACAAGATCGGTTTTCACGGTGGTGCATTTGTTTGGCATCTTCGCCGTTCCTCTTTTCGAGCCTATCTCCGTCAGCAAAAAGGCTACGGTCGGGCCGAGGCCATGCTAAAAACCGTTCATAAAGAAAAATTCAGCGCTTTTGGTGGGGCGATCTGGAAAGGATTTGTTTACGATGGACCGCCCCTGTCTTTTTCCCGGTCCAGCGAAATTATTTATCACGGAGAATTTGGCTGCGAACCCTATCAATTGATTTATCCAGATTTCCGACGGGGCTATTCTTCGATTTTTACTCACGCGGCTTATATCCTTCCTTTGGTTATACTGATTCCTTTTGGCCTTATTAATCCATGGATCGGGTTGATCCCGGTCTTTGGTCTGTATTTTACTCTTTCCACTTTGCTGAAAACAGCTTTCCAGGCGGATATTCAAAGGGAATTTGATTCACTGTGGACCCGTCTTGCTCTGGCACGGATTGTTCTGGCCCAGGGGTTTCTCCGCAGCGCCGAAAGGACCATTCGCTCCGGGCTTAACCAGCGCCCCATCGGATTCATTAAGGGAATTTTTATGACCATCTTTCCGAAACGATCCGGGCTACCTGGTAACTCGCTGACGATGAAATTTTGGAATGATTACGAGATTGGTCGCGAAACGCTCTTAAAAGGAATCAAAAACAGACACTCGCCGGATGAAAATGGTCAAATCGACATCAAACTTAGTCGGGGCCTGTTTTTCAATGCCGACTTGATAACCGTCACTGAGTATCACGAAAAGAGTGGGTGTTTGACTCGGGCTCGGATAGTCTTCAACTTCAAGATTATGACTTTTTTGGTTGGGATGGTGGCGATTCTTCTAGTTGGCGATTTGATTTCGAATCCCATCTGGATTCCATGCGGTTATCTGGGGCTGGCTATGCTCGAATGGGTGTTCTTTGCTTTTTACTTAACTCATCTGGTGGGTTCCGCAGCAAGAAGGGTTGGTTTGAAGTTGCTAAAAAAATAAGAACAAATGTAAATTTGGTTATGAATTCACGAAATATATTTTTTCTGCTGTTCACTTTTTTAGGGATGGTGCAAGGGCAGGAAAAAGTAGCACCAGCGGTTGAAACTTTCGAAATCGGCGGAAATAGAGGTTTTCTTTGTGCTTCGGTTCATCCTGCTCAAGGGCACCCATGGCTCTGGTATGCCCCAACTTTGGGTGGTCTGCATTTTGGGGAGCGAAAGATGTATTTTGATGTTTTCTTAAAGGCTGGAATCAGTATCGCGGGCTTTGATCTTGGGGAGGTGCGGGGGGCACCGGCAAGTACCGAAAAATTTGGCCTATTTTACGAAGAGATGGTGAAGCGTGGTTATTCAACGAAACCAATTCTCCTGGGCCAGAGCCGTGGCGGGATGATGACTCTCGCTTGGGCGTTCCGGTATCCCGACAAGGTTCGTGCCTGGGTTGGCATCTATCCTGTATGCAACCTCGACAGTTGGCCCATGCAGCGCTCCTTGGTAGCAACCCTGGCCGATTATGGAATGAGCAAGGATGAACTGACCAGCCGTCTCTCTGACTTTAATCCAATTGATAACTTGCAGGGGTTGTTGGTAAATCAGGTCCCCATGTTTGCTGTGCATGGAGATTCTGATGTCGTTGTGCCTTATGATTTGAACACTCAGTTGCTCAAACAACGCTATCAATTAGGCGGGGGACAGATCAGTGTTAAACTTATCCCTGGAGAAGGCCACAAAGTCGGTCCTTCTTTTTTCAATTGCCAGGAATTGGTTGATTTCGTCCTTGGGCAGGTCAAGGCGCTTTGATTGGTCTTCGAAAATCAATTTTACACTTGGTTTATGGTGGGCCGTGTGGTTTTCTCCTGATGGCTTCATAGCCGGTAAAAAAAATGAAACGCCATTCGAGCTGCTCGAATGGCGTTCAGAAATTATTTATTGGGACGCAGTCCATTAGGACGCTTCTTCGACTACCATCTGCGTGATGAGCCCCTGACCAATCCGACCATCACTCCCTGGATCACGAGTTCCTGGGCTGGAATCAGATCTGGAAAGCGCGGGTTTTCGGCCTTAAGATACGGATGATTGTCTTTCATGATGTAGCGCTTTAGGGTAGTTTCCCCGTCGATCAATGCCGCAACAATATCATAGTTCCTGGGGTCTTTGGCTTCAATAACGACATGGTCGCCATCCAGAATGTGGGCATTTACCATCGAGTCACCACGCACCCGCAATGCGTAGGTGGTCGCAGAAGGGGAAATTCCCATTGATAACGTATCAACGGAAAGACAACCCTCTGACTGAGGTGCCGCGTCATTTCCAAACCCGGCAGGGATTATTCCGTAAATCGGGATATCAACAATTGGTTCCCTCGCCATAGTGTCGTTAAACATCAATCCACGGGCTTTTCCCTCAAGCCGGGTAATCACACCTTTCTTTTCAAGGGCTTTTAGGTGGCTGACGGCTGCGGTTTGACTGGCGAAACCAAAATGTTCCTGAATCTCCCGAGTCGAGGGCATAATTCCGCATCGACGGTGTTCAGCATGGAGGAAGTCAATAATTTGTTGTTGGCGATCGGTTAATTTCATAAGAATTGGTGTTTTAAACACTGTTCCTAAGAACAAAACCATTTTTGGAGGTTGCGCAAGTAATTTTTCGTCTGAATGTTATTTTTGATGCTTATTTTTAGAGGATATGGAGATTGTGCGATTGGATTGCTGGTGATTGTTTTTGGAGTCCAATCTATGGTTCAATGTCAAGATGAGAAAAAAAGCAGTAGTGGTTTTTTTCGATTTAATTCGGCCAAATCAGCTACTCCGAAAACTGCCGAAACGCCCGTCGAAAAGGCAGGGGTCAAGCTGGGACTAAGCTCCGCGTCGGCTTCCATCCCTCCGGAACTCAGGGAGATTGCGCAAAAGGGAGCCAGCGCGATTACCAAGGGTGATTGGGCTCAGGCTCGGCAGCTCTATCAGGAAATGGTCTATCAAGCGCCCGACAACCCCCTCGCTCTCGCGAATCTTGGGGTGGCGGAGTATCAATTGAAGAATTTTCAGGGCGCCGAAAAAAATCTGCAACGATCTCTGGAGATTGAACCCTCTATTGCGCAAAACTGGACCACCCTCGGGCTGATTCAGTTTGAGAAGGGCCAACTCATTCTCGCAATTTCGAGTTTGACCCGGGCGGTTCATGAGGACCCCGGCTCTATTCAGGCGCACCTCTACCTCGCCGCAGTCACCTACGAATACGGGTGGACCCTCGCCTCGATCAGCGAGTTGAACGAGGTAATTAAATTAGATCCAAAAAATGCCGAGGCTCATTTTAATCTCGCCCAGACCTATCTCAGTCTGAAACCAGCCAGAATTGAGCTGGCTCGGCGCCATTATTATGAAGCTAAGGATCTCGGTGCTGCGCCCTCCCTGAAAATTGAAGAAATGTTGAAGATTTCTTCCGAATAACTTGCGGCTCTAGCACGTACTTATAAATTGGTGCCCCTTTTGGAAGCATGATTTTGCGGATGAATTTTTCAGCCCCTGCCCATTGTTTCCGCCAGCTTGCTGGCGGAGTTTTTTTTGCTGCCTTGCTAGCAGCTGTTTTGACGGGCTGTCAATCCAGAGGGACTCAATCTGCGGTGACGTCGGTGCAATCACCACCAGCAGCTTATCCTCAAAGAAACTTGGAGGCATCTACAGTCGCGCCAGAGCCACTCGCTACGACATCTCCTGCACCTGGTTCATCAATCTCTGAAAGTCCGGGAGGACTTCCAGAAATCACTGCAAAGGCCGCAATTCTGGTCGATAACCGAGGAAGAATATTGTTCGAGAAAAACTCGGAAATGAGGCTTTCAACCGCCAGTACCCAAAAGCTGTTAGTTGGGATTTTAATTGCGGATGCGGGTAATCTCGACCAAACCATCGTTGTTTCCGCGAGTGATACCAATTGCGAACCTTCCAAAATAGGAGTTCAAGCCGGTCAGACCTATCGCCGGGGAGATCTACTCAAAGCGATGCTGGTAAAGAGCAGTAATGATCTGGCTCGTTGTCTGGCCCGCAATCACTCTGGCTCGGAGCAGGCTTTTGCCTCTGCGATGAATGCCAAAGCCAGCCAAATCGGCATGTACGATTCTTTTTTCACCAACTCAAGCGGGCTCCCGACTCCGGAAGGCCAGTATTCCACCGCGAAAGACCTCGCCATTTTGGGCAGCGAGGCGATGAGGCGCCCTGTCATCCGTGACGCAGTGCGAACCAGAGCACTGACCTTCCGATTTTCGAACGGTACCACCAAGACAATATACAATACCAATGAAGTTTTGGGTCTAAATCCCTATTGTGACGGTTGCAAGACTGGCTACACGGCTGCTGCTGGTCGCTGCCTGATTTCCTCCGCCACGGATGGACGCCGCAGCGTCATTGCGGTGCTCCTCGGGAGTCGCACTCCGAACGTATGGACAGAATCAGATGCCCTGCTTAGCTACGGATTGCAAAGATAACCTGCGAATATCAATCCATCGCTTTTTTACGGCCAGTAGCGTGTTATAGTCGTGCTCCGAAGAAAACCTTTATGGCAAAAAAACAAAAAGTGGGGATTTGCTATCTCGTAGGCGCAGGTCCAGGTGATCCGGGGTTGATGACCTTACGTGGGAAGGAATGTATCGAGATTGCTGATGTTATCGTGTTCGACTACCTTTCAAACGATGAATTTCTGCAATCGGCCCGCCCCGAAGCCGAATTGATCTACGCCGGTAAGAAATCCAAAAACCATGCGATCCCACAGGGTGGCATCAACCAACTCCTAGTTGATCGGGCGAGAGCGGGTAAAATTGTGACCCGACTTAAAGGCGGAGATCCACTGGTTTTTGGTCGTGGGGGAGAGGAAGCAGGTGAACTCGTCGCCGCCGGAATTCCATTTGAATTTGTTCCCGGTATCAGTTCCACAATTGCCGGCCCAGCTTATGCCGGAATCCCCGTCACCCACCGCGATCACTGTTCGCAGCTCACTATTTTCACCGGACACGAAGATCCCACCAAAGAGGAATCTTCGATTGATTATCAACAGCTCGCGAATGCCCCGGGCACCAAGGTTATGTTGATGGGCGTGGAGCGTTTAGCCACTATCACCGCCTCCCTGATCAAGGCAGGCGCAGATTCCGAGACCCCGGCGGCCCTGATACGCTGGGCCACCACCGGGCAGCACAAAACCATCACCGGCACTCTCGCCACGATAGCAGAAGTCGCTGAAAAAGCCCAATTCAAAGCGCCCGCCGTTGCTGTTTTTGGTGGTGTTGTCAAATGCCGTGAAACTCTCAACTGGTTCGAGAGCAGGCCTTTGCGGGGTAGACGGATCGTGGTCACCCGGACCCGCAAACAATCCAGCAAACTTTCGAAAGACCTGCGTCTCCTGGGTGCGGACGTCCTTGAAATGCCCACTATTAAAATCCTGCCAAGTGACGAATCAGACCATCGGGAGTTTGCCAGAATGGTGATCGACGCTCATACCTACGAATGGTTGATTTTTACCAGTCCCAATGCGGTGGAATTCTTTTTCGAGATTTTTTACAAAATCCGCTCAGACGCCCGGGAGATTGGTGGTTGCAAAATTGCCGTGGTGGGACCTGGGACCAAGGCAAAGCTCGCCGAATACCATTTCGGCGTTGATTTGATGCCGAATATCCACACCGCCGAGGAGTTGGCCAAAGTGTTCACCGAGGAAGTTTCGGTTGAAAACACCACCATGCTCTGGGCTCGTGCAAAAGACGCCGGAACGGTCCTTTCCGACGCCCTCATCCAGGCCGGAGCCATTCTCGATGAGGGTATTGCCTACCAGACCGTTACCGAGACCGATGATCCGACTGGTGCGGTCAAGCGCTTTGAGGACGAGGGAGCGGACATTATCACCTTTACCAGTGCTTCCACGGTGCAGGGTTTTGTTGACATGGGACTGAAACTTCCCGCAGGCCTTCAAATTGCCAGCATCGGCCCCGTAACCACGCAGGCTATACGAGACAAAGGTCTCAAACTCGCAATCGAGGCGAGATCTCACGATATTCCAGGCTTGGTCGAAGCGGTTCTTGAGTTGGCCCAAAAATAGGAAATAAATGATGCTTCGCAGGATCGGTTGGCTGGTTGTTTTTGTGACGGCCCTTGGGTGGCCGATCAGAAACGCTATCCAGCAGGTTCATCGAGAAGCGGGCATCCGTAACCTCCTCCTGGAAGTTCAGGCTGCGCTTCAGAATTATCATGTAGATCAGGAGCGTTACATCCCCCGCGTGAAATTAACTGGTACCGAGATCATTTCGGTTCTTTCTGACTTCGGTTTTCTGTCAAAGTTGCCTGTGAATCCCTGGTCTGGCGTCTCCTGGAAACTCGACGGTCGCGAACCTGACTATCTCGTTTACGAAACCGATCCCAGATTCGAAACCTATTCACTCAAGGCCATCGATGCCAAAAACGGTACCACGGTGCTGGAACTCGATAGCGAAGAAAATCAGTCTCTGGAATAACGATTTTTGGTGATGAGTTTTACACTGTTTTGATTGTACCCTGTTAAGTCGAGCACTGTACCCTGTTGAATTGAGGATTTTACCCTGTTTGATCACCAGCTCCTTTTGATCTTAAGTCACAATTCAAATCTTGAGGCAAATAGTTTCCGCACCCATTCACCTGAATGAACGAACTATTCAAATATCCAAGCACCCCGCATCTTCCGTGGTCCCCCGGAGGCAGCAAGGATGACGCGTATTTGAACGATATCGACCACCTCAACGCGCGGGAGGTGGTGGTCACCGAAAAGATGGATGGTGAAAATACCTCGATGTATCAGCATGCCATTCATGCCCGTTCGGTGGATGGGCGGCACCATCCGTCGCGGGATTGGGTGAAAGCGCTGCATGGTAGAATTGCGCAGGAAATACCGGTGGGCTGGAGGTTGTGCGGTGAAAATTTGTATGCCCGTCATTCGATTCCCTATTTCGAGCTGAGTAGTTATTTTTACCTGTTTTCGATTTGGACCGATGAAAATGTAGCCCTGAGCTGGGATGAAACTGTGGAATGGGCAAATCTCTTGGGGCTCGAAACGGTTCCAGTGCTTTACCGGGGTGTTTTTGAACTAAAGACCTTCGAAAATATCAAAATAGACACTATCAAACAGGAGGGCTATGTTGTTCGATTGGCTGAACGATTCAAATTCGGCGATTTTTCTCACTCTCTCGCCAAATGGGTCCGCACAGGGCACGTCCAAACTGATCAACACTGGATGTTTGCGGAGATTATTCCGAACCAACTCAAAAAAGCAGACGATGAAAATCATTGAAGCAATACGACGGGGAAATCTACCGTCACCTTGTGATTTGCTGGATGAGTTGATGCCCGAGTTTCCTCTTATTGCGGAGATGGAAAACACTCCCCAGGATTCGGAATGGCACGGTGAAGGCAATGTCCGGATTCATACGGAAATGGTAATTACGGAAGCCCTCCAGCTTTTGAGAGGTGGAGAAGTGTCGTTCTCTCCTGGAGAGCAGGTAGCCTTGCTCATCGGATCAGCTCTGCACGATATCGGGAAAACGCTCACCACCAATGAGGAGGAGATCCACGGAAAGATGCGAATTGTCTCGCCCCACCATGCAGATCGGGGGCGGTCATACGTGGCTCCTTTGATGGGTGCTTTGGAGCTTCCGGCAGAGGAGATTCGATCAATTCTCGGCATTGTTCGTTATCACCACGACGTTAGAAAAGTTGTTTCTCAAAACTCCGAAAAACGGGCCTATACTCGGCTCGCCAGATCAATTGATTTGCGACTTTTGTATTGGTTTGAACATTGTGACAACCGGGGACGGATCTGCAATGATCTGACGGAACAGCTTGAAATGCTCGAACTGTTCCGGGCTGAAGCAGAAAGTTTTGACCTATTTCGAAAGACAGATCCATACAGCGATTGGCGGGCTTTCTTTGATGTCGAGATCGCTTCCCTGCATGAGCGAAATTATGTAATCGGTTATGCCATTGCCGACTTCGAGAAGGGTTTGATTCATTCACCTGAGGAAGCTCTCGCCCGGCATTGGGAGCACCGGGCACACCATGGATCGGTTACGGTTATTTCCGCCCCTGGTGGGGGTGGAAAAACGACCTGGATCAAAGATAACGCAACCGCTGAAAGTGTTGTGATTTCGCTTGATGATCTCCGCGAAGAGTTGACCGGAAAACGTGGTGATCAATCCATGAATGGCCAGGTTTTGCAGTTGGGAAAAGAGCGACTTCGCCAGGCTCTACGGGAAAAGCGCGACATCATCTGGGACTCCACCAGCCTGCGAAGAGACAATCGCTCGATGGTGCTTGATCTTGGGCTCGATTATCACGCCACGACCAGGATAGTGGCACTGGGCACTCCACCCCGGGTCGCGATAAAACGCAACCGGGAGCGAAAAGCCCAGATTCCCGTTTCTGTTTTGGAAAAGCAATATCACCAGTGGCAGTGGCCCGATCTCAGCGAAGCACACTGCGTGGATGAGTTCTTTCTTTAATTTGGTTTGATCACTTAACTACGCCGAATCGATAGATCGTAGTCTGGGTGTAGGTCTCACCGGGTCGCAAGACTGGGGATGGGTAATCAGGGCGATTCGGCGAATCGGGAAAAGTTTGCGCCTCCAGACACAATCCGCCACGGTGTAGATAGGATTTCCCACCCTTGCCGGTGCGTCCATCCAGGTAGTTGCCGACGTAAAGTTGCAGGCCGGGTTCGGTGGTGTGAACTTCCAGAGTCCTGCCTGATACCGGCTCCGTTACCGTCGCGAAATGTTGCAATTTGCCATCGCGACTGGTTTTGTTGCACCAATTGTGGTCATAGCCGAGGCCGTTTTTGAGTTGGACGTTATCCAGCCCAATCCGTGAGCCAATCTCGGTTGAGGCGCGGAAATCCATCGGGGTTCCATCAACTTTAGCGAGGGCTCCTGGCAGGGGAATGCCAGTGTCATCGGTTGCACAAAAGTGATCCGCTTTGATGAGCATCTCGTGATCAAGAACGGTTCCTTCTCCGGCCCCTTTTAGATTAAAATAGGCGTGGTTGGTAAGATTTAACACGGTTGGTTTGTCGGTGGTTGCCTTGTAGTCAATTTTGAGCCCGTTTTGAGCCGTCAGGGTGTAGGTGACCTCGCAGGAAAGGGCGCCGGGATAACCCTCATCGCCATCGGGGCTGGTCCATTTCATGATCAGTTGTGGTCCGTCCGGACTCTGTTGCGCGGTGGTGTTCCAGATTTGCTGATTAAAGCCCTTGACTCCGCCGTGAAGGTGGTTGGGCCCATTGTTGACCGCCAGGGAGTATTCCTTGCCGTTCAGAGTGAATTTGCCCTTGGCGATACGGTTGGCGTAGCGACCGGTGATGCAGCCGAAATACTGGCTTTTCGCCGGGTATTCCTCGACCGTATCAAAGCCCAACACCACATCTGCCAACTGGCCTGCCTTGTCGGGTGTCATCACACTGACGATGATGCCACCGTAGTCTGAAATTTTCACTCGCAGACCGTTGGCGTTTTTTAACGTGTAAAGATTTACGGCTTTCCCGTCAATCGATCCCCATGCTTCACTCTTGATCATATCGTTGTTTGCCGGTTTTTTTTCTTCTCCGTTGACCGTCACCGTCAGTATCATAGAGATAATCGAAAAGAGTCCTGGAATTGCCTGCGTCTTCATAACTTTTAAAGGACGCTAATCAATCAGAATCTGCCATTCGGATCAAGCAGTGATTTTACCGGGTTCGCTCACCATTGACTAGCCGCATGATCCGTTGCGGATTGTCATCTCTCAGTTCCAATGGCAGGCAGGATTGGGGCCAGTTTTGGAAACATACCGGTCGGACAAAGCGATTGATACAGCGTGTCCCGATGCTGGTAAAGTGACTGTGGCAGGACGCCGGATAGGGGCCGCCGTGGTGAATGCTGTCGCATACCTCCAATCCCACCGGATAGCCGTTAAAAATCAATCGCCCAGCTTTTTCCTCGAGGATGGAGATTAAACCAGTATGGGCGACCAGATCCGCCTCAGTGCCATGGACGCTGGCGGTAAGAGATCCCTCCATTTGACGGGCAAAGTTTTCCAGATCCGTTCCCGATTGACAGCTCACAATGGTTGAAACCGGGCCAAATACCTCTTGAAACAACTCGGGATTGTTATAAAAACCTTTGGAATCGGTCTCGAAAAGGTAACAGGCCGCTTCGGATTTTTGCTGGACTGGATCGCGACGGGAGCGGCTCACTTGGGTCAGGCCACTCATGTTTTGCATGGTTTTTACGCCCTCCTCGTAAGCGTAGTGGATGCCGCAGTGTAGCATTGACTGGGGGTCATATTGTGCAGCTAGTTCGACCGACGTGTTTCGAAACAGATTCCAATTGGGATTGCCGCTTAATCCGAAGACCAATCCGGGATTGGTGCAAAACTGCCCGACCCCTGTAGTCAGAGAATCTATAAATCCCTGCGCGATATCGGTTGCCTTGGTTTCGAGAGCTCCTGGAAGTATAAAGATCGGGTTGACACTGCCCATCTCCGCGTAAAAGGGGATTGGAGTGGGTCGCGAATTGGCGACATCAAAAAGGGCACGACCACCTTTAAGCGAACCGGTGAATGCCGCAGCCGCGAGTCCGGGATGTTTGACTAGCTCAGTCCCAACCCGGGCGGTCCGACCGTGGACCATCGAAAATATACCACTGGGAAGCCCAGATTTGGTGATTGCCCGCCGGATGATCTTAGCTGCTGCCTCGCAGGTGCCGGGATGTGCGGGATGCGCCTTGATCACCACCGAACAGCCCGCAGCAAAAGCTGAAACCGTATCTGATCCGAGCACGGAAATCGCGATTGGAAAGTTGCTCGCCCCAAAAACTCCGACTGGCCCCACCGGCATCATCATGGAGCGGATATCCGGCTTCGGAAACGGCTTTTGGCCGGGATTGGCGTGATCAATGCGCGCATCAACCCATGAACCTTCTCGAACCAGACGGGCGAAAAGCCGGGCCTGCTTCACCGCCCGACTACGCTCACTTGCGCACCTTTCCAGGGGGTGACCGGTCTCGGCTGAGGCCCGGGTTAGTAACTCATCGCCGAAATCCAGAATTTCGGTGGCAATCATCTCCAAAAAAGCAGCCCTTTCGTTGATGGAGGTTTTTCGGAATGCCGGAAAAGACTCTGCTGAAAGCCTAACTGCTTGATCAATTTCCTCGTTGGTCGCTTCGTGGAAAGCGCCGGGCAGGGCCTTGCCTGTTCGGGGATCGATTCCGGAAAAGGTATCCGATTGTTGAAAGTTCATAGTTAATAGTTGGTGGCCCCAACCTTCAACCCTCAAGTCCTAACTTTCAACTCATTCGAATTCCACAATATATTCTGCCGGATCAGATACCGCATAACCGTCGTTGATGGTGAACTGAATCGTTCGGTCATGTTTTTTGGTCGAGGTTGTGCTAAAGGCAATCGATCTTAGGAATTCCTGGTATTCATGGCGGAAAGCTGTTCCGGTGATGGTTAATTCGATGTAATCGGAAGTATAATTTTTTTGTGTCGTAAATCCATCGGGAAGTTCCGTCGTTAGATCGATATCATCTTCATATTCCGGATTGAGTAAGCGGACTTTGGCTGCTTGAATCACGTTTGACATGGAATTACCCGCTCCTAGTTTGAACTGTAGTCCATCCAATGTTTCCCGGGTTACCCCTTCAAAACGGACTTCATCCAGAAAGTTGCCATAAGATAGGTCTTGAAACTCTCCAAAACTTTGAAACGCGAAATAGAGTTTATTGACTCCTTCAGGAACTTCGTAAACCGCATTGTAGAGTTTCCACCCGCCAATTGCATTGGTGTTGGTCCTAAGAACCTCCGTCATTCCCTGGGCCACCAAATTTTCCACTTGAGTCGCACTGGTCTTTTTCTTTGGAGCTTTTGTCCCCACCATTAGCTTGAGTTGCTCAGTATTTTTAACCCGTTGGCCATGGGCAAAAGATATATTGACTGCGTCCATTCCTGAAACATCCACCACCTGCCATAGGGTTGAAACCTGATTGGCATTAAACTCAACGTGAAAATTTCCTGAGTAAGAAGCCACTCCACTAAAACCACTTTGCCAGACTTCAATTAAACCGTCCGAGGCTGTCGTATTCCACCCTTGGACATTTTTCTGGTCAGTTGTATAAGCTTTTAAGCTGCCGCTGCTCCAAGTTTGCACGCGATTATTAAAGCCATTAGCTCCCTCAAAACCAGGATTTATCGCCGAGTTGGAGGCCACCGTCAGAATTTGATTGGTTGAGGGTAGGACCGTGATCGATGGGCCACTGTAATCAAAGGTCACTCTTTCGTAGTTGGGGTTTAGAGAGACCAAAGTTGGCACGATCTGGGTTTTGACTGCGTCGTCGGCGTAAGTCCAGATCCAGTCGTCTCCCCACTCGAGGAGTGACCCTTTTCTCTCCTCTTCCACGATCGGAGACGCGGTGTCCGCGTAGCTTAGGTGATATCGATTGGCACTGGCATCCATCTCAAACCGTTTGGTGGTATTATTCCAGCGGATCCCATACTCATGGGACGAATCCTGGTTCACCTGGATTCGCTGGTCAATAAATGATCCACCAAAGGCCACCACCGTGGTGTCTCCTTCTTCAATCTTGCGAACTGTTTTGAGTTTTGCGATCACGGCGGCGATATCCGCATCAGCAGGGATTTCCCCTCCATTGGTGAGATAAGCCACCACCGCACTGTTTAAAGTATTGATGCCCGAATCAACGCTTGTCTGGTGGCTGGCTGAACGGATGTCACCGATCAATGGCACAGCAACCGCAGACAATATTCCGACGACGGAAACAACGATTAGTGTTTCCACAGTGGACATACCACTTGAATATTTTTTTGGTCTTTTATAAATCTGCCTCATTTGGTTTAATTGTTTTCTAGCTAAAGATCTGGTTTTCAATCCTAATCTGAATCCAAAAGGGCACCTTTAAGATTCAAATTAAAGAATGCATTCAAGATAGCATTTATAAATACCATAACAACCATAATAAATCAATTTCTTTCAATCATTTTTGGATCTCTCCAGAACTATAAAGCTGATGGACGGGAGTGGATTGTTGATTGGAAGGGAGTTGGTGGCTTCAGTTA
>JBGSJM010000090.1:0-4237 GCA_041742015.1 Verrucomicrobiales bacterium | reverse complement strand
ACGCCCCAGAGTGCGGCTCCCGAAGCATTGAGTCGTTGCGGCAAAGGTTCGGTTAACAGTTCGCGCGCTTCGGCGGACAGGAATTCCTGCGCCTCAATCCAATGTCGCCCGCGCAGGTCGGAGATATTGATATGGGTCCAGATCAGCTTGCCCGAAGTGAAATCAGGAGTTAAACCAAGTGGCAAAAGCGAGCCGATCCCCGATTCTTCGAACATGATCGTCCAAAGAAATGGGGAATCACCCACGATACCGCCGGTAGGTAAATTTGTTTTCATTTGATCGCGCACCCGTTGTCGAACGAAAATCCCGACCACCAATACCTGCATTTTTCGGATAAACAAGGCTCCGGGCTTTGGGTGACATTACGTTTTCCCCTCGTCGACTCCACCCCTCCCTCACTCCAATACTCCTCCAAACTCCATGGGATCGAAAAACCGCCATAGCCCCGGCTCTAAATCAGTGGGCAGGATGTACGGGCCGATTTTTTCGCGGTGCAGGGATGTCAGCCGGATCTGGTTGATCCGGTGAAACATCCGTTTAATCTGGTGGTATTTGCCTTCGAAAATAGTCACCCGGGCCCGACGGGCCTCGAGAATCTCAAGATTGGCTGGTCGGGTCGTTATGCCTTCGTGGGCGAAGTGAAAGCCCCTCGCAAATTCTAGGATGGCGGATTCCGGAATGGGATCAACCGTCTCGACGAGGTAAACTTTGGGAATTTTCGCATCGGGATGGGAGATTTGCTCGGACCATTGGCTGTCGTTGGTCAAAAGCAGAAGCCCGGTCGAGGCCCGGTCGAGGCGACCCGCCAGGTGGAAGGTGTGTTTTTCCGGGTGATCGATCAAGTCCAACACCGTGGGATGCACCTGATCCCGGGTGGCGCTCAGGTGACCAGCGGACTTATGCATCATGATGTAAAGCTTGCTCCGGGCGGTCTGAAGGGGTGCACCATCAACCACCACCCCACAAAACGGGCTCACCTCCAAAAGGTGATTGGTGACTGGCAAATTATTTAGCTGCACCCGGCCAGCCGCGATCATTTCCTTTGCGGTTCGTTCGCTGATGATGAGATTTCTTGCGATGAAATGGTCCAGTCTCAAAGTCCTGGAAAGATGTCGCAGGTGGGAGAATGGACAATCGAAAACTTTACACGAAAGTAGTGAGAAGCAGGGTCTGTGCCAATTTACATGGGAGAAGGATAAGAAACCATCCGGCCCGGGCGTTACCCAATAGTTGATGAAGCGATTTTTCCTCATTTTTTGTCTATTGATCGGTGCGGCCTTGGCAATCGAAGGAGTTCGGCAAATGCAGGACGCCCGCCGCAGTTCTGGATGGCCATTGGTAAAAGGCACCATCATCAAATCGAACATCTCTTCTTCGGCACAACCAGAGGCCAATCAAAACCGGTCGCTAAAAAAGCGCTACAAGCCGGAAATCGAGTATCTTTACGATGTGGGCGAAACCACCTACCGGGCGCAGTTGGTTTCTTATGGTGCGGGAGCAGCCTTTAACCAAAGCAACGCCGTCAAAGTCACCACCAAATATCCCACCGGACGGCTCGTTACGGTTTATTACAAACCGGACAATCCAGCAGTTGCCGTCCTCGAACCCGGCCTGAACCGGAAAGCGATCCTTTTGCCAATCGGCGGCTTGATCTTTTTTTTCGCAGGATTACTTGGATTGATCGCAGCGGCTCACCGAAAAGCATAAATCGATATTATCATCTCACTCCCCCTGCAAAGCAAACCAGGCTCGCATCTGGTAGCTGCAATGGCACTTGGATGAGCCGTCTGGCACAAACACCAGTCCCGAGGCCGGAATGGCGTTGATCCAACAACTGGGACGGATCCCGCCGTAATTTTCGGTGCCAGCCTCCCGAGTCAGATCCACGTAGCCGAGTGTGGCACTCCGGAAAAGCATGAGGTTTTTGCTGGCGGCGATCTGTCCACAACCGTAGGAGCGCTGGAGATCCCACTTAAGGGGTGATCCCGTTTTCAAATCCCAGGCTCCGCCCTGGGCGTAAATGGTGGAGTCGTTGATAAGCGGGCGGGTCTTGTAGTCGCCGTCCTGTTCCCAGAGCCGCCTCCCGGTGGTGATGTCAAATCCAGCGAGGCGTCCGCCCACTTCGGAGGGCAGTTCGAAAAAGTTATGCCGGACTGCTTTGTAATTCATCAGCAACACACCATGTTTGGCACTGACCGAAACCTGGGTACCCCAGATGTTTTCCTGGTTTTCCCAGATCACTTTGCCAGTGGCTGCTTCAAGCGCGATTAGAGTGCCGTTTGGCACCTGGTCAGCCGCGAGCTTCGGAGCAGACTTGCCATCGCGGCGTTGCGTGGTGACGCGATCTGCTTCGATGATGGGTCGGTCGATCAAATAGACGCGATCTCCAGAGATGGCGACGCTGTTGTGGCGGATGGAGCCGCGCGGTTGATATTGCCACTTCACCTCGCCCGAGGCGGGATCGATGGCAAAAAACAGCACTGACTCGGTGCGCAAACTGGTAAGCTGGTAGCGGGGGCTGACGTTGTGGGCGGCGTTTTCGACCGAACCAAAAAGAAGTCCATTTTCAAAAGCCAGGTAGCCCCAGTTGCGATTTGCGGTATCTTTTGGCACGGGAGTGGTGAACTCGCGCACGAGTTTGCCGGTGGCCAGATCGATGCGCAGGCAGCGCGGACCACTCTTCACGTAAACGGAGTCGCCCCCCAGGCAGACGGGCCCGCCAGTGTCACCAATGCCGACATCGTGATGGATGCCATCGTAGTCGATGAGCAGATTTTTTAGGTCAAATTCCCAAAGCTTGCGGCCATTAAAGGCATCGAGACAATAAAGTCCGTTTACCCCACTGGTCACCAGATAGCCCCCGGCCACCAGCGGGGAGGGGCCCTGGCCGTGGCGGTTGGCGACTTCGAACTCCACATCGCGGAACCAGCGCATCGACAGTTTGCCCTTCACCAGTTCATCATCGGAACAAAGGGTGTTGGCGGCACTGCCGTTCTGATGAGTCCACTCTCCCGCACCGGTTGGGGCCGTGGCGCGCTCAATTCGCAATCCTTCGCGATGACAAATCAAACCCTGGTAGGGCCTGCGGAGCCGCTCCATTTCTTTTTGAATCGCCGGGGTAACCTGTTTGGGCGAAATAACCAGGTTGGCAAATTCTTTGGGGTAATTCGTTGCCTCCAAAGAGCCGATCTGCACCGCCACACGCGTGCCATAAATCCCGGCCCCAGCATTCCGCAACCGTGTCGCCTGGGCGATCACCGGATCGCTCTCCAAGGCCACGATTTGCAAATTGGACTCGCGGGCCAGGGCGAGGGTGAAGTCAGCGTGTCCAGCGCCCAGGACCACTGCGTAGCCCTCCGTGATTTTGGTGGCATCAAGGACGGCTTTGGCCTCGGCAACTGTGGTGGCATCGAGCGGGATTTCCGGTTCCAGCACTGCTGGAACAGGCAGAGGCGCAGGATCACCATCAAAAAGATAAACCACCCCCTGGTCTGTGGTTGCGACGACACGGCCATTGCCCGCCGCCAGGCCGAGGACGCGGCCCTCAACAGCTTGTTTCCACCACTGGGTGCGCTGGCCGTTGTAGTCGATGGCGGTGATCAGCCCATCGCAGCCGACCACGGCCTCGGACCCGGTGATGATAAATTCCAAAATCTCTTTTTCGAGCGGGGTGATCTGGCTTTGCACCAGCGATGGGACTTTGGAGGCCACACCTTTGCGGTCGATTTTTTCCACATCTCTCCACTTGTAGGTTGCCAGGGATCGGCCCTCCGCCCGTACCACCCCGCCCGGAATTGCCACCGCTGCACCGAGTCCGAATTGCGAAGTCAGGTCGCCCGTCGTCTCTTCAAAAAGGCACCCGGCATTTAGAAAATTCGCCCCTGTCAGCAGAGTGCGGGTCCCGCCCCGCTGCTGATTTTTTTGCAGATGGTAATAACGCAGTTTTCCATCGCCGCGCTCGAAAACAGCTGGTACGGCCCGTCCTGTTGGCACAATCAAAGAGGTCTCCGTCGCCAGCAGGTAACCCTGTGGTGCCACGCCACTGGCAGCCTCCGCACCGCCGTGGGGCTGGGCCATAAAAATACCACCCGAATCCTTATTTTGCCAAACCGAAGCCCCGGTCGCGGCGTCCAAAGCATGGAGAAAAACCCCATCACTGGGCCATATGCCGCCGGCGTAATAAACCGTGTCCTCCCAGACCACCGGACCACCCCTTGCGGGCCAGTGTGAGATGATA
>JBGSJM010000089.1:0-6078 GCA_041742015.1 Verrucomicrobiales bacterium | reverse complement strand
GGTCCCCAGCATAAAGTGAAAATCGAGCCATTTTGGATGGGCAAATTCGAAGTCACCTGGGACATGTATGAGCCCTTTATGATTCCATCCATTCCCCGCAACAAAGATGGTTCCCCAACCAAAATCGCTCCGGATGCCGTGCCGGTTGACATCGTTTCCAGCCCTACCGCTCCCTACATGGAAATGAGTTTTGGAATGGGATCAGACGGTTTTCCGGCAATTTGCATGACCGAACACGCCGCCAACAAATTCTGTCAGTGGCTCAGTGCCCAGACCGGACACTTCTACCGACTCCCTACCGAAGCTGAGTGGGAATACGCCTGCCGTGCCGGGACCACCGGCCCCTACTCCTGCAAGCCTGAAGAGCTGGCAGATTATGCGGTGTTTGAACCCAACATTGACAATCCGGTAATGTCTGGTTACGCCAAGGTAGGCACCAAAAAGCCGAACCCCTGGGGGCTGTACGACATGCATGGCAATGTCATGGAGTGGTGCCTGGATCAATATGTTGCAAATGGGTATGCGGAACGCTCCACTGGTAACAATACGGTATTTTCTCCCATTACCATGCCGACAAAACTTTATCCACGGATCGCTCGCGGGGGTTCATGGTATGACCCGGCAGTGGATATTCGCTCGGCTCGTCGTTTTGCCTCCGAGGAAAGCTGGAAACAGCAGGACCCCCAGTTGCCGAAGTCAATTTGGTATCATACCGATGCTCAATGGCTGGGTTTCCGACTGGTTCGTCCTCTGAAAGTGCCAGACGTACAGAAGATGGATCTTTTATGGAATGCTGGCCGAACCGGAGCGTGAGGCGGGGGATTGGAGTGATGGAGTCATGGAGTATTGCCGCCTGGCTATTCTATTGGGTTTCGGCCTGTGCTTGAACAGTTGTGCAGAGCCCCTTTCAAATCAATCCCCAACTACTCCACTACTCCACCATCCAACGGAGGCAGGCCAAATCTTAACATTTCAGGAGCCCCACATGGGTACCCTGTTCACCATCCGGATCTGGGTGCCCGGAGCTGGACCCAACAGGGTACAGTCGGAGATTCAACAGGGTACAATTGAGGACTGTACCCTGTTAAGTCGCAAGGCGTTTGACCACGTTTCCAAGTTAAACCGGATATTTTCCGATTATTTGGTGGATTCTGAGGTGAGCCTGCTTTCCAATGCTCCGCCCCATATCCCAGTTCCGGTGAGCGATGAATTGCTTGAGGTGCTTCAGCAAAGTCAAAAACTGGCGGTCCAGAGTGATGGAGCGTTTGATGTGACCATTGGTCCCATGGTTCGACTGTGGAGGAGGGCTCGCAAAGATCAGCGACTCCCCACGGAGGTCCAAATTGCCGGAGCCCGCGAGCGGACCGGGTTCCAAAAACTCATCATCGACCCAGTGGCCAAAACGGTCACTAAAAAAGCTGATCATATGGTGCTGGATTTTGGCGGAATCGCCAAGGGCTACGCGGCAGATGAGGCACTGAGGATTTTAAAGCAGGGCGGATTTTCCATCGCCCTGGTGGCCGCCAGTGGAGACGTGGCTTTGGGTGATGCCCCCGAGGAGAAAGGCGGCTGGTCGGTGGGGCTGGAAACCCTTGAGATGACGGTTACCGGCGAGGCTGGTTTCCCACTCGCCAATGCGGCAGTTTCCACTTCGGGTGATACCCAGCGATTCCTAATCATCGAAGGGAAACGTTATTCCCACATCGTTGATCAACGAACTGGCCTGGGGTTAACGGATCGCATCGCCGTCAGCGTGATTGCTCCGACAGCTACTTTATCGGACAGTTATGCGACCGCAGTCAGTGTCCTCGGCCGGGAAAAAGGAATGTCCTTAATCGAATCGACCCCGGGTCTGGAGTGTCGGATCGTGACCGTGGACGAAGCCGGGAAGTCATCGGTTTATCTTTCGAGTGGTTTTCCCAGCAAGTGAGTCCCCAGAGGGGGCGCAGGGATCACAGTGACCGTCATCTTGCGGACGGCTCCGATTACCAATCCAAGCAACGCTGACGCTGCGCCTTCCAAAACGAAGCAAGGTGGTAAATGAGACCGCAACTACCGTTGTGGGTGTAATTAAAGCTGCTGAAGAGGTTTTGGAGCGCGGTTTGCTGTTCGTCGGTGAGTGTCGGCGATTCGCCCATGAGCAGGATGAGCGAGGATTCACCAGTTTCGCGGGTGAGGTGCCAGATTTCTCGAAATGGTCCCCACTGCGGAATTTGGTAGCCTTTTTGATTCTTCCATTCGGAAACCTTGCGCCAGTCAGGTCCGATCATGCTCATATCCTCGGGGCTCTTTTTCGCGATTTGTAACAGTACACTTGTGAAGCGCTTCGCGGCGAGAGCGCGAACATGAATCATCCGCTGATGGATCGTGGCTTTGAGAACCGGATCAGGTTCCAGTGCGTGGAGAACCTCCAGCGAACATTGCATTTGCAGCAACGCATAGGCGGGCTTGTGTTCACCGGGATTGGCGGACTGTTCAATGGCATCAGCGGCATATTTTCGCCATTCCAAGCGGTAGCGCTCATCGCGCATCACATCCCATGCGGCTGCGTAGATCATTGGCAGGCGGGCCGCTTCATGCGGCTGCACGTTCCACATGCGGCAGATGCCAAGAGGGCAGCGAGTGCCATCAGCCCGGCAGAAATCGTAATCGTTCCCCGGTGTCACAAACTCGATCATCCGCTCAGCAACATCAGCGAGGATCGCACGAATCTGCTGCTTCGCGACCTCATCCGGCAGCGGACTATGAAAATACTTCCACAGTCCGTGGACGAAGTGCGTCACCTGATCGCGGGATGAGTTGATGTACACGCTCTTTGCGTCTTCAGGGCAGACGTTGCGAGCCACATAGCCACGCACGCCATGCACGCCATGCACGCCATGCACGGTGACGCAGCGATTCAGTCCAGCGAAAACGTTCGCTGCTTTTTCGCGCAGGGACTCGTCTTTCGTCACCTCGAAACGATCACACAGCAGGCTGAGCATCGCGCCGCCCAGGATCGCCCCGTCTTCCATGCCGGTGCCGTAGCCGCAGGGGTTCGGATACTGCCGCTTGACCTCGTCTGCAGTCGGTAGATGTGATTGTTCCCTGCCTTTTTCATACCTACTGAGGTAATCGCCAAAGGTCTGAACCTGTGGAAGATAAAAGCGTGTCCAGACCATGTCCCAAGCTCGCTCGATGTTGGTGAAAGCGCCGGGGCCAGCTGCATTCATCTGGCCATAGATGAACACGATGATCAGTAATGTGGTTCGAGTTGTCAAATATAGAACTATCTCTCGATAACCACCAGCAGGTCGTCTGATTCGACCGTTTCGCCTACAGCGGCCAAAATCTCTTTGACGGTGCCACTGGCACTGGCGGATACGGTCGTCAACATCTTCATGGCTTCGAGGGTGATGAGCGGATCACCTTCCTTGACCTTGTTGCCGACGTGGGCGTTGACCTCAGTCACCATGCCAGGAATTGGGGCGATGGCGTGGGTGGGCTCCTTGGGATCGCCTTTGCGTCGGGTAATGCGGTCTTTGGGTGCAAGCGACTTGTCCAGAACCTGGGCTTCGCGCCCCATCCCGTTTAGTTCATAGAAGATGGTGCGTTTTCCGTTAGAATCCGGTTCACTTATCCCGATTAATTTGACGAAAAGAGTTTTGCCGGGATCGATCTCGACAGAGATTTCTTCGCCGATCGACAAACCATAGAAAAAAGCGGTAGTCGGCAAACCAGTGAGCCGGTCATAGTCGTTGAGAAATTTTTCAAAATCTGCAAAGACCTGCGGATACATTAGGTGACTGTAAAGATCATCGTCACTGGCTTTGCGCCCCAGTTTCTCAGTGAGCTTGCTGCGGGTCTCTTCCAGATCGCAGGGCGGGGCGAGTTCGCCGGGCCGTTTGGTGGTGGCCTTTTTATCGCCGAGGACAATCTTCTGAATCTTTTTGGGCCAACCGCCATCGGGTTGACCAAGTCCGCCGCCGAGCATATCAATCACGGATTCTGGAAAATCGAGCAACCCGGGCGGGACATTGAGAAGATCCTGGCACGTGATGCCACGGGTGACTAGGAACATACACATATCCCCCACCACTTTGGAGCTTGGAGTAACCTTGATGATGTCGCCAAAGAGCTGGTTGACTTCGGCATAGGTCAGGGCGATTTCCGGCCAGCGCTGGCCAAGCCCCATGGCATTGGCCTGCTCTTTCAGATTGGTAAACTGACCACCTGGCATCTCATGGACATAAACTTCCGCCGTGCCGGAACGGGGACTGGTGTCGAAGGGCTTGTAATACCCCAGGACTTCTTCCCAGTAATCAGAAAATTCATTGAGACTAGCGAGATCCAGAGCGGAGTCGCGCTCCTGACCTTTCAGGGCGGCCACAATTGAGTTCAAATTGGGTTGACTGGTTGATCCAGACATGGAGGCGATCGCCAGATCCGCAATATCAACCCCGGCATCTGCGGCGGCAAGAACCGTTGCGGCATTGATGCCGGAGCTGTCGTGGGTGTGAAAATGGATGGGAATGCCGAGTTCCTCCTTCAGTGCGGTGATGAGTTTCTTCGCTGAAAAAGGCAGACAGAGACCTGCCATGTCTTTGATGCACAATATATGGGCACCCATCTTTTCGACCTCTTTGGCTTTTTGGATGTAATATTTCAAGGAATACTTGTCCCGCTTCGGATCGTCAATGTTTCCGGTGTAACAGATCGCGGCTTCGCAGATGGATTTCCCGTGGTCGCGAACTGCTTCCATGGCCACTTTCATGTTGGGAAGGTAGTTGAGGGAATCGAAAATCCGGAAAATATCCATGCCTGATTCAGCGGCGTGTTTCACAAACCCGCCCACAACGTTGTCGGGATAATTCGAGTAGCCAACAGCGTTGGAGCCGCGGAAAAGCATTTGAAAACAAATGTTCGGAATCCGTTCGCGGAGTTCGCGAAGGCGCTCCCAGGGGCATTCTTTGAGAAATCGCATCGCGGTGTCAAAGGTGGCTCCACCCCACATTTCCAAACTGAAAAGCTCGGGGGTACGATGGGCTATCACGGGTGCGATATTCAGCATATCAACCGTGCGCATCCGGGTGGCGATGAGAGACTGGTGGGCATCCCGCATCGTGGTATCGGTAATGAGAAGTCGTTTTTCAGCGAGGATTTCCTGGACGAATTTTTCAGGGCCCAATTTGAGTAAGCGATTGCGGGAACCTTCCTGGATGCTGGCGCGTGGATCAATATGCGGTATCCGCGCCTGGGGTAGCGCTTTAGGGAGTCGATAACCCTTGGCGGTGTCATTGCCGTTTACCGTCACTTCGCTCAAATATTTGAGGACTTTGGTGGCCCGGTCGCGACGAACCGAGAATTTAAACAATTCCGGCACTTCGTCGATGAACCGGGTGGTGGCGTTTCCTGAACGGAATTGCTCGTGAAGAATCAGGTTTTCGAGAAACGGGATGTTGGTTTTTACGCCCCGGATTCGAAATTCCCGAAGGGCTCGATTCATTCGCTGCAAGGCAATATCAAACCGGGGACCAAAAGCGGTGACTTTTACAAGCATCGAGTCGTAAAACGGAGTGATCACGGCACCGGCATCTCCCGCACCGGCATCCAGGCGGATGCCGAAGCCAGCGGCGGACCGGTAGCTGGAAATTTTGCCGTAATCTGGGGCAAATCCCTTGGTCGGATCTTCGGTGGTGACCCGGCACTGCACGGCGTGGCCGTTGCAAGGGATTTTGTCCTGTTCGGGGATGTCGATTTCAGAGTCGTGCAGACGGTGGCCCTGGGCGACGAGGATCTGCGAGCGGACCAGGTCGATCCCAGTCACAATTTCGGTCACGGTATGCTCAACCTGAATCCTGGGATTCATTTCGATGAAGAACCACTCTTTGGTATCAACATCGTAAAGAAATTCAACGGTCCCGGCGTTGTCATACCCGATGGTCCTCGATATTTGGACAGCGGCATCGCAAAGCTCCAGACGGACTTTCGGGTCGAGATTTACCGCTGGAGCGATCTCAACCACTTTCTGGTGCCGGCGCTGCACCGAGCAATCCCTTTCCCAAAGGTGGATGATGTTCCCGTGAGAATCGCCCAAAA
>JBGSJM010000088.1:0-5935 GCA_041742015.1 Verrucomicrobiales bacterium | reverse complement strand
CTTTCGCCATGGGGGATTCCCCCACGTCAATCAGGAGTCGTCTATCGCCGTGGGGTTTCCCCCACGTTAATCGGGAGTCGTCGAACGCCATGGGGGAATCCCAACGCCGGTCAGGGTGCAGTGCTTGATTGAACAGGGCACAATTGAAGGGTATACGTGATGATCAATTTTTAATTTCTACTTGGAGATCCAAATTGCTTATTGACACTAATTGTTTTGTTTGCTTAGTTTTTCGCACATGACTACAGTCCGCACCACCAACTGGGAAACGATGATCCGCTTTTATTGTCAGGTCCTTGGAATGCAGGCAGACAATGCGGGATTTAGGCATTTAGTCCGCCTCCGGGGTTTTGGTTCTGAAATCTGCTTGGAGCGAGTCGAGGACGAAAGCGAAAAGGAAGTGCTTGGGCACCTGGAGTTTGAGACTGATCTGCCTGGCTGCGAGCGGTTGGTTAAAAACCGGAACGGCGCGCGATTTGAGTTGGAGTTGGTTGATCGTTTTACAGTGGTGGTTCGTGACCCGGATAATAACCGAGTCTGTGTCAAGCAGTGGGGTGCGATTCAAGGGGCGGCATGAAATTGTATAAATCTGGTCGCGCAAGGTCTTCGCGGTCCCTATTCCTTAGTGCCGCTATTGCGTTTCAGGACTTCGAAAGTTGCTTCGAGAATTTGCGAGCTTAGCTGTTCGGCTTCTTCGGAGAGAATTAAGGTGGAATAGTCATGAGACAAAATCACCTGGTTAGTGTGAGTGATGGTGTATTTCTCTGGTTGGAAATACAGACCGATCATCACTTCCAAATCAAACTGTGTCGGAGCTTCACCCTGATAGCTTTGGAAAATGAATCTGATGACGATTTGGTCTCCAGAGACAATAAGGAGCTTTTCGCTCAACGGAACCCGGATCTGTGTTCATGAAGGCGGAATGGTGGAGCTTAATCGCCCAATTTCGGGAAGCAAATTAGCATCTTCCCCCATCGAACGGCAGTTTGAATTCGGTCATTTCTTCGAAGTCCCGCACCAGCGCATGACGCAAAGACGTTTTGTTGCCTATTTGCACCAAACACGTTGTGGTGGGAAAATATTGCACGAACCACTATGAGCCACGATTTTCGATCTCCCGCTGGTAATAGCCGGGCAATTTTGTCGACGCGGCGGGCAGCAATCAAAGCCGGTGCGGTTGGGCTGCTTGGTGGTTTTGGCTTGGATCATCTCGCTGCGGCTGAGGCAGCAGCAGGGGAGGGGAGCAAAAAGAAACATCGCTCGGTCATTTATATTTTTCTTTCGGGGGGATTATCACAGTTGGAGAGTTTTGATATGAAGCCGGATGCTCCCAGCGATATTCGTGGCGAGTTTCAACCGATCCCTACGCGCACTCCCGGGCTTCAAATCTGCGAACACCTCCCCGGTTTGGCGAAGCGAAGCAATCAATGGGCGGTCTGCCGCTCTCTGTCCCATGGGTCAAACGAACACTCCAATGGGCACTACATCATGCTCACCGGACGGACGGATATACCTTCCGGCTTTGACCCGTCAAAGCCGAAAGATACCGATTGGCCGTCGATGGCGGCCCTGGCTGGGAAATTGTTACCCGGAGCTGGAGCCCTACCCTCCGCCCTAGTTTTACCGGACAAAATCGTGCATAATACTGGGCGGACTATCCCGGGTCAGTTTGGCGGATTACTCGGTCGGCAGAACGATCCATTTTTTCTGGAGGCCTCGAAGTACAACTCAAAAGGCTACGGGGCTTATCCCGATTATCATTTCCACCATGCCAAGGGTTTTCAAAAGCGGGATGATTTGAAATTCCGGACTTTCAGTCTGGATTTACCGGATTCGATTGATTTTGATCGGTTTCAGGATCGGTTGGGACTGCGGTCTTTGTTGGACAGCCAGCAACAGCACCTCGAATCCGCTAGTCAGGCAGGGGGCATCGACCGCTACCGAGAAATGGCGATCCGATTGCTTTCGGATGAAAAGACCAAGGCCGCCTTTGATGTTCACGGCGCTGATGCCAAAACGCAGGATAGCTACGGTCGCAATGCGTTTGGTTGGTCGCTCCTGATGGCCCGACAATTGGTGGAAAACGGGGTTCGGCTCGTCCAGGTAAACCTGGGAAACAATGAAACCTGGGATAATCACCAGGCCATTTTCCCCAATCTCCGCAATTATCTGTTTCCACCGATGGACCGGGCCGTATCCGCTTTGCTGGATGATCTAGGCGAGCGGGGCATGCTGGAAGATACCCTCGTCGTGATGGCCAGTGAATTTGGGAGAACCCCGAAACTTTCGACCCTATCCGGGGCGGCGTTGCCGGGGCGCGATCATTGGGGCGCGGTACAAAGTGTCTGGCTGGCGGGGGGAGGTATCCAGGGCGGTGCCGTGCTCGGAGCGACTGATAAACTGGGCGCTTATCCGGTCAGAGATGTCCGTCGGGCCGAGGATCTGGCGGCAACGATTTTTGAAAGTCTCGGAATCCCGCGAGATACCCACTGGACCGATGTCGCCGGTCGACCGATTCCACTTTATCAGGGTGATCCGATGAGTGAGTTGTTTGGTTGATTAGCGCCAGTGCGCTCGCAAATTTTTTTATTAAAGATTTGCAATTAAATTGAAAATCGATTCAAATTATCGGTATAGGCGCTGGAGTTTTATAATTAATGTTGTCTTTTATTCAATTAATGTTAAATTTTTGATGAAGGCATCAAATTTTTGAATCATAGTTGGCCTAAAAATCGCTCTTTAAATTCGACAACTCACTCCACGGTCCATGTCCAAGGAATCGCTAATCATATTTTTTACTGTGCTGCAAACTGCCGCTATGGCGACGGAGGTTCTGCCGCAGGCCACAGATTCCAAAACCCGGATCGTGAAGTTTGCTGACTCTGATTTGATCAAACACCCGATCGGGATGACCTTTACCAACGATGGCAAACTGCTTGTCATCGAATCGCAGACCCACTTTCGACCAAAAGAGTACAATGGCCCCGAGTCGGATCAGATTATTTGGATTCGCGATACCAATGCCGATGGCAAGGCTGACACTCGTTCGGTTTTTTATGGTAGCGGCCTGGCGGCAACCATGAATATTGCCGTGCATCCGAAAACCGGCGCGATTTATGTGGCGACTCGAAACGGAGTGATGCGCCTTTGGGATCGAGATAATGATGGGGTGGCTGAATCAGATTCGGTTGAAACCGTGGTTCATTTTGAATTTGAACGAAAATTTCTCGATAATGGTTATGGTTGCGCCGGTTTGTGCTTCGATGAAGACGGAAATCTGATATTTGGAATCGGCGGATTGCTCGGCGCGGCCTATTCACTCAAGGACCAGGATGGGACAACTTACAGCGATCAAGGCGAGGGCGGGAATATTTGGAAGTGCACCGAGGACGGACATCAATTGAAGTTATTCTCCACCGGTTTTTGGAATCCTTTTGGACTTTGTTACTCTCCGGCTGGCCAGGTTTTTTGCACTGATAATGATCCCAGTTCCCGGCCCCCCAGTCGTCTGCACCATGTGATCGACGGTGGGGATTATGGGTATCAATATCGCTACGGGAAAAGTGGCAAGCACCCCTTTATCTCCTGGGACGGTGAATTGCCAGGAGCCATGCCGATGCTGTCTGGAACCGGGGATGCCCCCTGCGATGTCTTGTACCACAAAGGTAATTTGATTGTGGCGAGCTGGTCGGATCACCGCATCGAAGTTTATCCTTTGAAATGGGACAAAACCCACTATAAAACCGAGGGCAAAACCCTGGTTAAAGGCGGCATTGATTTTCGTCCAGTGGGCTTTGCTTATACCGGCTCGGGCGATCTTTATGTGAGTGACTGGGTGAAAGGGGACTACCAGCTTCACGGTCATGGTGCCATCTGGAGGATGGAAAACTGGGAGCCCGAGGAGTCGCCCGAAGCCAAAATCACTCCCTACACTGGGCAACCTGATCCTGAAGATCCCTGGACCTTTGCGAAAATGATCAAAGGAGATATCGCTCCGTCTGGCATGTCATCCGAGCGTAAGCAAATTTTTGACCTGCTCCACGCCCGGTTCCATAACAAACCCGATGGAGATCGGCAGATTCGAGTTGCCCTCTCCAAGTATCAGCCATCTGAGACCCTGCGCCTCCTCGCCATGAAGTGGATCGCTGACAAGAAACTAAAGGGTTATGAAAGTGATATTGAAGCGGAGATCAAGAACCCGGCATCAACCAGAATGTTCCACGCTGCGATTACGGCAAAAGCTCGTGTTTCCGACCAGGGAACCATGGATGAAGATCTCCAAAAAATGGTGATCGGCGAATTAAACTCGCCCTCACCAACGGCTCGTCGCGCCGCCTTCCTGCTCTTGGATGAAAGGGGTAAACTCCCGATTGCACAGTTGAAAGAGGTTTACAAAAACGGTGATGATGAAATGAGGGCCGGGGTGGCATTGACCTTGAAGGATCACGAGGATCCTGTGGCGGCCCGCGCTTTTGCCCGGGAGATTATCCTGAACGATTTAACCCCGAAAGTCAGTGCCTTTGCGAGTCTCGCGGATCAGGAAAGTGTCTTTGCCAGGTTGCGGGATCCGCTCGAGCAGGCTGAATTCGTGTTTCATAAAAACTGCGCAAAGTGCCACTGTGTTAATGGTTTCGGTAAAATGGGCGGTTTGGACCTGAGTTCGATCGGAGTGAGGGGTAAAGATCACATCCTGAAATCCATCTATGAGCCGTCAGCGGACATTGCGCCCCAATTTGAGACTTGGAAAGTTCTCATGGATGACGGCAAGGAGCACGTGGGATTTGTCACCGGTGAAATGGCCGGGATTCACTTCTACAGCGATGCCGCTGGAAATAAGTTTACCATCGACACTGCTAAAATGGTGGAGCGGACCCACCTCCCGGTGTCACTGATGCCTGCTGGGTTAAATACACAGATTGGCGAGAAAGACTTTGAAGTTCTCCTCGCCTGGCTCACCCAATTGAAGTGAGGGTTAATCTACCGGGCGTCTTTGAAAAGGGACTTTTCGAAGACGTTTTCCCGGCTGGCTGGAATCGCCAATGAACACTTGCGACTTTTCTGGTCAATGATTTTGCCTGACCCTGGAAGCTGGTCACCGTCCACAATCCCCAGGCAGATGATCTGAAATCCCGCCAGAGTCAACAATGCTGGCAGCACTGCCCTGGCCTGAAAGCGATGAAGAATAAATGAGCGTCCAGTCATAACCACAGCTCTTAGACAAAAGAGCTGGCTTTATGGTAATGGCAGAAATTTCATAATCAAACTCATATATTTAGGATTTCTTAAATAAATTCAGTCAGATGTCCTTTGATTGAAAACTCGGTGGCTCTTTTGGAGCAGCCTTGGGAGCATCTGAGACAGTTTTGAATCCGTACCGTCACAATTAGATGACCCATGGATTCCATTTTTCAAACCTGTACTCCGCTCGAAGTCAGCGCCGAGAGGATGTTCGACTTTCACAGTGATCCCCACAATCTCTCCGAGGTCATGCCGCCAACCCTGACTCTAGTTTCCCTGGAGACTGATGGCCCTGCGGAGGAGGGTGGCATCATCAAACTACATTGCCGCGACTGGTGGATTATTCCCATGCACTGGACTTGCCGTTGGAAGACGGTGCAGCGTCCCCATTTGCTGGTAGACGAGATGGTCAAAGGTCCGTTTACCCGGTTCGTCCATGAGCATCGTTTTGATGATCTGGGGCCGGGCCGTTGCGTGATGAACGACAAAGTGACTTATCAGTGGGGGCGGTCGTGGTGGGGGAGGGTAGTCTCTGAGACGGCGGTGCGCCTGTATCTTACCCTTATACTTTGAAAAGTTGAGGTTTTGGAACATTAAACGAAAGTTAAACAACTTTGTTTGGAGGAGGGAGAGGTAACCTGATCTTACCCTTAGGCCTTAGAGTCCGTGCAACAGATTAGCCCTCTCCTCTCCTTCA
>JBGSJM010000087.1:0-18159 GCA_041742015.1 Verrucomicrobiales bacterium | reverse complement strand
GCCGGAAACATCTATCGCCAGGACGATAGCGCTCCCGCTGGCTTCCACCTCCGTGGTGCCCTTCCCCAACTGGGGCCGGGCCAGAGCCACGATGAGCGCGGCCAGTGCCAGCAATCGCAGTGTCGCCAGCCAGCCGCCCATTTTGCTGCGGGGTTTCCCGCCCGCGCCCCGCGCCGCTGCCACCGAGGGGAAAGCCAGCGCTGCGACCTGACCAATCCGACCCTTGATCCAGGCGATCAAAGGCAGCAGGGCCAGCAGAAAAAGAATCTCTGGATGGGCGAACTGAAAGTTGGTTTCGGTCATATTAGGCGGGAGGCTTTAGGCTAGAGGCTTTAGGCTGAGGAATCTCGCGGGTTGCTTCGACAAAGTGCCGGGCACTGTCGAGGAGCGCCGTTCGGTCCTGCGCCACCAGATCGCCGCGCCCAAATTTCACCTTGTCGCAACAACCCAGAAAATTGCCCAACTCATCGCGGTATCGGGAGATTTCCTCCTCCCCGGATTTTTCCCGGAGTTTGCGCAAAAATTCCTCCGTCGTCTGGCGGGGTGCAGCCAGGGAGAAGCGATTCTCGATATAGTGGCGGATCGCATCGGTCGCCTTGATCACGAGTGGTTCAGCGGTATCCATATTGATCAACCTTTCCGCCGCATGTAGTTGTTCGAGCGCTTTTTTAGCCGCAGATATACCAGGCGGCAGGACTTTTCGGCTCATCCATTTCCATAGTAGATATCCGGCGATAATCAGGACCACTGCGACCGCCGCCCAAAGCCAGTAGTTCGGCGGGGTGGGAATGCTGATCAGTCCCTTGACATCGCGAATGTCCTCCCCTTCCTGAGCCTGAATGAACCAGGGGAAAAACAAAATCAGCGAAAAAGTGACCAAAAGTATCCTCATTTCTCGCAGAAGATCAGGCACGCCGCCGCCGGGTTTCGAAAAATCTCATCAGTTCTGGCATCCAGTCGGTTCCATTTTCAAGTTCCAGCAAATCAACTCCCAGCGAGCGAATCGCTTTTTGCACGGCGGCCTTGCGAGCTGCGGCCTGGGCCTCATATTTGGCCCGCACCGCCGGGTTGCTGGTGTTGATCTCGATCAACTCACCGCTTTCCGCATCCTGCACGGTGAGGAGGCCCACCTCGGGGATCGCGTATTCGCGGGGGTCATTGACCGATAGGGCGATCACGTCGTGGTGTTTGCTGGTGACCTGCAATTTGCGGCGCGCCTCGGCCAGAACCGCCGCAAAATCGCCCGGAAAGGAATAGTCCGAAACCAGAAAAACAATCGCCCGGCGCTTCAGCATCTGGTTCACAAAATCCAGGGCCACCTTCATGTCTGTGCCCCGGCCCTCGGGCTCAAAAAAAAGGGCTTCCCGGATCAATCGCATGATGTGGATGCGCCCTTTGGCTGGCGGAATATATAGTTCGACCCGATCAGTAAAGAGAACCAAGCCCACTTTGTCCTGATTGCGAATCGCGGAAGCCGCCAGCACCCCGCCTGCCTCCGTGGCCATCTCCCGCTTGGTTTGCTCGACCGAGCCGAAGTTCGACGAGGCACTGATGTCGATCATCAGGATAATGGTTAGTTCGCGTTCCTGGGTAAAGACCTTGATATGGGGTGCCCCGGTCCGGGCGGTCACATTCCAATCGATGGTCCGCACATCATCACCCACGACATATTCGCGAACCCGGTCAAAATCCATCCCCCGGCCTTTAAAGACGGAGGCGTATCGACCCGCCATGGCATCGTCCACCAGGCGGCTGGTCCGCACCTCCATTTTGCGGACCCGACCGAGGATCTCGGCGGCGCGGGCCTCCGCTTCGGGATCGCCGATTTTTGGATGGTGCTTTTTTACCTGTTTCGACATTTGAACTTTCCGACTGTACCCTGTTACGTCACCGATTGTACCCTGTTGAACGCCCTCCGCACTCTCAACTAAAAACCCTCAACTTCTTTACGGAACTGGCAATTGATCGAGGATTCGCTCGATCACGCTTTCACTGGTCAGGCCTTCAGCCTCGGCTTCATAGGAAATCGTGACCCGGTGGCGGAGCACATCCATGGCCACAGACTTGATATCGTGGGGGGTCACGTAGCCCCGCCCTTCCAGGAAAGCATGGGCTTTCCCGGCCAGGGCCAGACTGATGGAGGCCCGGGGAGAAGCCCCGACCCGCAGGAAAGGCTGTAGATTCAGACCAAATTTGTCCGGATCCCGCGTCGCATGGACCAGAGTGACGAGGTATTGTTTCACTTTATCATCGAGATAGATCGTGTTGACCACATCGCGGGCAGTGGCGATTTCTTCGAGCTTGACCATTGGTTTTGGGGTGACCATTTCGTTGGTGGTTGCCGCCAGGTTTACCACTTCGATTTCCTCTTCCATGGTTGGGTAATCCACCACCACCTTCAGCATAAAGCGGTCCACCTGCGCCTCCGGGAGAGGGTAGGTGCCCTCCTGCTCCAGCGGGTTTTGGGTCACCATGACAAGGAAAGGTCGGGGCAGGGGAAAGGTTTTGTCGCCAATGGTGACCTGCTTTTCCTGCATGGCTTCAAGCAGGGCGCTCTGCACCTTGGCCGGGGCGCGGTTGATCTCATCAGCGAGGATAAAATTGGCAAAAACCGGACCTTTTTTCACCTCGAAAGAGGCACTTTTCGGGTCGAAAATCTGGGTACCAACGATGTCCGCCGGCAGCATGTCGGGAGTGAACTGGATCCGGCGGAACTCCGCATTGACCAGAGATGCGAGGGTTTTCAAAGCCAGGGTTTTCGCGAGGCCCGGGACTCCCTCAAGGAGGATGTGACCCTTGACCAGCAGGGCAATGAGGAGCCGGTCGACGAGCCGGTTCTGGCCGATCAAGTGACACGAGATTTCCTGGCGCAGCGGATTCACCCAAGCGGATGACGTGATGATATTTTCGTCAATCCGGTCAAGGATGCCTGCCAACTGAGAAGTGGAATTTCTAGCCATTGATTGTGTGTTAAGGATTTGGTGCGCGCGAGCCGGTTTCGACTTCTTAAGCGCCCTTGGTTTGCGATTTTGTCTTTCACTTCGCGAAAAAATCAGGTTCTGTCAAATCCGAAGGCGCACCATCTTGCGTTCAGTCTATCAATTCGATTCTCTGTCCACGGTTTCCGGCTTTTTGTGCCCCGGAAACTTGCTTTCCCGCTCGATCTCAAGTGAAAGTGTTAAATTGGGAACTACCGCTTTGGGGCGTTCACCCCATAGAGGAATCGCTGCGAATGCCGGAGACTGCCAGATGTCCAATGAAGAAGATTCACATTTACCCAAACATCATAATCCACTCATGAAAAAGACTATCCTATGGTTGGCGGCAATCGTTCTCTGCTTCGCCGTCGCGATCAGCGGCTATGCAGTCATTCGCGGGGCACTGAATTCAGCCGATGGTGGTGAGCCGTCCGCCGTTTCTGATGCCGAAAAAGAGGAAGAGAGTACTCGGGGGATCGCCAGTTTCTACGGGGTCGATACCAACGGGACCCAAACCGCCAGCGGCGTTGGCTTAAACGATTCCCTGTCCACGGCGGCACATCGCACGCTGCCCTTCGGAACCATGGTGCGGGTGACTAATCTTGACAATGGCAAGAGCGAAATCGTAACGATCACCGACCGTGGTCCCTACGTCGAAGGGCGGATCATTGATTTGAGCCGCAACGCCGCCGGGAAACTGGATATGATTACAGACGGGGTGGCTTCGGTTAAAATCGAAGTGCTACCCTAAGTCGCCAAGCCATTTTTGGATCGTTCAGATTATCGCGTGGTGAATCCGCCGTTGGCAAAGATCGATTGTCCGGTAATCCAGCCACCTTCGGTGACAAGAAACTTCACAATCGGAGCGATGTCTTGAATTTCGGTAATCCTGCCGCCAATTCCCTGAGATTTGAGCCACGCCACCGCCTCATCAGTCGTATCCACGATCAATTTTTTGAGGACTTTGTGGTAGTGGACAGCGACTTTGGCTCCTTCGGCGGCGAGAGTGCGGCTGATGAGTCCCCAAAGATTTTTGGCTCCACCCGCGACAAGGGCATTTCTCCAGTCCCATGCCAACCTTTTATTCTTCATCTTCATCCTCATCCTCATCCTTATCTTCTTCAGTCGAATCGGAATCGGTTTCATCGGAATCAATCGACGCAATTTGGTTTCTTCTCAAAAAATCCAGGACATCTCTAAATTCTTCTTCCAAGTCTTCATTGATTGAGCAGATATCTTCATGAGCTTCCAGAATCATGGAAGCTTTTTCCGATTTGTTCAGGTTGACATCAGCAAGCCGATCCAGACAGGTACTGACTCTGAGTTCCAAATCTTTGAATTTTTCGTCATCCCGATCAATCCTGATCATGTTATCCAGTCCCAGTTTGCAGATGGATGTGGCATTTCTTGGGTTGGTATGGATTAAATTGACGGATCCTGCCTCTGATATTCTTCCAGCCAGAGACGACAGGATTCCGATGAAAGTGGAATCGATCAGGCGACAATGCTTGAGGTCAAAAACAAAATTGCGAATTCCTTCGGCATAAGTCTTTGCCAGGTAGGGCCGAATCGGCGCAGAAGTATCTTTGGTGGCGACCCCATTGATGCGTATCCAGGCGACATCATCAAGACTTCCGGTGAATATTTCGGTATTAGTATTGTCACTCACATTTGAAATGGTGGAGTTTACGATGTTTAAGCCATCGAGATGGACCCTGGCCGACCGTGGGCCAAGCGCAGTTTTTCGCAGAATATTGAGCGTATTCCAGTCAATCCAAGGAACAGCTTAACCGTAAAAATGAAAGCGGAAAATCATCAAATTTCGTGTTTTGATGGCAAAACCCCGGAGGGCGTGATCTTGTAGCGAAGTCGCCACCGCCGAGTCACTCAAGCCCTGACCCGACAGAGTCGAAATGACAGATGTTCCGAGGAAACGCTCACCTTTAGACATTCCTCAAAAAAAATCAGTTGGCTGTATGGTTCTTCCAAGAAGCAGCCTCACTCAGGATTGACGGTGCCGGGGAGTGAAGTAATGTCACGCCGTCATGTTGGATATTAGGCAGATTCGTGAAGATGCAGACTCGGTTAAGGAACGGGTCAAAAAACGCGGTGGAGATGCGTGGACACTCATTGATAAAATTCTCGAGTGCGACGTCACCCGCCGGGAGGCAGAAACCCGCAAGCAAAAGCTTCAGGGCGATCGCAAGCGCATTTCCAAAGAGATCGGAACCCTCAAAAAAGAGGGCAAAGACACCTCCTCGATAGATGCCCAAGTCCGGGAAATCGGGGAGGAAATCCAAAAAATCGGCGAAACGGCTGATGCTGCTGACGAAGAACAGATCCGCCTGCTCCTCCAAGTGCCCAACCTGCCACATGCCAATTGCCCGGTCGGTTCTGATGAATCTGCCAATCCCATCGTCAAAGAATGGGGGAAAAAGCCAGTCTTTAATGACTTCCAGCCCAAAGATCATGTCGCCCTTGGCGAGGCGCTTAATCTTTTTAGCTTTGAACTGGGAACCAAAATTAGCGGGAGCGGGTTTATCACTTTTATCGGGGCTGGAGCCAAGCTGGAGCGGGCGCTTATCCAGTTTTTGCTCGACCGCCACACCCAGCACCACGGCTACACGGAAATTTCCCCGCCGTTTATCATTAACCGCGATTGCATGTACGGCACCGGACAGCTCCCGAAGTTCGAGGACGACATGTATGGCCTCGAAAACAATACCTTTTTCCTCGCTCCAACCGCTGAAGTGCCAGTGACGAACCTCTATCGCGATCAAATCCTGAAAGAAGAGGAATTTCCCGTCAAAGTGACCGCTTACACCCCCTGTTTCCGACGGGAGGCCGGTTCAGCGGGCCGCGAAAGCCGTGGGATGATCCGGATGCACCAGTTCGACAAAGTTGAACTCGTCAACATCGTCCATCCCGACAAGTCTTTTGAACAACTCGAAATCCTGACTCGGGAGGCGGAGACCATCCTTGAGTTGCTCGGACTTCACTACAGGACCATCGAGCTTTGTACCGGGGATGTTGGTTTTAGTTCCACAAAAACCTACGATATCGAAGTGTGGGCACCCGGTCACGGCGGCTACCTGGAGGTATCCAGTTGTTCGAACTTTGGCGACTACCAGGCCCGCCGCATGAAACTGCGCTACAAAGAAACTGCAACCGGGAAAAACCATTTTTGTCACACCCTGAACGGCTCCGGCACGGCGCTGCCCCGGCTCTATGTCGCCCTGGTGGAAACCTACCAGCAGGCCGATGGCACCATCAAGATTCCAGAGGCCCTGCGCCCCTACTTTGGCACCGACAAAATCGGGTGAATTAACTGGCACTAAACAGGGGACAGTCAGCCATTCAACAGGGTACAATAGCTGACATAACAGGGTACAGTCAGCCGGGTCGGCAAATTTCATGGCAAAAAAACCTTCACTTTTTCGCAAGATTCCCGGTGTTGACAAGGTTCTCTGTGAACTGGAAAAGGACGCCAACCGCCCGCCACTGCCTCTACCTCTGGTGACGGATTTGGTCCGGGCGAAGATCGAATCACTCCGGGACCATCTCAAAGCTGGCGGCAGCTCAATTGGTGAGTTTTCGGAAATCGTCGCTGAAATCCGTAGCGATATTTTTGCTCTGTATCAATCCCGGATTCATCCGGTGATCAACGGCACCGGCGTCATCATCCATACCAATCTGGGGCGATCTCCTCTTAGTCACACTGTGGTGAAGAGACTCACCCAAGTTGGGCAATACTACAACAATATCGAACTCGACCTCGCCACCGGGGAACGGGGTCGGCGCGGCGGTTTTTTGGAAATCGCCCTCGCCAAACTGATCGAGGCACCGGCCGCCACGGTTTGCAACAACTGTGCTGCTGCGCTGATTTTGATTTTGAAACACCTCGCCAACGGAGAGCGGAACGAGGTCATCATCTCCCGTGGTGAGTTGGTCGAAATCGGCGGGGGCTTTCGGGTCCCGGAAATCATGACGGTGAGCGGAGCCCGGCTCGTTGAGGTTGGAGCGACTAACAAAACCACCCTCCAAGACTACGAAAAAGCGATCACCCCGAAAACCGGGATGCTTTTAAAAGTACATCGCTCCAATTTCTACATGGAGGGTTTTACCCATCAGCCGGAGACGGAGGAGCTTGTGGAGTTGGGCCGCAAACATGGTCTCCCCGTGGTGGAAGATCTGGGCAGCGGGGCCATGCTGCCGACCGAGTCACTCGCTCCAATCCCGCACGAACCTACCGCGACGGAAGTGCTTAATCGCGGGGTTGATCTTGTCTGTGTCAGTGGTGACAAACTTTTCGGTGGTCCCCAGGCGGGCATCATCGCCGGGCGGGCGGGTTTGATTGCCGGGATCAAAAAAGAGCCGTTTTTTCGGGCGTTGCGCTGCGACAAATTAATCCTCACCGGTTTGCAGGAAACGGTGATTGAGTATTTGAACCGAAGTTCCGGCGAGAGCGCTGATCTGCCGCTGCTTCAGATGCTCTCTCTTTCTGAAGATGCATTGAAACTCCGCGCCGAAATCATCGTCAACACCCTGAAAAACAAGGCGGTCACCATCGGTAGTGGCATCGCCCGGTGCGGTGGCGGGACCATGCCCAAGGCAGAGATCCCATCGGTAACCATCGATATCGCTCCCGAGACGATAAAATTACAGAAGCTGGCCAGTCTACTCCGGGCCCGCGAACTTCCCATGATAGGTTACATCGCGGAGGACAAATATCGACTCGATCTCCGCACCATCATGCCCGAGCAGGACGCCGCCGTGATCGAAAATCTCCGGGCCGTGCTGGGGGCTTGAACGTTACGGTTTCTCAACCCGATCCAGAGTCCACAAGGTGCCTTCCTGAGACAAAACGACGATTTCCCCTTCCTGATCCGTTCCGATAAAAGTTGGGTTGAAGGAGGTTCCATCTCCCGGTTTGCGGTATAGGGTCCACCGTTGCAGGCTCTTGGTTTCGTCTTCGCTGATCTTGACGGCTTCGACCAGACCGAATCCCCATTCACCATAAATATAGCTGCCTTCCAGCTCGGGAAATTTTTTCCCCCGGTAGAGAATTCCACCAATGATACAGATCCCATCTCCCCGCATCCGTGTATAGGCAAAAACGGGATCTATAAAATTGACGTTATCCAGCAATGGGTCACGGGTTTTGAAAAATGCCATGGGTCCATCGCGGTCGCTCCAGCCATAGTTCCCGCCTTTTTTGATCACATTGATTTCCTCCCAAAAATCCTGTCCCACATCCGCGCACCAGAGATGTCCGGTCTTGGGATCAAAGGCGAGGCCCCAGGGATTGCGCAACCCACTGGCGTAGATCTCCTCCCGCATCAGTTGCATGCCGACAAAGGGATTCTCTTTCGGAATACTGTAGGCGAGGTTGCCCTGTTTGTGGTTGACGTCGATTCGCAAAATCTTTCCATGTAGGGTCCATGGATTTTGGGCCAGCCGATAGGGATCGTCCCGCAAACCACCATCGCCGATGCCGATATATAACAAACCATCCTCTGGCCCGAAAAGGATTTGCCCGCCCCAGTGGTCAGCGAGGGGCTGTTGAAGTTCAAAAATGATTTTCTCGGTTTTCGGCTTGATTTTGTAATTCGCCTTTCGATCAACATACATCTCGCTGATGACTGTCCGGCGAGGGTTGTTCTGCGAGTAGGAGAGAAACATCCGTCCGTTTTTTGCGAACTCCGGGTGGAGGGCGAGTCCATGGACCCCGGCTTCAAAATCGTCAATTCCAGTCATAACCTCCCGGAAATCGAGGAAAACCTTTACGGGTTTCTCCGGTGCACGCAGATCCAGCCGGTAAAACATACCCCGCTGGCAGGCCACGATGGTGGTTCCATCCGGCAAATGAATAAAACCGACTGGCGAAAAATAGGTTTCCGGGAAAGGCAGCTTGTTTAGAGCACACCAAGTGGCATCTTCCCGGGGAACTTCACCATAGGGATTTCCGGCTAACGGATCAATCCCGGGGGACGCTGCGGTCAAGAAAACAAGGGTCGCAAGAGAAATGGAGAAGTTAATCAGATGTGGTGTCAATGACGCAATCATGCTATTCAAACCAAATACGGTCGAGATAAATCCAAAGCAACTGGAAACTTGGACGACACGAAATCTTTTTCAGGGCGTTCATTTTAACAACGAGTGGTCAACTCTGCAGCCCCGAGGACTCACCTTTTGATTGCGCTCGCATGACTTACGGGGGATTCCAAACCATTGTCGGAACGTAACTCTATGAGCAAGGTTTGCGTTTTCGTCGGCACATGCAAGGGGCATCTGATGCTGACTTCCTACGGCAAACGTCAGCAGTGAAACGTCAGCAGTCCTTGTTTTATGGATGGCATCTTAGTCATTTGATCTTAGGGTTCAACCACAGCGAGTGATGGGAGAATGTTGCGAAAATCGGACGCATTGCGGGTAATGATGCCTTGGAAACGCTCAGCAAATGCAGCAATCAAGATATCGGCCACCGGGCGTTTTGCTGTTTGTTGTTGCTTGCGCCTCACGTGATGTTGGTGCCACAGACGATGGGCCAGCAATGTATCGCCATGACTCCAAAACTCGAAGGCACCGATGCGTGCTGCCTTCAGAAATGCCTCTGCGGCTACTTCATCGCCAGAGAAGCTCGGCCCGATTTCGACAAAAGTAACAGGACTGATGACTAATCCGTCCCTCAGATATGCTTGCAGACAGGCCGTGGAGGCGGATGCAAACAACGGATCTCCGGTCACCAAATCCACTAACACTGACGTATCCACCACCCACGCCATGTCACTACTCTCCTTCGCCCTCCCTCAAAGCACGCATCGTATCTGCCGTCGTCTGCCATGGTCCAATTGGAGCTTGCCTCCGGGCATCGTCTATTATCTGCCGATACTCTTCCAAATTGGGCACCGATTCGGGTGGTGTCACCTCGGAGATGGTCAACTTGATGCGAGCCCCCTTGGGGAACTGACGCAACATTTCCACCACCAAGGCGGAAATATCGTCCTCAACGTCGAGTGTTGCGGTAATCGCGCTCATGGTTGGACTTTATGCTGCCGCGCCCCGTGTGTCAACCACGCCCCGTCCAGCCCTAACCATGGCCTGAAATCTACTAAAAGCCGGTGGGCGGAATTGAACCGCCGACCCACGCATTACGAATGCGTTGCTCTACCCCTGAGCTACACCGGCATAAAAGTCGATAATCAGAAAATTAATCGATTCCACGGGCAGTGTCAATTTCCGTGTCACGATTCGAGGGTGGCAGTCAGGGCAGCCCGCTCGTCGCCGCCGCCGGCTTTTTCGATGAAGTATTCCCAGTTCCCAGAGAAACGCTTGAGTTTGCCAAATGCCACGTAAACCACATCGGTGGCGAGTTGCTTGATGAAATGGACGTCGTGGGAGATGAAGACCAGGGTGCCCTGATACTTGCTGAGCGCGATAATCAACGACTCAACCGTGAGGATGTCGAGGTGGGTGGTGGGCTCGTCCATCAAGAGAATATTCGGCGGATCAACCAGGAATTTCACCAGACTAAGGCGGCTTTTCTCGCCTCCACTGAGGACTTTGGTCTTTTTGTAAACTTCCTCTTTTCGAAACATGAAAGAACCGAGAATGCCGCGGGCTTCATCTTCGCGCAGGGTCGGGGCGGCGTTCATGACCTCTGCCACGACGGTGGCTTCCGGATCAAGCGTGGCCTGGCGGTGCTGACTGAAGTAACCGATCTTGGCATTGTGGCCTTCTTTCCTGATGCCTTTCTGGACCTGCAGTTCATTGGCGAGGATCTTCAGGAGAGTGGATTTACCCGCGCCGTTGGGCCCCACGAGGACGGTCCGCTCGCCCCGTTCGATGGTAAAATCGAGGGTTTCGTAAATTTTTGGACCGGTTTCATAGGCAAAGTCGATTTGTTCCAGAGAGACCGCCTTCTGTCCACCCCGCGGTGGCTCCGGGATCTGAAAGCGAAATGGCTTTTTCGGAGCCTGGGGTTTTTCGATTTTTTCCATCCGCTCGATCTCCTTTAATTTCGATTGAGCCTGGGAGGCTTTCGATGAGACGGAGCGGAATTTGTTCGCAAAGTCCTGAAGTTCTTTGATTTGCTTTTGCTGATTTTTGTAGGAGGCATTGAGCACTTCGTAATTCTTCTCCTTCTGGATTTCGAACTGAGTATAGTTACCAGTGTAGGCTTTTAACTTTTTGTCGTCGATATCGTAGACGGTTTGGATTAACTCATCCATAAAGCCGCGGTCGTGGGAAATCAACAAAACCGCTCCGGAGTAGTTTTTGAGGTAATCGCGAAACCACAACAGCGACATCAAATCGAGGTGGTTGGTCGGTTCGTCGAGCATGAGGAGGTCCGGCTCCATGACGAGGAGCCGGGCGAGGTGGGCCCGCATCACCCAGCCCCCGCTCATTTCCTTGGCGGGCCGCTCAAAGTCTTTTTCGGCATATCCCAGTCCCCGCAGCATTTTTTTTGCCTTGGCTTCAACGGAGGCATCATTTAGGGCATCAAACTTGGCCTGAGTCTGGGTGTACTTGGGATCGTTGACGGTTCCGGCGTCTTCGTGCTTTTTCAGTTCCTTTTCCAACTCATCCAATTGACCAGCGCGCCCGGTGGAGATTTGTAGAACAGTTTCATTGCCGACCGGTTCGCTTTCCTGGGGAAGAAAACCGATGAAGGTGTATTCGTCCCGATCTACGGAACCAATATCGGCCTCCTCCTCTTCAAGAATGATGCGGAAAATCGTCGATTTCCCGGCTCCATTTGGACCTACCAGCGCGACCCTCTCGCCATAATTGATTTGGAGGTTGGCGTCCTCAAAGAGGGCTTGTCCCCCGTAGGATTTTTTAAGATTTCGAATTGTCAGCATGCTGCTCATTTAATAGCTGATGACTCAGAATTCGCAACCGCAGGCTGTTGTGGAATCAAAATGGATTGTTAACGATTTACGAAAATTGGTCTGCTTCACCACTTGCATTACGAATTGCGAACCATTAATTAAGTTCAACAACCCATGGCAGAAATCGATTCACTCAAACAAGCTCTCGCGGTATCGCCCGACAATGTCCCACTTTTGCTGATGCTGGGCAATGCCCACATGGCAAGCTTCCAGATCGAAGAGGCGCGCCAGGTCTTCACTCATCTTTTGAAGGTTGACCCGAGCAATGCTGAAGCCAAAACCTGTCTGGCCCGCTTGCTCGACGTCAGTGGCAAATCCTCGGAAGCAATCCTTCGGATCGAGCAGGTCTGCCAGGAAACCCCAAACTACGCTCCGGCTTGGATTCTGCGGGCCACTCTGGCGCTTAACGAGGGCGAGGCCACTCTGGCCCGGGAATATTTCGACAAAGCTGTATTGATCGATCCCAAGACGAAAGACAAAGAATTGTTGAAACGGATCGAGCAGGGCGGGGGCCGCAAAGGACCGGGGACCAGAATCCAATCGTCCGGTGATCAGGTAGGTGTTTATCTCGATCCCGATTCGGATGATGACGATATTTTTGAGGCTTTTGATGTGGATGACGATGATTCCGACCTGGAATTGGAATTTGCCTCCCGCCCCGACACCAATTTCGCCAAAGTCGGGGGCATGGAATCGGTCAAAGAGGACATCCGTATGAAAATCCTCTACCCCATGCAGAATGAAGAGTTGTTCAAGGCATACGGCAAAACTGTGGGTGGCGGAGTCCTTCTTTACGGGCCGCCGGGTTGCGGGAAAACGCTGATCAGCCGGGCGACTGCCGGCGAGATCGATGCCACATTCATCAGCGTGGGCCTTCACCAAATCCTCGACATGTATATCGGTCAGTCAGAGGGCAAACTGCACGATATTTTTGAACTGGCCCGGAGAAATGCGCCCACTGTCCTCTTTTTTGACGAGGTGGATGCCCTCGCCGCCGACCGGAAGGATCTGCGCGGCTCCGCCGGGCGCACCCTGGTCAACCAGTTCCTCTCCGAAATGGATGGGACCGAAGCCCACAACGAAGGTGTCCTCGTGCTCGGTGCCACCAATGCCCCCTGGCATCTGGACTCTGCCTTTCTGCGCCCCGGCCGGTTTGATCGCCTCATTTTTGTGCCGCCTCCGGATGAACCGGCCAAGGAGGAAATCATCAAAATCATGGCCCAAGGAAAACCCGTCACCGATCTGGATATGGGCGGTCTCGCCAAAAAAATGAAGGACTTTTCTGGGGCAGATATCAAGGCGGTGTTTGACCAGGCCATCGAGGAATCGCTTGGTCAGGCCATGAAATCAGGTAAAATCGTGCCCGTCACCAACAAACAGCTTCTCAATGCCGTCAAAAATGTAAAACCCAGCACCAAAAAATGGTTTGATAGCGCCAAAAACTACGCGCTTTACGCCAACCAAAGCGGATTTTACGACGATGTGCTGACCTATCTCGGGCTCACCAAATAAACCAGGGATGAGCGAATTATCTCACGGACTGCTGCTCCTCGATCAAGGGCGGTTGGAAGAGGCTGAGGCCTGTTTTGTTGGGGTTTTGATGAGAGATCCCGACAACGACTTCGTTCACAGTCGGCTCGCTTTGTGTCGGATGCAGCAGCCCGGTCGGAAAAACGACGCCCTGGAGTCCGTGGAAACCGCGATCCGCCTGGATCCGGAGGATGATTATTACTTCGGGCTCAAATCCCTGATTCTCTCCAGTCTGCATCGGCACCGCGAAGCCCTCGAGGCGGCGGATTCCGCCATCGCGATGAACCCGGAAGTCAGTTTCAACTTCAGCGTCAAAGCATCCGCCCTGTGTGATTTACACCGCTGGACCGAAGCCGAGGAAAACTGTCGGATCGCCCTGTCGATCGACCCCGATGACTCCATGGCCAGTCACATGCTCACCAATGTGCTTCGACTCCAGGGCAGAGTTGAGGAAAATCAGGCAGCGGTTGACATCCAGCTATCAAAAAATCCGGAAAATGCCTACGCCCATGCCAACGCCGGCTGGGCCAGGCTCCACCAGGGAAATCAAGTCAAAGCGGAGGAACATTTTAAGGAAGCCCTCCGGCTTGATGCCTCGATGGATTCTGCCCGCTCTGGATTGTTGGAGTCTTTTAAAGCCCGGTCGTGGTATTACCGGATGTATCTGGCCTACTGCTTTTTCATGCAGCGCTTTACCGGCCGGGGGCAGTGGGCGATCATCCTCGGTGCCTACGTCGCTTATCAGGTGTTGCGAGTGCCGCTTCGGCAAATCGGTGCCTGGGCCGAGCTGACTTTGATCGCGCTTTGGATCACCCTGGTTCTCTGGATCTGGCTTTCGCCCGGCATCGGGAATTTTCTAATCTACCTGGACCGGACTGCGCGCCTCGCCCTTCATAAAAGCGAAGTGTATCACGGCCTCTGGATCGGTCTCTCGTTGCTGATCGGGATTCCACTGATCATCTGCGGGGTTTTGATGAAGGTTCCGGCCCTCACGCCCCTCGGTGCCATGCTGATAGCCTCCACCGTACCGGCGACAATGACCTTCACCAACGACTCGCGTAAAGGCACCATCGTCTTCGGCAGTGTCCTCGCCCTGGTTCTGGTCATGGGGGTGATGTGCGCCACCCTCCGTTTTCTCTCCGGTGGAACCTCCGAATTCGCCGAGACCCTCTTTGTGGGATTGATCATCGTAACCGCGCTTTCAACCTGGCTGGGAAATGTTCCAGCCCTGCGTCGGGATGATTCTGGGTGAAGATGGGTCGGAGGTTATTTACCGTAAGCTGTTTGCGTGGTATGTGCTTAGTCATCACGATTCGCTTGCTGATCCTCCACTGCTTCGAGATAGGCAGAACTTGATTTTGTGGTCCCTAATAGAAAGAAAATTAGTGTGGGAATAATCAAGACTATCAGACTTACTTTTGTTGCTACGTGGTCAGTTCCAAAAAAGCCAACGATTACATACGCAATGACGATGCATGGGATGATTCCAAACAGGAAATACTTTAGGAGAATTAAAGTCGCTCTTAGATGGGCTTTGAGGAATTTCATAAGCTAACGTCTGGGAACCTTCGCACCCGCTACCGGAAGAGCCACGCAGCACAGCGTTAAGGGTTGAAGTCAAGAGGTTCATTTCGATCCTCCGGCGTGCAAATAACGGTAGCGCGAAATCCCAACCGTGCAACGCAATCGGAAATCCTGCGCCAGTTTCTTGGTTCAAGTAAAGGCACCCGTTTTTCGGGAGGTTTTGCGTGAAAAACGGGGAAAAAATGAATGAATGATAGGAAATTGCTTTTGCAAGCCCTTTTGTTTGAGCCGTCGGTCCGATAGGGATTGAGGGGGGCTAGGATTCAGCCGCTTCTGCGCCGCCATATCATAACCGGCGAAGAGCGAACACGCGAGAGTCAGCGTGCCGAGCATGACGAAGATCACCACGGGCGGATGGATCCGGATGGCTTCCGTGCGCGTCGTGGTGATGTCGATCATCGCGTTCAGCGCAGGCAGGAACAGGATCGGCGCTGCCGGCATTTTTGCCTCCCCCGTGGAAGCGACCGCCAACGACCAAATTTCCTCCTGCAGCTTGACCATTCGTCCGAGTTCCGCCCTCACCGCAGCCATGTCCGGCACCTTCCGATAGGTTTCGATCCGCGAGTCAAGGTAGCGACGGAAGAGATCGCGCATCGGGATCTGTGCTTCCGGATTCAGCAGGTCGATCCGCAGCCAGGCCGTACCGATGTCGTTTGCCTCCTCGACGACGAGCTGTCGTCGGGCATCAAAACGTGCCAGCGCCCCGGAGAACGAAAACGCGAGGATCAGCCCCATCAGCCCAAAGATGGCACCCTCGATAGCGCCGAACCCGCTGGCGGCGGTCTCACCTTCTTCCTCAATCTTTTTGGCACCGATGCGCCGCCCAACTTCCAGCAGGGCGACGATACCGACCGCCAATCCAACTGCAAAAAAGGCTCCAAGCAGAGTGAGATTCATAAGGTTCCGGCAGCAGAAGCGGCTTCGGTCTTTCCAACAGAACCGGATCGAGCCCATTTGGATTGGGTAACCCAAATCACTGAGCCTCTGCACCATCGACTCTCGCTGTTTTGCGAGTCGATGAACAGAGAATCACTAAGCAAAGATAATTAAAAGACGATGTTCAATCCCATCTGAGGACCTTTGTATTTCAGTTCCGCTGAGGCGCGGGGGCCTGAAAATTCCTGTACCAGTTGGCGATAATCCAAAGAAAGATAAACGCAGGGGTTTATATAATAACCGCCCCCAGCGATAACCTGCCAGGTGACATCGGAATCGGTGCCACCGTAATCGCCAAATGCCCGAACAAAGGCTTTGTCAGAAAGACAATAACGAGCTTCCGCCGCGAAGACAGCATCCCACAGGTCAATCTCCGACGATCTTACCAGTGCCAAGCCCGCTCTTGGTCCAGCAACAACCCTAAGTGTCGAATCCATGCCAAAATAGCGAATTCCTCCACCGAGCGAAACGGTGAGGCAGTCGTTTTGGATAACGTCAAAGAGGATATGTTGATTTACCCGGGTCTGCTCACTTTCGACGACCACTGAATCAAGAAACCGGCGGTCTTCGAAAATTCTGCCGGGAGAAACGGACATTTTAGAAAATTCGAAGCGGTAGCCAACCCGGCAATGTTTCACAGCCATGGCCAGCGCAACAGGGACGTAATCCAAGTCGTCAATCGCTTCGTCAAACCCATAGGAGCCGCTCGCTGATACATCGTCAGCAGAAATCGTTCCTTCGGTCCATGCAGCCTAGGCCGGAAGTGAGATTTCAAATTTCCACGGTGAAGGACTACAGTCCTCAACGACAGGTGCCTTGTCATCACAAACCACTTCTCCGCCACGTACCAGCGTAGACGAGATCGTGAGAGCAATCACAGGCAAAAGATAAGCAGCAAACAAGGACGGCACTTTCATATTGGATTCTAATTCTATTTCTTATTTAAAAACACTTGGGCGCATTAAAGGATGGTGAACAACTTCAGGACATTGGTCGGTTGATGATAGAAGGGGCTGGCTCCGAAATCAAGCCTTTTTCCTAAAAAAATCGAATTGCCTATATCTTTCAAAATGAGCGAGTAAGAGTTTATTTCAGGGGCGTCATTATCGGGGAAACAAGAGCGTCAGCCCGGTGCGAATCCCCCATTCTGGCCCGCCGTCGGGGCTCTCGGCATAGTACCGTCCACCGACAAAGACCTGCGCGGGTTGATCGCCCATTTTAAAAAGCTGGGACACCACCATATTTACCGGTATGGTCCATTGTTCCTGCTCCCAGTTGTAAGTGCTCTCCAGGCCCAGTGAATAGGTCGTTTTGGTAGGAGTGACATAGGAGACAAAGGGCTGGATGAAGGTTCCATTGACATCGTTGCGGGCTTCGTCGCCCGCGTAAGACCAGATGTGATTGGCGAGAGCACCGTAGGTCCATGGCCCTTCCTGCTTGAGCGCAACTGCCGTCGGACCTGCGCCCCATTTTTCCGAACCCAGCAGATTGTTCGTCGCGGTCGGATAAAGAAAGGCTGGACCGGCCCCGATAATCCAACCGCCCACCGGAGCGACCGGCGAGAAAAAGAAGCTTTGCACAACATCTCCGAGTCCGGAGGCATCTGGAATACCCGGTGCCGGAGACTCTGCATCGATGATTGGAAGAATCGTACGAACAATGAGGTTCCACTCCTCGTTGATCGAAACGGGAATCACCGGCTGCACGTTCAGGGTGAAGCGAGAGGCATCGTTTACCCCGATTCCGAAATCCCAGTTGGCCTGAAAGGGCACACTGATGAGGCTCGAGATCGGGTTGGCCAACTGCTGGGCAAGGTCACCTCCACCGGCAGCGGGTGCCCCAGAAGCTGGTGCTGCGCCGGAGGCGGGTTCGCCACCGACCAGCGGAGACGAGATTGTGAGAGCAATCACAGGAAAAAGACAAGCAAGCAAGGACAGCACTTTCATATTGAAGTTCATATCTAAATTTTGAAACACGTGGGCAAATTAAAAATACTTTGGGAAACTTGATTGTCAAGAATAGCCAAATGATAGGAAATTGCTTTTGCAAGCCCTTTTGTTTGAGCCGTCGGTCCGATAGGGATTGAGGGGGGCTAGGACTACACCGGAACCTTCTCCCAAGAAATTACCGTTTCCACCGCTACCGAAGGTTTAAACACCGCCAAAATCCTAGCGATAGGTCAAACCGGAAATGAAGGTTATTCGTTGCACACCTTTGTGGTGGATTCCCAAACGAAT
>JBGSJM010000086.1:0-26047 GCA_041742015.1 Verrucomicrobiales bacterium | reverse complement strand
GCTCGCGGGCTTCATGATCATTATGCGAAATTTCTGCCGAAATTGGACGACGTGGCCTTTAAATTTATCGCCAATGCTTATATTGAATTGGGTTGGAAACCCAAAGTTGGTTCGATCATCAAGGAAGAACAATTGATGGTGGACCTCAATATTGCTTCGCACCACGCGAAGTTAGTTCACGGGCAGTTTGTGGCCCTTGAAGAGGGTGGCTTGCTGAAAAACATGGGAGAAAAAGGTTGGAAAGTTGTCAAGACTCCCGATTTCACTTCCGATATGTTAGGAGAATTGGACGATCTAGAACATGATTTACCGCAATTCGCTTCTGAAGTTGATTTGCAAAGATGTGCTGGTCCAAGCCTCGCCGGGGTACTTTCAGGTGAGATTGATCCCTTGGAGGTTCTTTTCCCCGGTGGTTCTGGGCATATCATGGAGCGTTTCTATCGCGAGGGTGCTGATTTCCCCGTGATTAACGAACAAATTAAAGATGCCCTTGCGAAAGCCGTTTCCAAGGTGCCGGCTCGACGGGCGATCCGGGTTTTGGAAGTCGGTGCGGGCACGGGTTCGTTGACCGCAAAAATCCTTGATGTGTTTCCAGATGACCGGACCGAGTATGTTTTCACTGACAATGGCCCCTTGTTCCTTCAAACTGCCGAGGAAAAATTCGGTGAGAAATACCCATTCGTGGAATACAAGATGTTTGATTGTGAGAAAGACCCCGAAAATCAGGTTGGACTCCACAAATATGATATTGTTCTCGCATCCAATGTGATCCACGCGACCTCTGATTTGCGGGCAACGTTGAAAAATTTGCAACGCTGTCTGGCACCCGACGGAATTTTGATGTTTCTGGAAGTGACTTGGCGCCGTGCGGCTCTCGACAACGTTTTCGGACTCCTCGGCGGATGGTGGCGCTTCAAGGACTTTGATTTGCGGCCACATTCGGCCCTTCTCTCGAGAAAACAGTGGGAAGAATTTTTGACCAGTTGTGGTTATCGGGAGGTTACCAGTTTTATCTCTTCTTTTGATCCGAAAGAGGATCAGCAGGCCTGTTTGGTTGCTCGTGCTCCGGACCCCGTTGAAGTGCCTGAACTTGAACCGGTGGTGGTTGATACCTCAAGTCAGGCGGGGGTACATCCGGCTATGGAAGTGTATCTGGTAATGTCGGATTATTCTGGTGTCGGTAAAAAGCTGCAGGAAGCCCTTGAAGCTAGAGGGGTGAAAGTCGTGTTAACGGGTGGTTACTCTGCAGAGGTTGAAGAGCGCCTCTCTGCATTTGAGTCAACCAGCGAGTCGCCGAAGGTGATTGTTCATTCTCTGTGCCTTGATCATCCAAGAGCTGACAATCTGGATTTGGAGTCTTTGAATAAAGCTCAGGATACGGGTGTTAGGAGTGCTCACAGTTTAGTGAAAATGTTGACATCCCGGGAATGGACCAAGAAGCCATCAGTCTTTTTTCTGACACGGGGAACTATGCCTGTGGTCGATTCTGACTCGATTTCTGGACTTGCTTCGGCTCCAATCACCGGTTTATTAAGAGTTGCCAACAATGAGTTTCCTGAGTACCGCTGGACCCAGGTTGATCTGGATCCGGTGGCAAGACCAGTAGAAATTCAAGATTTGACTGATGAAATTTTGCTTTCCAATGGCGAGCATGAAGTAGCTTTTCGGGGGAATGGGCGCTATGTCAGGAGGGTTCACCGAGTTAGGTTTGAGGAGTTGGAACCGCGTACGAGAAACGCAGTACAGAAGGATGGAACGGTTCTCCCGTATCGGTTACAGATCGATAAGCCTGGTATTTTGACCAACCTCAGCCTTAATGAAACGACTCGTCGAGAAACAGGTTCTGAGGAAATAGAGGTTCTTGTGAAAGCGGGTGGCATCAATTTCCGCGATGTCATGAAGGCTCTTGGTATGTACCCAGGTAGTCCCGTTGATCTGAAGTGGTTTGGAGATGATTTTTCCGGCGTTATCACCAAAGTCGGCTCTGGAATCAAAGATCTAAAAGTGGGCGACTCAGTCGTCGGGATGGCTCCATACTGTTTCCGCAGCTATGTGACAGTTCATCGCAGTATGGTTTTTAGAAAGCCGGAGGCGATGTCACATGTTGATGCGGCGACTTTGCCAACTGTTTTTTTGACCGCTCATTATGGCATCAATGAGTTGGCCCGAATGGAAAAAGGTGAGAGTATTCTCATTCACGCTGGAACTGGCGGCGTGGGGCAGGCGGCGATCCAAATAGCGAAGTATCTGGGACTTACCATTTTTGCGACGGCTGGTTCAAAAGAGAAACGGCAACTGCTGGTAGATGCCGGGGTTCATCATGTACTCGATTCGCGGACATTGGAGTTCGCGGATCGGATTATGGAAATCACCAAGGGTGAAGGAGTTGATGCCGTATTGAATTCTTTGGCGGGAGACTTTATTCCGAAGAATTTCAGTGTGCTTAAGACCTTCGGTCGCTACATGGAGATTGGGAAAGTGGATGTTTACGGCAATTCCAAGATCGGTTTGGAGCCATTGAGAAATAACATAAGTTTCTTTGTGATAGATTTGGCTCAGCATCTTCAGCAAAAGCCGAAATATGTCGCTGAAATGTTCTCGAAATTGGAGAAGCATTTTTATGCGGGTGATTATCAGCCACTTCCCAATCATGTTTTCCCTATTACAAAAGTGGTTGACGCTTTTCGGTTTATGGCGGCAGGTAAACATGTCGGTAAAAACGTTCTCGATTTTGATATTGATGAAATCGAAATTGGTCGCCCCACCGAAGAGGGAAACCGTTTTCGCAGCGATGGAACTTACCTTATCACTGGCGGCGCCGGGGGATTTGGTCTGGAGTTGGCCTTGTGGATGTTTGCCAATGGTGCTCGCCATTTCGCCTTGATGAGTCGTTCTGGGCCAAAAGACGATTCGATTGACAAGGTGGCCAGTCTGAAACTTGAGGGAGGATCGGTATTGGATCTTCGGGGTGATGTCACATCTGCCTCCGATGTGAGGGCTGCTGTGAAACAGATCCAAGCCACTAGGAATAAACTGATCGGAGTGGTTCATGGAGCTATGGTTCTCGACGATGAGTTTATAGTCGAACTGGATGATGAACGCTTCAATAGTGTTTTGCTGCCTAAGATGTTGGGAGCATGGAATTTGCATGAGGCTACCCTGGGGATCGAATTGGATGACTTTATATGTTTCTCATCTTTTTCGGCCTTTATTGGGGCGGTAAAACAGTCCAATTACAACGCTGGGAACGTTTTCCTTGATCAATTGGCTTATTACCGCCGTGCCAAAGGGCTTCCTTCGGTGACTTTCAACTGGGGGGCTCTCATCGGAGCTGGGTTTGTGGCTCGTAACGAAAAGACTCAGCAATATTTGGAATTAGTTGGTCTTGGAGCCACCAACATGGAGGAGACCTTGTATTTATTTGGTCGCGGTATCCAAACCGCTGCCACACAACTGGGTTGTGCTAGATGTGACTGGCAGGCGCTGGCACGTTTTAGTCCATCGGTGGGAGGTTCTAGCATGTTCCTTCCCGTGGTGCCGAGATCATCTTCAGGTGGAGGTGATTCCATGGCATCGAGGATTTTGGAGGCCCCTCCAGAAAAAAGGATGGCATTGGTAGAGGATTTGATTGCCGCTCAAGTCGGAGCTGTATTGGGGACTGATGCATCTCGGCTGGATAAAGACACTCCATTGACAAATCTGGGCCTTGACTCACTAATGGCAATCGAGTTGGTGAACCGAATTGAAGACAAACTCGGGATGTCGATGCCGATGGGATCGGTTCTTAATGGGCCGAACATCAGGGATTTGGCAATTCCTGTTCTTGAGAAATTGATCGAGTCGGGAGGTGCTTCCCTGGTGGGGGGGGCTGGGATTTCCCATCACATGGTTGCTTTCGAGGCAACTGGTGTTATGCCAGAGGAGTTTTCTCTTTCCGAGGGGCAAAAAGCTCTTTGGTTTCTCAACCGCCTAGCACCTGAATCGTCTGCCTATAATTTGGTTTTCTCTGGCAAGTTCCGGCCACTCCTTGACCATGAGTCGATGAAGAAAGCTTTTGCCTTGCTTTTTGAACGTCACCCCATGTTCGACGTTGCGTTTACGACTCGTAACGGAGAGCCGGTTCAGGTACTGCAACATAACAGGGCTTTTGATTTCAGAGAGCACGATTGCTGTAATATGAATGATGTTCAGCTAAAAGCACTGATCTCTGAACACGCAAACCGGCCTTTTAACCTTGAACGTGGACCGGTGGTTCGATTGGAACTCTTTAAGACGGCGGACAAAGCCCATGTGGCCTTGTTGAGTATGCATCACATCGTTTCTGATGCTTGGTCCGTTGCCGTGATGATGAAAGATTTGATTGAGTATTACTTCTCATTCAAGGCTGGAAAAACTCCAAAAGTCGAAACCCAAAAGGCAAGTTTTGCTGATTATGTAGCTTGGGAAAAGGCGCATCTGGATAGCCCAGGGGGTGATAGAATGCTTGAATACTGGAAGCAAAAAATCGCAGGAGCGCCAACGGTGATGGATCTGCCGACAGATCGTCCGCGGCCTCCAGTTCAAACCTTTAACGGCGCTACTCATGGTTTCCAGCTGGACGAAGCTCTGACCGAATCGGTGGAAAAACTTTCCAAAAACTCAAGTGCAACCTTGTTCACGACCCTACTTTCCGCTTATGAAATTCTGTTACATCGATATTGTCAGCAGGATGACTTGGTCGTCGGAGTGCCGTTAGCAGGTCGAAATCAGACAGAATTGCAAAGTATTGTCGGGTATTTTATAAACCCCGTACCTGTGCGGAGTCATGTTGAGGATGATCCTACGGTATCTGAGTTTTTGATGCGGAATCGGGATACGGTAAATGGTGCCTTGGAAAATCAGCACTATCCAATGTCGCGGCTTGTTGAGAAGCTTAGGTTGCCTCGAGATCCCGGTCGTTCTCCTCTCTTTCAGGTCAGTTTCTCGATGGAACGGATCCCTGGTATTGATGAGCAGGGAATTGCTGTCTTTTTGATCGGTCAGGGTGGGCATACTTTCCATGTGGGAGATCTCTCTATGGAAACCATCGATTTAACAACCAGGCAGGCTCAGTTTGAAATTACATTGGTTGTCGAGGAAGCCGGTGGAAATCTGTTTGGCTGCTGGCAGTATAACCGTGACCTTTTCGATGCTGCAACTATTGCCGAATTGAGCGGCCTCTACGAGCAGGTGTTGAGGGAAATGGTGGCTACACCCGATTCCAGGATATCTGAAATTCGGCTTTTGGATGTGACTCAAGAGTCGCAAGTCTTGCGAGATTGGAATGAAACTACAACTAGCTATGATAAAGATGCACTTCTTCATGAATTGGTTGCCGCCTCGGCAGTTCAAAGGGACGAAGAAACTGCGATCATCTTTGGGGATGTCCATGTGACTTATGGTCAACTAAACCGGCGGGCTAATGCGATTGCCAAGAGCCTGATTGAAGCGGGCCTGAAGGTTGGAGACAATGTGGCGGTGATGTTGGAGCGTTCTCCCGTAATGATTGCGGCGCTGCTCGGGGTACTGAAGGCTGGAGGGACCTATATACCGCTTGATCCCGAGTTTCCTGCAGAGCGTCTGGAAATGATGATTGAGGATGCCAAACCTCATTCAATCCTTATCTCAGATGCAACCAAAAAGAATTCAGCAATCGGAAAACGATTAACTCTGAATGTCGAGAAGGTTGAAGGGACGGCAATTGCGCCAGTGGTTACTGGGATCACAGCCAAATCTCTGGCTTATATTATTTATACATCTGGCTCTACTGGGAAACCAAAAGGTGTGGAGATCCCTCATCGGGCTGCAGTAAACTTCCTGACATCCATGTTGGAGAAACCTGGATTAACCAAAGAGGATAAATTGTTGGCGGTAACAACCCTTTCTTTTGATATTTCATTGCTCGAAATGTTCTTGCCGCTGATTGCCGGAGCTACGGTTGTTGTGGCCGGGCCGAACGATGTTAAAGATGGCCGACGCCTTGCTAATTTGTTGCACGAGGAGGATATCACTGTGATGCAAGCCACCCCTGCGACCTGGCAGATGTTGCTCGATTCCGGATGGGAAGGTCGCGGCGAATTGCGGGCTTTCTGCGGGGGAGAGGCTTTGAATCGCGGTTTGGCCAACACTCTGGTTAATTCAGCCAAGGAGGTGTGGAACCTTTATGGCCCAACAGAAACCACTGTTTGGTCAACGCTCCAACGAATCGAAGAAGGAGAAGGTTCGGTGTCAATTGGTCGCCCTATCAGCAACACTCAAATATTTGTACTGGATTCCAAACATAATCCGGTTCCGGTTGGTTTTACAGGAGAGCTTTGGATTGGCGGCGATGGTTTGGCTCGTGGTTACAGAAATCGTGAGGATTTGACCAAACAAGCTTTCCAATCCATCACGATTGGGGGAAAACCTCAGAGACTTTATCGCACTGGTGACCTGGCCCGATGGAATCGATCTGGCAATTTGGAATGCCTTGGTCGAGTTGATTTCCAAGTAAAAGTGAGGGGTGTTCGAATTGAACTTGGAGATATTGAAGCCCAAATGGAACTTTATCCTGGCATCAAGTCTGCAGTCGTTACGAAGCGGGAAGACTTACCTTCGGGAGAGGGGTTGGTCGGATATTATATTCCCATGGGAAAAGGTGTGCCGGACAATACCAGCCTGAGAAATTATTTGGCTGAAAAACTGCCCGCCAGTTATGTCCCAGCTTACTTCCAGGAGTTGGTGGAGTTTCCGCTGACCCCGAACCTTAAAATTGACCGCAAGCGGCTTCCGTTGCCTAGATTTGGAAAAGGAGATTCCTCGGAGAGAATTCCTCCAAGAAATGGAACTGAGAAAGTTCTCTGGGAAATTTTTAGCGCAAGTTTTGAAACCAAGGAATTTGGTATCACCGACAATTTCTTTGAGTTAGGGGGCGATTCGTTGATGGCGCTTCGGGTTCTCGTTCAAGTTTCGGAGAAACTGAATCAGAATGTTCCGGTGGAAGCCTTCTTGACTCATCCCACGGTTGAGCAACTCGCTGCATTTATCGATGGAGGCACGGCTGTTTCGAAAGCTGGATCGCGATTACCATTCGGTGAAATCGACTTCAGTGACCTTGAGCATATTGAAATCGAAGAAGCACCCGAAACATTGCCTGAACTGGACGCTGTAGCCTTGACTTACATTCCAAGCACCCTGGCCAATATTTCAGGCCTGACCCGAGATCAGATTTCAGAGCGGCTTTTTGCCAACAAGCCACGTTTGACTAATGTTTACGAGGCGCCGGGTGGGAAGATTGGTATCGTGATGTTACCTTGTTACGAAACAGACTTCTTTAAAAAAATCGAAAGTGTCAGGAAACCAATCCTGGAAGCATTGGAGTTGGCTGCTTCCATGAAGGCAAAAACCGTATCATTAACTGGGGTCATTCCAATGACCACCGACCATGGTCGGGATATTCAGAAATGGATTAAAGATCGGACCGATCTTCCCGTGTTGACAACCGGCGATGCGACCCGAGCTGCGACAATTGTAAAATCCGTGGAAGGTATTCTTGCTGAGACCAAACGTTCTCTGAGTGGCGAGGTCCTCTCCGTCGTTGGTTTGGGTTCAATCGGATTGGGGGCACTGCGCCTGATGCTCGACGTGATGCCTCATCCCAAGCAGATCATCCTGTGTGATCCTTATCAAAATGATGACCAAATGGCGAGGCTCCGTGATGAGGTGAGAGTTACAGGTTACAAGGGAAAAGTCGATGTCGTTAAGAATGGTGGGGCTCTTCCTCCTGAAGTTTATGAGGCTTCGTTAGTTGTTGCGTCTTCGAATCTTCCCGGAGTTTTGAACATTGAATCGCTAAAACCAGGCACTTTGATCGTTGACTATAGCTTCCCACCGGTCTTTAGGATTGATGCTGCTGTATCCCGATTTACATCGAATCATGATATTCTGTTCACGACTGGAGGTGAATTGCGGATGCCGGAAGTTGTGAACCAGACCGTCTACTTGCCTGAAGACGCAGAAGCTCTTGGCGAGGGAATGGAAGATGGCTTTATGCAATTTCTGGGCAGTAGGGATAAGTTTGAGATCACAGGTTGTGTTCTGGTGAGCCTTCTGACTGGAGCAACCAAGAAAATAAAAGCTACCTTGGGCCCGGTTTCGCAGGAGGATGCATTGGCTCATTATAAGCATTTGGACACTTTGGGAATCAAGCCAGCACGGTTGCAAATGAATGGATTTTTCCTACCCGAGGATGGGGTGGGTCGGTTTAAAAAGCTGCATGTGCCGAAATCCTGAAATGTGAAATCTGACGATTGATAGAAAGAAGCCTCGTTGTTCAAAGACATCGGGGCTTTTCTCTATGGGTTAATGTGGCTTTAACGTTTACCAAAGGGAAATTTGAATGAGGGTTAGACTTCCAGTATTTCTGTTGTTAGTGGGACTGGTCTTCAGTTCATCCTTGTTAGTTTTCGGTTCGCCGCAGACCTTGGAACAGCGTCACCGACTCCAAAAATACTTTCGAAATACCTTTGCAAAGCTCGAAGGCCATGATCCTGTTCATGTTGTTTTGTTAGGAGACGGAAATATCGGTGCCTTCTCTCCGGACGGAATTGAAAGAGTCAGTGGCGATGCTTTAAATGGTTTTGCAGGGGTATTTCTTGAAAAAGTGGCCCGCGAATTCTTCTACACCGGTGGAGTTAGATTATTGAATCCCCCAAAGGATGGTAACCAGAAAATTCAAGATTTTCTTGGGCCGGAGATCCGGTTCGAAAATTTGGCGGAGCCCAACTCCAGCGTGCTTCGGGGGTTACAACGCGCCAAAAGTGATGCGTTTTTGAATGATCCCGATCTGGTAATTATCCAGTTTGGCGGGACTGATGCGCTAAATCGCATGTCTACAGTTACCTTTCGAAAGGCGCTGTTAAGGATCCTTCAGGAATGCGTTGAGCGAAATGTCGATGTAATTGTTGTGGGGCCAACCCCGATCAATAGTGGTGGTGGGGCGATGGATTGGGGAATCACACGGCCGTTTGTGACCGCTGCATCGCATTGCTGCCAAATGATCAAACAGGCAGCGAAAGATCGTGGAACTGACCATGATGTGATGTTTATTGATGCCGGGAACTACCTCGCACGCTCAGGGGGGGCTGCCAACCCGAAAGACGAACCTCTAGCTGGCATGGCAATGATTGGAGATCGTTTAAAGCGCCTTTTTTTTGTGGAGGGGCGTCCAGAGAAAGTCGAGGAAATTCAGACACTGAATGCAAAGGCTCACCAAGATCTCGGTAAACATATGTTTCGTGATTTTTTAAACGGTCCGGATCGGCCTGATTTTACGGCGGAAGGCATTGCTGAGTTCTTATCCGATGGGAAAGTCAAGGTGGTGGTTTCTATCCTAAATCAGAGTGCTGACGCCCGCTCAGGCATCTTTGGGGCGCTTTCGGTGGGTGGGTTGACACCGGTTAACCCTGCGCAACGCTATCAAATCGAGTCGGGTAAAAAGCAAGAATTTGTGTTTGAGTACCAAAGGCCAGTGATTGGGAAATCAGGACGCGAGACAGACATAAGGTATCCTTTCGAAGTGGATGACGACTATATTCGGTTCCCTTTTATTATCGAAGATGGAGTCATGTCTTCTTTCCTCGATTTACCGCTAATGGTGAGGCCGTTGTCAGTCAATTGGAATCGAATTTACCACAATGTCTCAAATCAAATGAGGATTGAATGGCAATTTGTTAGTGGTATGGATCGAGCAATCAGCGGGACCTACCGGCTAAGTATGGGCGGAGGTGTCGATAAACCCCGCGCGTTTACGATCCAACCTTTGGAACTTCAGAGAATGGGGGTTAATCTGAGGTTCGACGCACCAAAGGGAACCGATTGTTTTCAATCGGATATCTCATTGGAGGTGGAAATTGAGAACCAAAAATTTCTCTTCACTCGGGAAATGGAGGCTTCCCGTGATTTGGTTCTTGGTGAAGAATTGACCCTGGCGTCATCGGCTTACTTCAATGCCAATACCGGTATCAAGTTGGTTGAAAAGGTGGCTGCCGTTCCTTCTGCTTATTTTGATGCCGTAGTTGATGGCAAGGACCCTCGAAAATCGGGTCTTTACGGATTCATTGATCTGAAGGGCGTGACTATTCCTGATTTAAGGGATAATGCAGCCATTCGCGTGGTGTTGACGGTCGATGGCAGGGCGGCTGGGGACGTTCGGCAATTTGGACCCGTCAGCCCAATTGTTATCTATTTTAAAGGCAGTGGAGGCCCGGGCTATGTGCCTTCTTTGCCCGTAGGGGCTTTCGGGGGAAGCTATAATTTAAATCTCCATCCTGCTGGCATTGCTTCGGTTCTAAAGGGACAAACCATTCAAATTAAAGTGCCCCAGTCCTACTTGAATTCTTTGGATTGGAATATCGGTGGCAATTCTCTGGTTGGGATTCGCATGGATGTCTCAGTTGCTGATTCTTCACAACCCAATATTCCTTTTCCTCCGGAAAAAACGTTTCGGACTCACTACCCGAAGGTTATTTTTGAAAACCAGGGGATTTGCGGGATGTCCGATGAGGATGCCCAAAGTTTAACCGTGCTTCGCTTCTCCAGGCAGCCTGTTAACAGTTGGTCAGTCAGGGTTTACTGATGGAATTGGTCGGAAAGGCCGTTTTAACCTTATGGGTTTATAGGGTTGTTCCTGATTTGTCGCTGGGACAGGGACTCGCAATTCAACGGTTATTGATGGATTGATATCACTTGGAACCTGAGGCCCCGCGTGGTAGCTTTCAGGTTTTCCGTCGCTAAAATTGGCGTCGATGTTAGTCAACATCTGCAAACAATGCTCATGATGGACTCGCTGGGAAAGAATTTGGCGGCTTTTTTCAAAGTCCCCATATTTGGTGATGATGATATCGACATTTTTCACTCCCCATCGGTTCATTTCGGTTTTGGACGGAAAATAAAGATCAATCGTGTCCTTTCCTACAAGAGCCCTGCCATAGTCATCAATGACAAATTGTCGATCCAATCCGCTAATTCTGAATTCCGTTCCTACCGGGTATCGGGACCAGTCAGATGCTGCTGAAGTGTAGTTTTGAGAATATTTTAAGGTTGTTCCCAAGGCCGTTTTGTTGCGATACTCTAAGTGATCCGATTCTGTGTGGGTATATGCGGTTGTTCGAACCTTCAGTTCACGGGCTTTGTAAGTATATGATGCCAATGCTGTTGATTGCCAGCATGTCAAGGTGAGGAGCAGGCAGATTTGAGCAGGGAGATGTGCCTCACAAAATTTCATTGGTGCCCGCTGATTTTAGAATTTAGTATTTTGGATCGTATTCTAAGTTTACTTTGGTTGCCGAGGTTCTTAGTACTAGGTATTTGGCGGCCTTGTTGATTTCGTCCTCGGTCAGTGGAAGTTGGACTTGAATGGGAATGCCAGTGGTCGATAAACCGGAAATTCCAGCCGACAATAGCTCCAGCGTGGCCTTTATCCCTCCAGAAGATTCGGGAACCACATGATCCAAGCCTGCGGAATCAGCAATGTGTGATAAAGAGGCCGCCTGTTGGGCGTTTCTTCGTGAAGATGACTCTCTAGCTATGGACCACATATTTGAAATACTTGGTATCGCTATGGCGGAAATAATCCCAATTACTCCAATGGTAACCATCAGTTCCACTAGGGAAAATGCGGGCAAATTTTTTCTGCTGGTAACGTTCCTCATATTATTACGGTAGTTATGGTAATTATGCCCCATATGGAAAAAATCTCAACTTTTATGTCTCTACAACTGGCTCAAATTGAGGTTTTTCTCGAGATAATATTGAAAATTGACAATTTCAGGAATGCTTGAGAGAGTTTTTTGGGGACTTTTCCAGCTTTGGTTTTCAGAATTAAACGAGGAGGTTTCCCTGATTTGTTTAGCGGACTTGTAATTTGGCTGGAGGGTTCCAAAGTTGATCATGCCATTGTTTGTAGCCGCCATCTTTTTAAGTGCATTCTTGTTGTTTCAAGTTCAGCCGATTATTGCCCGATACATTCTTCCCTGGTATGGGGGCAGCCCTGCGGTTTGGACGACCTGCATGCTTTTTTTTCAGCTTGGTCTGCTGGGTGGTTACGGTTATGCCCATTGGCTGGCCACAACTTTTCGGAAAACACCCAAATTGCAACTTTGGATCCATCTTGGGGTGATCCTTCTGGCTTTGGTTTTTTTGCCGATTACTCCTAATGAGGCGCATCGACCTCATGGTGGGGGAGCCACCTCGGATGTTTGGGGTATCGTGAAATTGCTCGCCATGAGCGTGGGGTTGCCCTACATTGCCATTTCTGCATCTGGCCCCTTGTTACAGCACTGGTTCTCAGGCGTCTGCCCTGGGAAGTCGCCTTATCGGCTCTACGCGGTGTCAAACCTGGGTTCACTTCTTGGGTTGTTGAGTTATCCCTTTCTTTTTGAACCTACTCTTGGATTAAAACACCAGACTTGGTGGTGGTCAGGTGGCTTCCTGCTTTATGGGGCGCTTGCCTTGGTCTGTGCCTGGAAATACACCCAGACTAAACCGGAAATGTTGGCAACCAGCCGATCCGAATCGGAGGATTCTTCGGAAAAAGTTGGTCTGACTCGCCAGGTCCTATGGGTCGTTTTCTCCGCCTGCGGTTCCGCCGGGATGCTCGCAATTACCAATCAAATGTGTCAGGATGTTTCGGTCGTCCCTTTTCTGTGGGTTCTGCCACTGGGGCTGTATCTGATTACCTTTATTATTTGTTTTGATCGGGAAGCCTGGTATCACCGCATGATCTGGATTCCTCTCGCGGCGCTGGGCATCGCGGCCCTCGTGGTTTTGTTAAATCAACAAATCATGGAGGACGACGATAATCCAAACTTCTTCTGGCAGTTCATTCTGGGGATCCGCAGATTGGTATCAGGAGATCCCAACGTGTCTCTCACCGATGAGATGCATCTCTACTGGCAGATATTTTTCTATCTTTTTGCTCTCTTTACCTTTTGTATGGTTTGCCACGGCGAGATGGTGAGACTAAAGCCTGCCAGCCGTTACCTGACCTCTTTTTATCTATTGATATCGCTTGGTGGGGCCATCGGCGGTGCCTTTGTTTCCTTGATCGCACCGAAAGTATTTAATGGTTATTGGGAGCTTCATTTTATTTTATTGCTCGTGGTGTTGCTGGTTGGTTTGTTGGTTTCGCTACAGGCCTTTAAGCGATATCCATCACCGATTTTGGGAGGGCTTGGGTTGGTGCTGACGGTGCAGGCATTTGTTTTGCTCTCGATAGGGTTGTATCATCAATGGATCGATACCAAAACTGGCGCGACCACCAGTCTGCGGAGTTTTCATGGCGTCATTCATGTCTATGAATCATATCCCGGTACCAATGACCAATATGTGGCGATGTACCATGGTCGTATTACCCACGGTCGCCAGTATCAGGATGAGAGCCTGCGGAATGCACCGACGACCTATTACGGATATGACAGCGGGGTTGGCGTGTTGTTGGACTCCATTGCCCAGCGACAGCCAGGAACCCGCGGACCTATCAAGATTGGGGTGATCGGTCTCGGTAGTGGCAGTCTTTCGGTTCACGCTCAGGCAGGTGATCAAATCGACTTTTACGAAATTAATCCCCAGGTGGAGTTCCTCGCCAGAACCCACTTCAGTTATCTGGCTGATTGCAAAGGAACCGCCAATGTCCATCTTGGCGATGCTCGAACCACTCTGGAACATGAACTACACGAGGGTAAACCTCGCGATCTCGATGTGCTGTTTGTTGATGCCTTCAGTGGGGATTCGATTCCCGTTCACCTACTGACAGCGGAAGCTTTTGAAATCTACTTCAAACACATCAAAGAGGATGGCAGTCTGGTCGTCCACATCACCAATTTGCATATTGATCTGGGTGACCCAGTCCGGCAACTGGCCAAAAAGTTTGATCGCGAAGCTTTACTGGTCATCGATAACCCGGACGAGTCCTATCTCTACTATTCAGAGTGGGTCATTATCACCAAAAACAAGGATATCATCGCCCGTCTTAAGGCAGGGGATAATATTGATCCATGGACGCGCCCCGAACCAAAAGAAATTCATTGGACCGATGATTACAGTAATCTTTTTCAGGTCATCATGGTAGACTAGGAGGTATCGATGAGTAATGAGTTCAATGGATTAAGCCATCTTCGTCCTGATGGTACTGCGGCGATGGTTGATGTCTCCGACAAAGTAGTAATGCGTCGGGAGGCCATCGCCAGTGGGTGGGTCAACTTGCAAAAGGCGACCCTGGCAGCCATCACCGAGGGGAAAATGCCCAAGGGAGATGTTTTTGCCGTCGCCCGGATCGCCGGGATTCAGGCCGCAAAAAAGACTGCGGATCTTATCCCGCTTTGTCACCAGTTGCCCCTCACAAAGGTGGCAGTTGATTTTGAGATCGTTCAGGATCGCATCCTGATCAGTTGCCTAGTCCGGACCGACGCAAAAACCGGAGTGGAAATGGAAGCCCTGACGGGAGTAAGCGTGGCAGCTTTGACGATCTATGACATGTGCAAAGCCATCGACAAGGAAATGGTAATCGGTGAAATCACCTTGCAACAAAAGACCAAAGTTGCCACACCAATTGCTGATTAAACTTCAAACAACAATGATCAACGAATTCGCCAACCGTCAGAACATGCATCTCGCCATTTTGGCCCTGCTCTCCAATCCCTGACCATGAGCCGGTCTGGAAGAACCAGGCACCGCTCGCCTTTACGAAGCGCGCCGCTGCGCTTGTCCCGCTGGTGAACGGTCTCACCGACCTCCTCGCCGCCCAGCAGGCCGACACCACCGGTCACGCCGCTGACAAGGATCGGGAGGAACAGGAACTCGAAACGGTCGCCCACGAAATTTCCGAAGCCCTCGCTGATTTTTTTGAGGACCAAAACCGCGAGGCCGACGCGGCCCAAGTCTCGCTGTCTCTCTCCAGGAGGCAGCGGCTCCGCGATGTCGAACTCATCGCTCGCGCCAGGCTGCTTCAGCAGGCCCTTGGTGCCGCCCTCACGGAAAATGCCGCTGATCTGGAGGACTACAACTTCACCGCCGCCGACGCCACCCTCCTGGCCAAAGAAACCGCCGACTACGAAGCACTCGTCGCCAACCCCGCTGCCGCCATCTCTGCTAGCAGGGTCCGCACCGCCGCCCTCCGCCCGAAATTCCGCAAAGTCGGCGACCTCCTCGCCAAGATGGACCGCCTCGTGCTCCGCTCCCGCAAAACCGACCCCGGCATCCTCTTCGCCGACACCTGGACAGCCACTCGCATCATCCGCGACCTCGGACAAGGTGCTTCGCAGGTGCCTGCGCCACCGGCGGCGTGATTAGATTTCTCTTCGCTAACATTTTTCATTTTGTAGTAGATTTTCGCAGGGAATTCGCGAAATTCAGCAGGAACGCCTTTAAAAATGCTCATTGCCTTCTCCGTTCAAAACTTCAAATCCATTCGGGATCTACAGACACTTTCGCTCGAAGCGAGGCCGGACGATCATCTGGAATGGTCCAACGTCATTCAGGACGGCAAGCTGCGCCTGGTCAAAACAGCCGCCATCTACGGCCCCAATGCCTCCGGTAAATCAAATGTCATCGAGGCAATGATTTGGTTCCGGAATTTCGTGCTCACCTCATCCAAAGAAGGGCAGGTTGGTGAGTTGATCGACGTAAAGCCTTTTCGGCTTTCCTCTGAAACCGAAAAAGCTCCCACCCATTTTGAAGTAGAGTTTCGCTGGCAGGGTTTTGACTATCGTTATGGGTTTGAAGTCACCTCCAGTGCCGTTGAATCCGAGTGGCTTTACCGCAAATCGCCGAGCGCAAAAGAAGCTAGGCTGTTTACCAGAGAGAAACAGGATATAAAGGTTTCGGCGGCTAACTTTAAAGACGGGAAAGGGCTCGAAACCCGAACCCGGCCCAATGCCTTGCTTCTCTCGGTTTGCGCCCAATTCAATGGCGAGGAAGCGGGCAAAATACTCAACTGGATACAGCGTTTTCGTCATGTTTCCGGTCTAGATGAATCTGGATTCTACGAATTCACGGCGACGCAGCTTCTGGAGGACAAACATCGGAAGCAACTCCTGGAGTTAGCCCAGAAGGCCGATTTTAACATCCAGACCCTTCGCAGCGAACTTAGGCAAATCACGGAAGAGATACTGCCATCTGAGCCATCTGCCGAGTCGGCGTTTGGAATAAGAAGTTTTCACATGCGTATGATTTCAGTAACCGGGAACATCAAGACCGCCCACCTAAAGCTGGATGCCACAAATCAAATCATTGGTGAGGTTGAATTTGATCTTAAAAAGGATGAAAGCAGCGGAACCCAGAAGTTTGTGGCACTCAGCGGACCGATCATGCGTGCTCTGGAGGAGGGTTCTGTTCTGTTGGTGGATGAATTTGAAGCGCGCCTCCACCCACGACTCACCCAGGCCATTTTGGATCTGTTTCACAGCCCCGTGAACAAAAATAACGCCCAGTTGATCTGCGCCACACACGATGTCACCCTCTTGGAATCGGATCGATTTCGTCGTGATCAAATCTGGTTCTGTGAGAAGGACCAGGCGGGTGCGACGGATCTGTTTACGCTGGCGGACATCGACTCCAATCTGGTGCGCCCCAATTCGAAATTCTCCCGCCAATACATGCTCGGGCTCTTCGGAGCTGTGCCGCAACTGGCCCATTTCCAGGAAGCCGCCGCCCATGCCACAGAATAAAGGAAAAGACAGGGGCCGCAAACCACGACGGGCGCGCAAAGTCCGCCGGATCTTGATCCTCTGTGAGGACAGCAAAAGTTCGCGAGACTATTTCGCCAGTTTTCCGCACGACAAGGATCAGGTGGAAATTGATTGTATCGGCACGGGAATGAACACCGATAGCCTGATGGAGAACGCCATTAAAAGGGCGAAGGATGCTCGCGAAGCTGGTTCTGCCTACGAGCGGGTTTGGGTGGTTTTCGACAGGGACAGTGGTCCGGACGGTTTTCCGCAGGTGAACTTCAATCGGGCCTTTGATCTGGCACGGTCCCACAATGAAATTACCGCATGCTGGTCAAACGAGTGTTTTGAACTCTGGTATCTACTCCATTTCCAATATAGAGACACAGCCATCGGGCGTGATGAACTTATGGAGCGGGTCTCGAAATTGATCGGGAAGAAATATGACAAGGCTGATCAGTCCATTCATTCCCTGCTGGCGAACAAGCTGGACACCGCCCTCAAAAACGCCAATAAACTCGCCTTCAACAACGGGGAAAACGGAGATCCCAGGACGAATCCATCGACACTCGTTCACAAATTGGTGGAAGCGTTGCTTGAACTCGACCCTGGACAACAGTGAAGTTCCACATTTAGCGGCAATCGCCATTTAGGCTCCCGTAATTGACCGGTAATGCGCCGCAATCGACCGGTAAGGTCCCGCAATTGACTGGTAAGGTTCCGCAATCGACTGGTAATGCACCGCAATTGACCGGTAAGGTCCCGTAATCGACCGGTAAGGGCATGTAATCGACCGGTAAGGTCATGTAATCGACCGGTAAGCTCGTGTATCGGAATTTGCGAAAAATTCCGATTTGCGAAGATCGAGCCGCATCCGGTGGAAGATTTTGCATCTTCTGCTACGCACTCGATATCAGGCACTGCAACAAGTCCGACACATAGACAAAATGGCCTTTCCAATCGTAAAGAAGTAGCCATTATTTGGCGAATCAGATTTTACTCAAATCTTGATAACTCAGTTTAAAAACATCAACTATTCAAACGATAATGAAAAACGAATTCGCCAACCGTCAGAACATGCATCTCGCCATTTTGACCCTGCTCTCTAATCCTGACCACGAGCCGGTCTGGAAAAACAAGGCACCGCTCGCCTTTACGAACCGCGCCACCGCCCTGGTCCCGCTGGTGAACGGTCTCACCAACCTCCTCGCTGCCCAGCAGGCCGACACCACCGGTCACGCCGCCGACAAAGAGCGCGAGGAACAAGAACTCGAAACCGTCGCCCACGAAATTTCTGAAGCCCTCGCCGACTATTTTGAGGACCAAAACCGCGAGGCTGACGCCGCCCAAGTGTCCCTGCCCATCTCTGGGTGGCAGCGCCTCCGCGATGTGGCACTTATCGCCCGCGCCAGGCTGCTTCAGCAGGCCCTTGGTGCCGCCCTCACGGAAAATGCCGCCGAGCTGGAGGACTACGACCTCACCGCTGACGACGCCACCCTCCTGGCCAAAGAAACGGTCGATTACGAAGCCCTCGTCGCCAACCCCGCTGCCGCCATCTCTGCTCGCAGGGCCCGCACTGCGGCTCTCCGCCCGAAATTCCGCGAAGTCGGCGACCTCCTCGCCAAAATGGACCGCCTCGTGCTCCGCTTCCGCAAAACTGAACCGGGCATCCTCTTCGCCGACACCTGGACGGCGACTCGCATCATCCGTGATCTCGGCCAGGCTGCGCCGCAGCCACCCGCGCCACCGACTGCGTGATTTGATTCCTCCCCGCGCCCGGTAGACAGTCTACCGGGCCGGTTGCGGTATCTTTCATCCAATTCCCCGCCATGCGGCCTATCTCATTGATCTTTTCGTGTACAAATAGCGCCTGGCTGGCACTGAGCCATTCCTTCGCAAGGACGATGCGCCAGAGCACCCGCAGCTTTTCCAGAGACAGCTTCACTTTTCGCAGGATGGCGACTCGCTCTTTGCCGCTGCTGAAGAGGGCCTCGGCGATTAGCTCCACCACATTGAGCATCTCTTTATCGAGGTGCTGCCCAAAGGTAAAGCGCTGGCATTTCAGCAACTTGGCGGTGTGATTTAAAGTCGACAGGGTTAACTTTTCCACTTTCCCGCCAACGTCTGGATGCGAGGTACTTGTCCATTTTTCAAAAAAAATTCCTCACGCCTTCGGCGTAAAAGATGGGTAAGAAAGAAAAAAGGGCCGGGAGCCTCCTAACCCGCATTCGCCAATGCGCAACGAAACCCGTAGTAGTTGCTGCGATAGGCTGACCCGCGGCAGTCACGGATCGAAGACAACAAGCCGTCCAGCACACGGGACACGGTTGCCACCGGGAGAAAAATGATGAATTCAGTCCCGACATTGACAACGGATTCCACCATGATTTTACCACGATGTCTCTCGACTATTTGCTTGCATAAAGCCATTCCAATTCCTGTGCCATCGATTTTCGTGGTAAAATAAGGATCGAATACCTTCCCGACGGACTCTGGGGGAATACCACAACCACGGTCCCGGATTCCCACCAACACAAAATTTCCAACAGGAAGACCAAAAGTGTTCCCCTGAGTTACCGTGGCATTTCGAGCGGAAATGTGCATTGGCCCTCCATTGGGCATGGCCTGACAGCCATTGATCATGATGTTTTGAAACACCTGCCGAAGTTGAACTAAATCGATTTCGACATCCCAGAGTTCCGCCTGAATTGACAATTCTGGTTTTACGTTATTGCCCACCGTGGATTCACGAGCTGTTTTCATCAACAGCTCGTGCAGATTCACAACCCTCATTTTAGATTCCATTCCACGTGTGAACTCAAGCATCTGCGTGGCAGGTTCAGCATTGGTATCAAGTGAAAAGTTAAAGTTGCCCCAGGCACCTCCCCGCACGACAAAGGCAGCCGAAGAAACGTCGTACTTGTCCTCACACCATTCCCAGACATTGCCGCTCAGGTCTTTGATTCCATTATGTTCTAATTTAAAAGAGCCCACTGGAGCAGTAAAAGGGAAAGGATCGTTATAGCTTTCTATTTTATAAGGGCTTGCACTTTCACTTCCGCTAAAATTCCCCGAACCTTGTAGCGGTGGCCAGGCACTACCCCAGGGGAACACATTTGCCAATTTTCCATCTTTTTCCTTCGGGGTTTGCCAAGGATCTTCGCGACCTCCGATGCCCACGGCCACACTCCACTCGTGATCAGTGGGCAGGCGGTAGGTCCGGCCCTCCTTGTGGCTGAGCCATTGGCAGAAAGCCGTGGCGTCCTCGTGACTTACATTGACCACCGGATGATCCGGTCCCTGTTTATGGCCCTTATATTCATAATCCTTCCAAGTCATGTCGAGCTTGGGATTTTCTTTGGCAAACGCGGCATAATCCTGAACCCGGGTCTGCCAGATGCTGAAGAGCACGCCATCAAGACCCGGCACCAGAACAAACGGCATCCCGAGGGAGTTTGCAAACGGATCGGCTTTTATTAAAGCAGGCTCCTTTGTTCTACCATAATGTTTCTCCAAATCACCAACGAGCCGCGAAACATGGGCGTTAAAATCCCTGCCGGGATCAACCTTGTAGGCATTGAGATCCTGCAGCTCAAACAAAGAATCCGGCAGGTCTGCGATTGATGGCATCGCGGTGTTTCCGATCAACAAAGGCACCACGGGGATGCCGCGTTTCAAGGCGGATTGGATCTCGATCCGCACAAAATCACGGGGATCTGATTTCCGCTGCCGGATCAATTCGGCCCATTCCGTGCCGATCACGGCGAGAAGGATGTCCGCACGGCCCACGGCCTCATCCAGCACCTGGCGGAAATTCGCACCCGGAGGGATGTCATCCACATCCATAAAAGCTTCGCCAAAATGCTGGCAGAGGCGGTCATAAATCCGGCCCACGATTCCGGCCGCGATCCGGTCATCCCGACGGTAAGAGAGGAAGCATTTTAAATTTCGAGGTGAAGCAGACATTTGACTATTGTTTTACAGTAACAAGTAGCGGTTTTCAAGCGCGCCGCAAAATAAGACTTGCGGGGAGGTTCCTGGAACAATAACCATCCTGACTGGCAAAAACCGGGGCCAAACTATTCAGAGCCTGGAGATGAAGTTCCATAGCGCATGACCAGGACCCCAAACAGGCTAACTTTCACAAGTCTCTTCGCGAGCTGCAAGTTGCTTTGTCTACTTTTTCACGATCCAGAAATTCCGAAAAGCAGTGGGGTTGCCGTGGCCTTGGATGTAGATCAAACCTTCCGGCGTTTCGGGACGTTTGGCCCCGGCTCCGGTGCCGCCGGTAAGCTCGACGTTATCATGGATTAACACTCCGTTGTGGCGGATGGTGGCGCGGGCATTGGCCACTTTTTTTTCACCCTCGAACCGGGGCGCGGTAAAGTCGATATCGTAAGTCTGCCAGGCTAGAGGGGGATAGGCCATGGGCATGTCGGGAATTTTGGTTTTGTAGAAACATCCACACCATTGTTTGTTGTCGGACTCTAGTTTGATGGGGTTGTTCTCCATCTTGAAATCGAGGCCAAAGGAATCCAGCACCTGGACTTCGTAGCTGTTGAAGAGATACAGGCCGCTATTACCGCGATCCTGACTGCTCGGGGTGCGGTCGGGCTTGAAGGGGAGGCGAAACTCGATGTGAAGCTGGAAGTCCTTTACCGGCTGGGTGGTGTTTGAACCAGGCCAGAGCAGACCGTCTTTGATTTCACCTTTGATTTCCGGGTTGGCTTCGCCGTTAAAAACGACGATGGCTCCTTCGGGCGCTTTTTGACCCATGGTCGGGCTGGTCCGGGCTTGTTTCTCAAGTCCGGCGACCACCGCATCAAGCTCGGTCCCGGGGACTACTTTGGAGATCAGAGCACCCTTGTCCCAGCCTTCGTTGGGCAGGCCACCCTGATAGGTGAGAACGAGAAATTGATTGTCCTTCATCGCAGCGACCTGAACACCGATTTTTTTGCCGTCTTTCTCCCCGGCATATTCGCCCTGGCGATTAAAGGAAGGGTGCTCTGCCGCTGCCGCTGCTGGATCGGTCCATACCTTTGCCTGATTTTTGCCCTTTTCATCGGCGCAAATTGGAAGGGATAGTGTTAAAAGGGAAATGAGAGTCAAAAAACGGTTCAGCATGATGGCACTAGAGGTTCGAATCCTGATCTTGTAAAGCGGGGTGATCAGGCTAAATTTGGCGAAATCATGGACCAAGGGGATCGGATTTCACGATGGGTGCTGGCGGTGGGATTGTGGGGATGCTCCCTCTGGCTGGTGAGATATGCTTTTGATAGCGAAGAAATCACCTGGATTTACCCGGCGATCCTGCTTGCGTTTCTCGGGCTGATCCGGGTTCTTACCGATCTGGTCGAACTGGCGGCGAAACCCTTCACGATGATGATCGATGCGATTGTTTATCCGAAAATCATGGGTGGCAAACCGCCGCCAAATTACCGACTCGCCGAGTACTACCGGGAACAGGATCGGTTGGAGGAGGCTGAGGCGGAATACTTGACGATTTTGAAAAATCACAAGCGGGAGAAACTGGCCTACATGGGCCTGATCCAACTCCTCATCGAGCAGGGGGAGATAGAGGAAGCTCGCAAATGGTTTCAAAAAGCCCGGCGACATTTGCGAAAACAGTCGGATGATCTGAACGATGTTGAGGTGCTGTGGTCTTCGCTCAGCAATCAATTCGGCCCGATTCCATAATATTTTCATGAAAGCAAGGTTCATTTCTCTCGCCGTGGTGGTGCTGATCATAGCCGGACTCATCGGTTATGCGCTGGCCAGCGGCTTGTCGATGCTCTACTGGCTGGTTCTTGGCTCGCCGCTGATCGCGCTGCTTTTGCTGGCAATCTGGTATGGGATCTGGGGGTGGGGAGATTTGCGAAGACGACTCCAGGTCTCCGCCAGCCTGGTTTTATTGCTTTTTCTTATCATCGCCGGGATCGGCTTTCTGACGCGGTATGAAGGCTCCACTTCGGGAGCCTCCCTGCCGAAGCTGGTCTGGAAATGGTCCGAGAAAGACACAACCCAGGGGCCCGCCAACACTACAGTCAACCCCGCCGTAGATCCCCAGACCATCGAGGCGGATGCTGCCGCTGCGGAAACCAATTTCCTCGGGCCAAATCGGGATGGGATGTGGCCAAGCGCAGATTTTTCGCTCGATTGGGCGACCGATCCACCCGTGGAGCTGTGGCGGCGTCCGGTCGGGGCGGGGTGGTCGAGCTTTGCCGTGGCGAAGGGCCGGGCCATTACTCTGGAACAGATCGGTGATGATGAGCAGGTCACCTGCCTGGACCTGCTCACAGGCAAAGAGATCTGGAAACAGACAGATGCCGGGGTGAACTTCGTAAAATCCAAGGAGGGTGCTCCGGGAGCCACTATGGGCGGCGAAGGTCCTCGCTCAACTCCCACCGTCTTTGGGGATAAGGTTTATGTCACCGGCTCCACTGGAATCGCCAAGTGTCTCGATTTTGATTCCGGAAAACTGATCTGGAGTCGAAATGTCATCACCGATTACCAGGGGACTATCCCCAAGTGGGGCAAAAGCAACGCCCCGCTCGTTTTGGCGGAAGAAAAGCTCGTGATCTTCACCGGGGGCGAGACAGCCGGGGTGAACACCATCGCCCTGGATCTGGAAACCGGCGAGCCGAAATGGACCTCCACCGGACAGGGCGCGAGCTACAGTTCGCCACGGCTTCTTACTCTTCTTGGAATCCGGCAGATCGTGACCGTAAATCAACACGATGCTAATGGCCTCGATCCCGCCACGGGTAAAGAACTCTGGCGCTTTGAGTGGAAAGGCGGGTTGCCGAAGGTCGGACAGCCGCTCCCGGTCTCGGAAAACCGCATCTTACTGACCGCCAGTTACGGAGTGGGCAGCCCGTTGATCGAGCTGAAAAAAAACGGCGCAGCGTGGTCCGTCACCCAAGTGTGGAGATCCACCCGCATGAAAACGAAGTTCAGCTCCGCTGCGATCCTGGGTGAACATGTCTACGGTCTGGATGAGGGGATGCTGGCGGCGATTGATCTTGAGACCGGAAATAAAGTATGGAAACGGGAGAAATACGGCTTTGGACAGCATTTGTTGGTTGGTGATCACCTGATCGTGCAGACCGAGGCAGGCGACCTCGTTTTGGGCACCCCGACTCCCCAGGAATTTATTGAGAAAGCCCGGATCAAAGCCCTTTCCTCGATGACTTGGAATGTACCCTCCCTTGCTGGTCGTTTTCTTCTGGTTCGCAATGACCGGGAAGCGATTTGTTTTTTGTTGCCGAAAAAGGAATGAGCATGGAAAACTCCAGAAATTTGGGTGTATTATGGTGAAATTTTCGTTGAAAGTGTCGATTGTTTTGTTTGTTGTAGTTTTGGTTACTGTATTAGTTCTGCTTACAGTTATATCAAACTTCAGAGACTATTGGTTTTCTGAATCTGTCGGCTGCGGCGTTTGGCAAGGGATATTCTGGGTTTCAGCATCAGTGGTTGCGCTGGCTCTGCCAGCCAATCTCATTGGGTGTTCGACTTGGACTATTAGGTTTCGATTTTGGATTTTTATTTACTTTATTGCTGCGATTGCGCTCTCATTTTTTATATTTATTTGTTGGCAATTTTGTCGAGGGTAGGCGCAACAGCATGAATCAGAAGGAAAGGATAAGAGCACGTCAAGATCGACTGGTCTTACTCGGAAGTGATCGTCTGCAACCCGAAACGGATTGACTGTAGATAACAGACAAGAGTGTCTGTTTCACTTTCGCAGGGACTGGACCAGTTGCTGGAGTTGTGGATTGGCCGGGTCCAGGGCCAGCGCCCGCTGGGCGTAACCCAGCGCCAGGTCGATTTTCCCGGCATCCCGACAAATCGCAGCCACTCCGAGGAGGTATTCGGAATTGTTAGGATCGAGATCGGTGGCCCGCTTCAAATAAGGGAGCGCCTGCTCCACCTGGTTGGTGGAATTGAGGGCTACTCCGTAAAAATACTGGGTTTGGGCGTGGTTGGGCAGAAGCGTGGTGGCCTGGCGCAGCTCTTCGATACCCTCCTCATTCCGCTTCATGCGGATGAGAAATCTGGCGAGGGCATCGCGTGCCTGGCCTTCATTTTCAGGGATGGCAGCGGCGGCGACGGCATCGCGAAATTCCTTTTCCGATTCTTTGGGCCGGTTTAACTGGAACAAAAGCTCGGCGAGATTGATGCGGGCGGGCACAAAATCCGGCTCGATCCGGGCGGCATCGCGATAAGCGGCGATTGCTTTTTCAAACTCATTGGTATCGGTGTAAAACAGGCCCAGCCCCATGTGCCCGGCGGCCCGGTCGGAAACCGCCATCTGCCGGGTCACGAATTCCCCGGCGGCGCGGTCAAAATCTGGCTTTTGAGCATCGCTCATCTGGCCCTTTGCCCCTGCAAGAACCCGAGCCGCCTCAGTCCGGACAGAGCGGGCCGGGTCTTTCAGCAGCGGAGCGACCCACAGGGCCCGTTGGGCTGGTGGCACTGGAAGCAGTGCTGCCACTGCGGTTTTTCGAACCACTGGATCCCCATCTCGCAGTCGACCGATCAGAGCCTGAAAAACACCCGGATCATCGGCTTGAAAGCCGAGCTGCTCCACCGCTGTGGCCCGCACGATCCCGGGGCGGGCTTGGTCCTCCGCCAGGGCGATGAGTTGATCGAGTGATCCTGGCTCATAAGCCCGCGCCGCAGCGAGGATCTCGCCGTAGTGGGCATTGCGTGGCCCTTTGCCCCACCGCTCCAGAAAAGCGGCGCTGGCCCAGGTTACATCCTTGTCTTGGTGGCAGTTGGTGCAGGCATCCGGGGTACCCAGTTTTTTGGCCAGATCCGGGCGCGGAATCCGCAGGCTGTGATCCCGCCGGGCATCCACTACCATGTAGTTTTTCGTCGGCATGTGGCACTCGACACACTGCGCTCCAGTCGAGCCGACTTGGTGGAAATGATGGGCCGGGCTGTCGTATTTCTCCGGAGTATGGCACCTTACACAAAGTGCGTTGCCATTGGCGAGTGGCTTCATGGTGTGGGGGTGGTGACAGTCGGTGCAGCGCACTCCGGCGTGATACATTTTGCTCTGGACAAAGGAACCATAGACATAGACCTCCTCATCCACCTGGCCGTCGTGGTGGTAAAGCTGGTCCGTCAAAATCGAGGGAGTATGGCTGTCGTGATAGGTTTCGCCCGGCGTAAAGTTTGGCTCCATCAATTGCCGGTGAGAGTGGCAGCGGGCACAGCTATCGACCTGGGCATTTGAATTCAGGGGGATGGTCCGCTTCGGCTGCCCCGTTTCGGGATCGACCACCCAGGCACCCTCCTGGGGTTCTTTTAGGCGGACGACG
>JBGSJM010000085.1:0-8304 GCA_041742015.1 Verrucomicrobiales bacterium | reverse complement strand
GGATGGCCGGGGTAATCGCTACCACGGCGATCTGTCACTCGGGATTGACGTGGTAACCGATACCACGTCGATCTGTCACTCGTGATTGGTGTGGTAGATTGTTTCAACTTCCGGGAAAGGGAACTTTCTTATTTGTTTTTGCGATCAAATTCTTGAAGAACGTGGAATTCTGGCGTTTTTTGAGCGAAATTAGATATGTCCCGTTACGAACATTTGCGCCATAAGCCCGTGGTCGAGCCTGGTGATTCCAGGGAGTTGATTGTCGCCTGCGTTCCGATGCGGAGTAACGTCAACATCTCCGGCATAGCGCGTTCAGCCAGTGCCAGTGGGATTTCCCGACTCGTTCTCACTGGAAATGCCAAATTGATCAGCCGAATCGCCCGCGATGGAGCGGATGAATTGTCGGTGGAGGTTCATCGGAGCTTGGGGCCAGTTTTGCGAGGATTTCGGGAGGAGGGTTATCGAATCGTTGGTCTGGAGCAGACCACCAATTCGCAGCTTTTGTCTGAATATGTTTTCGGGCAACGAACTGTCCTGGTGATTGGCAATGAGCGGCTTGGTATTCCAGACGATATACTGGGCTACTTGGATGATGTGGCAGAAATCCCGGTCTTTGGCCTTCCACACAGTTTTAACGTCTCTTCGGCCACGGCGATGGCGCTTTATGAGTTCCGGCGCCAACGGCCAACTTTCGTAGCAAGTTAACTGAAGAATTTTAGCCTTTTTTCTTTCCTTTCTTTTTGCCCAAGGAATTAAAGGGAACGACGCCCCGTTCTTTGGCCCAAATTTCGTATTGAGCGGCCATGGCGGTTACACTTTCAGGGTGGGTTGCTGCCAGATTGTTCATTTCAGTGCGGTCGGCGACCATGTCGTAAAGTTCCCACGAGCCTTTTACGCCTTTGGCGACCAGTTTCCACTGTCCATCCCGGACCGCCCGGTTTCCTTCATGTTCCCAGAAAATCGGCTGGTTCCGGGTGATTGCGGTGTTGTGAAAGGCTGGTTTTAGAGAAACGCCTTCCAGCGGGATTTTTTGATCAGCAGGATAGGTGACGCCGGCCAGGTCAAGGGCTGTCGCCATGATGTCGATCAGGTGGGCTGGGGTGTGATTCCAGGCGTTTTTAATTTCGATTCCCTTTGGCCAATGAGCAATCAGGGGGCTGGAAATACCGCCCTCGTGCACGTAATGTTTGTACTCTCGAAATGGAGTGTTGGAGGCGTTGGCCCAGTTTTGACCGTATCCGATCTGGGTTTCGGCTGGTCCGGGCATCACCCCAACTCCCCGCCGCAGAGGGTAACCATCCCGGCTTTGTTTGGGTATCATGTCGGTCTGGAGTTCATCTTTGGCCATGGGCGGCAAGGTGGGTGCGGAGGGACGCTCCACCGGTCCAACCTGGACGTCGCGACCGAAATTTTCAGCGCAGCCTCCGTTGTCCTGCAAAAAGAGAATCAAAGTATTATCCAGCATTCCGTGGCTTTTCAGCTCGTTTACGATTCGGCCGATGCCCTGATCCATGTTATCGATCATGGCAGCGTAAACTTCCATACCGGCGGACTCCCATTCCTGATTCGTCACTTTGTCCCAGTTTCCAACCTGAGGCGCAACCTGCCAGTTCTCCGGTAGCAGGCCCATGTCCCGAAGTCGCTTGACTCGCCCTTCGCGGACTGGTGCATATCCCTGATCGTATTTTCCCTCATACTTGGCGATGTCCCTTGGCAGGGCATGCATTGGCCAGTGCGCAGCGGTAAAAGTGACATAAGAAAAGAAGGGTTTGTCGGCGTGGTGAGCATCGTGGTCTTTGATGTATTTTACCGCATTGTCAGCTATCGCATCGGTGTAATAATAGGTTTCCGGTTGGTACGCGGGATCATTCTGCGGGGAGATGTGCTGGTTGTCGCGAGTCAGGGAATTGGGGTCGAAAAAAGAACCGGCACCGTGTATGGTGCCGTAAAAGCGATCAAATCCGCGCTGCAGAGGCCAGTTTTTCTTGTCTTCTTTCTGATTGGCTTGATATGGGGTGACGTGCCATTTTCCACAGGCATAGGTGCGGTAGCCGACGGGCTTGAGGGCTTCCGCCATGGTCAGGCATTCCTGATTCAGAAAGCCCTGGTAGGCGGGTAAACCGTAATTCTCCATCATATGACCGACCCCGGCCTGGTGGGGATAGAGGCCGGTCAAAAGCGAAGCGCGGGTTGGGCAGCAACGGCCAGTGTTATAAAACTGAGAAAAGCGGAGACCGTTGGCAGCGAGTTGATCGAGATTGGGAGTGTGGATTTCTCCGCCGTAACATCCGATGTCGGAGAAGCCCATGTCATCCGACATTATAACGATGATATTCGGCTTTTCAGCGCTGAAGCCAACGCATCCCACGCAGCAGAGCAAAAAATTGAGGAGTTGATTCTTCACCAGACTAACTTGCTAAATCGAGCTTTGAAAGTCAATGACATGATTCTGGTCTTGTTTGAATGCGGCAGATCGACTTGAATTCAGGTATGCGAATTTTTTGGGTATTAATTTTTTGGATGGGAGTGTGTGCGGCTCAAGAGCCACTGTGGCCGGATTTGAAGTCTTGGAAGGCTGTCGAGCCACTCTCTGGAACCGAACTGCTTCGCATGGAAGGAGATATTCCTCGAAAGTTGGTTTCCATGAATAGTGACTTCCTTGATCGCCAAATCGAAAAAGCAGTGAGCCAACGGATAAGATATTGGGAAGGGGAAAACGCAGTTGCGGAAAATCGAGTTCTGTTGGAAAAAACCATCGGCTTAGACCGGGACAAGCGTGTTGAAGATAAAGAGGTGGCCATCTGGGATCACTCCGAAATTGAAGGTGTGAAGATTCGACGGGTAAAGTGGCAGGCTTTCGAAGATGTGTCCGGCTGCGGGCTTTTGTTGGAGCCCACTGGCGAAATAACTGCCGATGTGATCTACCTGCCCGATGCTGATGGGCCCATGTCGGGTTTGCCTCTTCAGTTGGCGCGGGCGGGCAGCCGGGTTTTGGTCCCTGTGTTGGTGCCGCGGGCTCTTCATCCCGAACATCCCATGTCGACACGTGAATGGCTGCATCGACCCGCGTTTGTACTGGGGAGGACTTTAATTGGTTATGAACTGCACCAGGTGATCGCGGCTTTAGATTGGTTATCAGCCGGGCGGTCCATAGGGATTGTCGGACGTGGCGAGGGAGGGTTGCTTGCGCTTTATGCAGGAGCCCTAGATGCCAGGTTAGAAGTGGTCGCGGTGGGCGGCTACTTTGGTCCGCACAATCAGATCTGGCAGGAACCGGCCGATCGCAACTTGTTTGGTCTGGTTAATCGATTTGGGAATGCTGAGATCGCCCGGATGATCCATCCCCGAAAATTCTTGGTGACTCACCACGGAAGTCCGAGTTATTCCTACCGCACTCAGGAACTCTTGGATTCCAGATCCAAGCTGCCTGGAAAGCCCGGGTTGATTCGCCCCTTCTCCCACCATGAGGTAAAAGATGAGTGGAACCGCATCCCTGAGCGATTGAGGGTAAATTCCCGATGTATTGAATCCGAAGACGACTGGATGGCTAATTTTGCTACCAGTCTGGGCCTGAAGTTAAAACAGGATGAACGCTTGGTTCCCCCTGTTCATCGTGAGCAAGGCATCGCGAACGATACCATCCGGCAGATCGAAAAACACAACCAATGGACGCTGGCCCATGCTTCGGCTGATCGAAATGCCTACTGGAAAGATCTCGATACCCGGACTCTGGAAGCCTTTCAAAAAACGATCGAACCCTATCGCGAAAAATTCCGAGTTGAGGTAATCGGCGATTTAGAAGAACCACTATTAGCTTTTAATGCCCGGTCTCGTCCCTACCAGGAAGGGGGAAAAACGCAGAGCTATGAGGTGGTTCTCGATGTGATGAATGGTGTCATCGCCTATGGAATCCTAACCATGCCCAAAAATCTAAAACCAGGCGAAAAGCGCCCTGTCGTGGTTTGTCAGCACGGCCTGGAGGGAACACCGCAGGATGTCGTGGGGGAGGAAAAATATAATGCTTACAAGGCATTTGCGACCCGGCTCGCAGAAGAAGGCTTCATCACTTTTGCCCCACAAAACGGGTACAAGTATTTCGATCATTTTCGAATCCAGCAGTTTAAAGCTCAATCCATTGGTAAATCTTTGTTTTCCATAATCGTGCCACAACATCGGCAAATTACCGAATGGCTGGCGACGCTGCCGTTTGTTGAGGCGGACAAAATCGCCTTTTATGGGTTGAGCTACGGCGGCAAGTCCGCGATGCGGATCCCACCATTGGTAGATCGTTATTGCCTCTCGATCTGTTCTGCAGATTTTAACGACTGGGTTTGGAAAAATGCCGCCACCGATCAGGAATCGCTCCGATACAGCTACGCCAACAAAGGCGAATACGAAATTTTCGAGTGGAATCTGGGTGGCACCTTCAATTACGCGGAAATGGCCACCCTCATCGCTCCCCGACCCTTTATGGTGGAGCGGGGGCATTTTGATGGTGTGGCACCGGATGATCGGGTGGCCTTTGAGTTCGCCAAGGTCCGCAATTTGTATCAGGCCCAACTTGGGATCGGAGATCGCTGTGAAATCGAGTGGTTTCCCGGCCCCCATAGCATCAACGGAGTCGGAACCTTCCAGTTCCTCAAAAAACATCTATTGTATTAAAATTCTCCACATTCTTTTAAACGAAATTCATTTGAAGGCGTCTAAAACCACAATGACTACCACCGCAACTGAACTTTGGACAAACTGGCTCAAGGAAAATGGAAGTCGTCTCATGCTCTATGCGAGGCAGCAAACTCGTTGTGAAGCGGATGCAGAGGACGTCTTGCAGATGGCTTTGGTTAAGACCTGGAAAACTCATTCCGGGCCGCCCGATGAAAAAGTGATCAGTCTGGCCTACACCAATGTGCGGCGTTGTGCGATCGATTTGGCCCGCAGTAATCAGCGCCGCTTGAATCGCGAAGATTTTGCCTTTCGCGAGATGGGGGAGACCACTTCCTGGTTTGAGTTACCTGAAGACGACGAATCGAGAATCCTGCAGGTGGCATTAAGTAAAATTCCCGAGAAGTTTCGCGAGGTTTTGACTCTGAAGATTTGGGGCGATTTGACCTTTCACCAAATCGGCGAAACCCTGGATATTTCCGTGAACACCGCAGCATCCCGCTATCGCTATGGCCTTGACGCACTTAGAAAAATCGTAAAATGTGACCAGGGGCTTTTTCAGTCGTAATCTCTCGAAGATACCGTGCTGAGTCGACGGATAAAGCCAGTTTGGTGATTACTACACGCATTTTCGTTCGGGATTTGCGTCATGGCGCGAATAAGCGGATTGGCCGCCTCGGATGTTCTCTTACTTTATTGCGGTGCCATCGTGGCCCTGTGAATGATTTTACGGTTTCATTTTTTATTCGGCTTTAGCCTTTACCTTGTGCTTGCTTTTTCAGGACGAGCGGAGGAACCATCTCGCCCAGTCAATTTCGCAAACGACATCGTTCCCATTCTTACTAAGGCGGATTGTAATACTGGTGGTTGTCATGCCAAGGCTATCACGGGACAGCGCGGTTTTCGGCTTTCGCTGCTTGGGTTTGAACCGCAGGAGGACTATGAACACATTGTCAAAGAAGGTCGGGGTCGCAGGGTTTTTCCCCAGGCACCGGATCAAAGTTTGCTCCTGCTCAAGGCGGCCAATGTCGTTCCGCACGGGGGTGGTAAAAAGCTCGACCCCAGCTCAGAAGGTTATAAGACGTTGGTCCGCTGGATCAGCGAGGGGATGCGCTACGGAGCCGAAACTGATCCAAAATTGACCCGAATCGAAGTTGTTCCCAAACAGATTTCCATGAAGGTGAATGCCACTCAGCCACTCAAAGTGACGGCTCAGTATTCAGATGGCAGTTCGCGTGACGTTACTGGCATGGCTCTCTACGAAGCCAATGACCGGGCGATGGCTGAAGCCTCGCCTGAAGGAGTGGTTCAGACCCGCGACCTTCCCGGAAACGTCGCGGTGATGGTGCGGTACGCTGGTCTGGTTTCGGTTTCCAGCATCTCGATTCCACTGGGGGCACCAGTGACGGACCTGCCGGAATCAAAAAATTTCATCGACGACCATGTGTTCGCAAATCTGAAGAGGATTGGCGTGCCGCCTTCCCCGGTCATTGATGATTCCACCTTTCTCCGCCGGGTTTCACTTGATATCGCAGGTCGGCTGCCGAATTTGGAGGAAACCAAAGCCTTTCTTGCCAGTCAGGCTCCTAATAAGCGTGATCTCGCAATCGAAACCCTGCTAAGCAGCTCGGATTACGCTGACTACTTTGCGAACAAGTGGACCGCTCTGCTAAAAAACAAACGGGATGATGCTGCTGATATTACTGCCAATTTTGCTTTTCACGCTTGGATGCGTGACGGTTTGCTTGCGAACCTGCCCTACGATGAGATGGCGCGGCAGATTCTCGGAGCAACTGGTACCATCGTTTCCAATCCCCCGGTGGCCTGGTACAAGAGAGTCAAAGAACCCAATCAACAACTTGAAGATGTCGCCCAGCTTTTCCTCGGCGTGCGCATGCAGTGTGCCCAATGTCACCATCACCCCTTTGAACGCTGGAGCCAGAACGATTACTACGCTTTTTCCGCTTTTTTTAGTCAGGTGGGTCGAAAACCAACCGCGATTGCCGGGGAGGATCTGATTTTTCACAAACGGGGGATCGCCCAGATGGAGAATAAGAAAACCGGGGCGAAGGTGATTCCAGCTGCTTTGGGACAAACTCCACCTGAAATTTTGGCGGACGAAGACCCTCGGCTGGTGCTGGCAGATTGGATGGCGGAAACGTCGAATCCGTTTTTCGCTAAAGCCCTTGTAAATCGCTATTGGAAACATTTTTTCAAACGCGGCCTCGTTGAGCCTGAGGATGACATTCGCGATACCAATCCTGCGACCAACCCAGCCCTGCTCGAAGCGCTCGCCAAACACTTCATCGAGTGCGGATTTGATCTCAAATCAGTGGTTCGGGTCATAACCCAGAGCCACACTTATCAGCTCAGTGCGATGCCAAATGTACACAATGCCGTGGATGGTCAAAATTTTTCTCATTACTATCCGAAGCGGCTTCAGGCGGAGGTTTTGCTCGATTCCATTGATCTCCTGACGGGAGCTACGACTAGTTTTGCCGATCTGCCGCCCGGCACTCGTGCAATTTCATTACCTGACAACAGCTACAATCGAGCGGCCCCATTTTTAAAAGTTTTTGGACGTCCCGAGGGGGCCAGTGTGTGTGAATGCGAGCGGGTTCAGTCATCCAGCCTCGCACAAAGTCTGCACCTCATGAATTCCGCTGAGGTAAAAGGCAAACTTTCCGTCAATGGGGGCCGGGCCGACCGCCTGAGCAAACCGGATGTCTCTGTCGCGGATGGGGTGCGGGAGATTTATCTCGTCGCCTTTAACCGGGAGCCCACCGAAGAAGAACATAGCATCGCCACCGATTACCTGACCCAAGAACGCCTTGATCCCGCTGGAAAAACCATTGCGCCTGCCACTGCTCGTCGCAAAGCTTACGAAGATCTGCTCTGGGTGATATTGTCCACCAAAGAATTTTTGTTTAATCATTGATAAATTATGTCACGAACCTTGTTATTTCGTTTGTTGTTTGGTTTGCAGGTGGTCGGATTAGCCGCTTCAGGTAAGGCCCAACTTGTTGTTCTCCCCGCTCCACGCCTCCTCACAACCATGCCGATGGGCGGCCAGGCCGGCACGACTTTTGAGGTCGCGATCACCGGCGAAAATATCGAAAACGTCTCGGATTTGCTGTTTTCTACGCCAATGATCACCGCAAAACCGCTATTTGGACCTGATGGCGTGCCTATGGAGAACAAATTCATGGTCACAATTGCTCCAGATGCTCCACCCGGAGTTCATGATGCGCGGGTCATGTCCCGACTCGGTGTCTCCTCGGCAAGGGCCTTTTCAGTTAACAAGCTGAGCGAGCAGACCCGCACCGCAGCGAATAACTCGATTGAGACAGCTCTGAAACTGCCTTTGAATGGCATCTGCAACGCTGTCATGACCAAGCGAGCCGTTGATTTCTATGCTTTCGAGGGGAAAAAAGGCAAACGAGTTGCAGTTGAGTGTGCCGCAGCAGGTATCGACTCGAAACTCACCCCTGTCTTGATCATTGCGGATGCAAAAGGCCGGGATTTGGTCGTGAATCGTAGTGGGGGAGTCATCGATTTTACCCCTCCAGCGGATGAGACCTACCTGGTGAAGATAAATGACCTTACTTTTCAGGGTGGTGAACGGCATTTTTACCGGCTCGC
>JBGSJM010000084.1:0-8784 GCA_041742015.1 Verrucomicrobiales bacterium | reverse complement strand
CTCGGGCGAGTGATGCGCGACGTTCGGCAGAAAAATCATGTGGCGCGCAAAAAATGAAAAAAAATGAAGCCTGCCTCAATATCAAAAAAAGCTTCCAAACCCCGAGCCCCCCCCTTTTTACAAGGCTCCATGTTTGCGAATAATGCCTGATTGTACCCTGTTTGATCAGCGATAGTACCCTGTTGAATCAGCCATTGTACCCTGTTTCATCATCCCGGAATCGCGAAACTGCTTGCACTCGTTCTTGGATTCTACATTCTTTCCACATGAAACAAGAGGAGCCAAACAGCGGGGAAAATGATAAATCAGACCGGGTGGACCAGCTCACCGAAGATGTGAAGCGGCTGGAGAGCCGGGTCGAGAAGTTGGAAAAAGAGATGAAAGCGATCGCGAGGATGGAAGGTGCCATTGGGCGCATCTTCGGCAGCGCGAAATCCGAGGATTCAGAGTGAAATTTCCATGCACCTTTTCGCCATGCGTCGTTTTACTTTCTTTCTGTTGCTCTGGTTAATCGTTGTTCCGCGATCATCCTTCGCGGCGCAGCCGAACATCATCTACATCCTCGCAGATGATCTGGGTTACGGAGATCTCGGCTGTTACGGTGGGAAAATCATTCAGACCCCGCGCCTCGACCAGATGAGGGCGGAGGGGCTGAAACTCACCCAGCATTACTCTGGCTCCTGCATGTGTGCGCCCACGCGGTCGTCGCTGCTCACGGGATTACACACCGGTCATACCCGCATCCGCAACAACGGATCACATCTCCGCCCCGGCGGCAAGGCGGAGCCTGCGCTCCTGCCGGAGGATGTGACTTGTGCAGAGGTGCTCAAGCAGGCGGGCTACACCACCGGTGTGATCGGCAAATGGGGCTGTGGCAATGAGGGCACCAATGGCATCCCGAATGAGCAGGGGTTTGATCACTGGTTCGGTTACCTCGACCAAACGGATGCCCACCACTATTATCCATCTTTTCTCTGGAGGAACCGCGAAAAGATTCTCTACCCGGACAACCCTGAAAAACGCACCCACTACAGCCACGATCTATTTACGCAGGAGGGTCTCGATTTCATCAAGCAGCAGCATGAAAAAGCCGCCCCCTTTTTTCTCTACATGGCCTACACGATTCCGCATGTGGATCTCGACGTGCCGGATGATTCCAAAGCGCCCTACCTCGGCAAAATCGAGGAAACTGAGCCCTACGGCACGCCTGGCGGCCAGCATTATCGCCACGAGACAAAGCCCCGCGCCACCTTTGCCGGCATGGTGAGCCGTCTCGACCGCGATGTGGGCCGTTTGCTCGATCTACTCGTGGAACTCGGCATCGCCAAAGACACGCTGGTCATCTTTACCAGTGACAATGGCCCCACTTCCGCCGGTGGTGCAGACCCGAATTTCTTTGATGGCAATGGACCGCTCCGGGGCATCAAGTTCGAGCTGTATGAGGGTGGTATCCGCTGTCCCTTCATCGCGTGGCGGCCCGGCACCATTGCGCCGGGCACGGAATCCGCGCATATATCCGCACATTGGGACATGCTGCCGACCTTTGCCGAACTCGCCGGGGCCAAAGCGCCTGATGGGCTCGATGGCATTTCCATGGCCCCACTGCTGACTGGTCGAGCTGCCGAGCAGAAAGCGCACACCCATCTTTATTGGGAATCCTACAACGGCAGCGGCCAGCAGGCGGTGCGGCGCGGTCCTTGGAAAGCGGTGCGTCGCAAAGTACTTGAGGATCCCACGAAGACGGTCGAGCTATATAACCTCGAGGCTGACCTCGCCGAAACCACCAATGTGGCAGCGCAGCATCCCGAAATCGCCGCTGAGATGTCGCAGCTCATGCAAAGCAGCCACACCCCAAACGAGCACTACGCCTGGATAGCTGGAGCCGCGAAAGCCAAAAAGAAAAAGAAGTGATCGTGAATCGACATTGCAATACTTTCGTATGCCCGCTTTATTTGGAAGATGGAAAACCTACCTCAGATTGGAAAACTGATTGAGAACGGTGATCGTCGCCGCGACGCAGTGCATATCGCGGTGGCTCCGATGACTGCCGACACGGAACTGGTCCCGGGACAGGCCATTGGCTTCACTTGCCAGAACGACTTTGAGTTTGCTGGTGTGAGTGAAAACCCCATCGGGATTGTTGATCCGTTTCTGACTGATTCGGTAAAACCTGGTCAGCGGTTCTGGGTTTTCCTCTATCCTGGCACCATCACTTCACTACGCCATGTCTGGACCCATCCCGAATTCTCCGCCGTGGCTAAAAACATCCAGCAGCAACTTCCTTCATGAGCGATCCCACTGAGAAAGGCCGATTTCTGGCCGCCTTGCAAAAAAACGAGGATGATATACCGACTCGTCTGGCTTATGCGGACTGGCTCGATGAAATTGGCGAACACGAGGAGGCTGATCGACAGCGTCGTTGGCCGCAGGCCAAACAATGGATCAAGGCTCTCTGCGATCAACATCTACCAACGGAAGAGGATCGGAATAGGTATGATGATGACTTCTTTAACTATTTAATGGAAAACTACATCCCCTATGAGAGGCTGATGAAAATGGCGCATGATGCGGCAACTGATGGTGACCTCTTTTTAACTCTGGGTGGAAGCGAATCGCTGTGCTGCGACCTGCGGGGTAACGCCGAGCTATTTTGGGAAAATTGGTCGATTGTCAGTGGCATTCCAATAGATGCCGGTTTGAAGGAAAACGCGCATTTTAGTTGCGCGTGTTGAATTGATCTCCCGAAGACGGGAATTGCAAAGCATGCAGGTCAAAAAATCAGCCGCATTTTGCGATGGTTGATTTCGGCTTCCAAAAACTCTTCGCCCTCGGGGCGGAAACCCAGGGTTTCGTAAAATGGGATCGTCCAGCTCTGGGCATGAAGCAGGATTTCCCGGTCGCCGCGGGATTGGGCACGGGTGATCAGGGCTTTCATCAAGAGGCTGCCAACCCCGCGATTTCGCCAATCCTTCAGAACTGCGACCCGTCCGATTTTCCCCTCGGGCAAAAGGCGGGCGGTACCGATGGGATTTCCCTCTGCATCAATCGCGAGGACATGATCACAAACCGGGTCGTATTCATCCACCTCAATCTCGGACGGGATCTGTTGTTCGATCACAAAGACGGTTGTCCGCACCGCGAGAAGCCGCTTGTGTTCACACTCCCAATCCACCTCCAAAATGGTAATTTCCTGACTCATCGCTTAAGTAAAGCCAATCTCAACAAACCTGCCACCGACATCGAATCGGTTATTTCTCCGCGAATCACCATCTCAATGGCCTCAGCCAGGGGAAGACGCCTCATCGCGAGATCTTCGGTTTCCTCGGGAGCGGAGACGCCAGTGGAGAGATCCTCAGCGAGGAAAATGAATGCCCTTTCATCCGACACGGAATTGGAAAGGCACATATTCATGATGAGGGGCTGGATGGTTCCTGCGACCAACCCTGTTTCCTCCTCCAACTCGCGGCGGGCCGTGGCTTCGAGGGATTCACCGGCAGGGCAGCCGCCCTCGGGAATCTCCCACTCGTAGCTGTTGAGGGTGTAGCGATATTGCCCGACCAGGTAGGTGCAGCCCTCGGCATCAAGGGGAATCACCCCCACCGCCCGGTTTTTGAAGTGGACCACCCCATAAATCCCCGCCCCACCGGAGGGATTGGTCACCGCGCTCTCCGAAACCCTAATCCACGGGTTTTCATATTTCACCTCCGTCCGGTGAGTGATCCAAGGGTTTTCATCACTGGGTACTTTCATTTTTCTTTATTTGGCGGCAGTTTGATAACAATTAGCGGCCCGAAGACCAAGATATCAATTGCACAAGAACGCTGATTGCACAAAAATGTCTGTAAAATGGAAATTGATTATCCCTTAATCATTGCCATCGATGGTCCCGCTGCTTCCGGAAAAAGCACCGTGGCCAGACATGTCGCCCAGGCCCTGAATTGCGTCTTCGTTAATTCAGGTGAGATGTATCGCGCCTTCACCTGGTGGACTTTGCACAACCAGGTCGATCCCGGAGATACGGACAGGGTCATCACCCTCCTGGACAAAACCCAATTCACCTGCGGCCAGGAAGATATGGTCGGGTTTGTGGAGATTCAGGGGCACCGCCTGTCCATGGCGGAGATGAAGAACGATGCCGTAAACCACTCGGTCTCCGCCGTCTCCGCGATTCCCGAAGTCAGAGCCCGCCTCGTCGCCGAGCAGCGCGCATACGCCGGGCAGTCCTCCCTGGTCATGGAGGGCCGGGATATCGGGACCGTGGTTTTCCCGGACACACCCTACAAGTTTTTTATCGATGCCGATCCCCAAATCCGGGCAGCGAGGCGTCTGGCCGAGGGCATCACCGACTCGGTGGAGGCACGAGATCTCGCTGACTCCATGCGGACCACCTCCCCCCTCAAAGCGGCTGATGATGCCATGGTAATTGATTCATCCGACCTGGAAATCGACGATGTGGTTGACCTGGTGGTTGATGCAATCCGCTGGAGGCAAGATCCGTCCAATGCGTAATTAAACCCCTGCCAGGATTTCGTCGAAAAGCACCTGCATCTCCTTCATCAGGATCGGCAAAGCCTTCTCCGGTGCCAATACATCGATATCTGGCACCTGCCAGTAGACGACTCGCTCCTCCCAGTCAGGAAACGCACTCACCATCATCGGGCGGTGCTCCGGTTCGTAAAGAGCGATCACCATGGCGGAAGCAGCAAGGTCCGGTGCGGTAAGTTTTCGGGGTATCGAGGCCGTTAAATCCGGCTGAACTCCCTGTTCCATCAGAAAATCCAGAGCGATGGGAGACAGCCCCATCAGCTCCGCCTTGGGTCGGAATCCACGGGACTGAGCCCGCCATTCCAGCGAATTGACAATGGCATGGTAGTTAAAAACCGCTTCAGCAATCCGGCTCCGGTAATAATTGCCGGTGCAGAGAAAAAGCAGATTATGGGTCGAGAGAGGTTGCGTTGAGAAAGACTCCATCATCCCTCAATTTGCCAGCACTTTGGGGAAGAGACAAATTCAGAAGTGCAAAGATTTTGTTCTTTACCGAACAAACCACTTGCAGGATCGCCGCGTGAGAATACGGTTGCGGCCCGAAGTTCGCTTCGCCAGTGGATCCGCCAACTTAGCTCAGTTGGTAGAGCAGCTGATTTGTAATCAGCTGGTCGTCGGTTCGAGTCCGACAGTTGGCTCCACTTTAAAATCAACGAGATGCGAAGGTATTAAAAAGCTGAAAATTTCTTCTTCGGGGCGGAAAGCAGGCTTTTGGTTGCAATTTGTCGATGTTTCAGGATCGTAAGATTCCAAATTTATGAAACGGACACAACAGATTGGTCACTGGCAGTTCCGCTTTATCCTTCCACCTTTGACTCGCGAATCACGACTCGTTGATTTAGCTCGACTGATTCCAAAACATCGGTCTTGCCGCTAACCGGCCAGAATACCTCGACTCTGTCGATTATCTTCGCATCACCGAGGCCAAAATGCAGCTCGAGCGGATTGGAGCCGAAGCTTCCCCCTTCCCCCATCCATTGGTATCGCCACTGCACCTCGCCGTCAGCATCACGGAGCTTTACCGCGACTCGCGCCCCAATTCCGCTGCGGTTGCTCTGCACACCGACCAACTTCACGGAGAGCCAATGCTTCCCGAATCCAGGATTTTGGTAAAGAACATCGTAGAATGCATCGCACGGGTAAGCACCACCCATTTGCTCGAACACGTCAAGATCACCATCCCGATCAAAGTCGGCCATTGAGACAGCGTGGCCTTTCTGTAGATGCCCCATCCGGCTGGAAACTGTTTCATCTTTAAAGACCCCTGATTCATTTATAAATAGAGCATTGGGTATAATTTTACCAAAATCCGGAGTTCCCGAACCAAGATAGATGTCGAGAAATCCGTCGTTGTTGAGGTCGCCAAAGTTACTTCCCATCGGCAACATTGGTCGAACCAGGCCTGCCGAGCGGGTCACCCCAGTGAAGCCTTTGCCGGCATCGTTGCGAAAGAGGGATGAAAGTCGATCATCGGGGAGTGGAGCACCACGATAATATTCGATATATTCCTTGGCTCGCGACTCGTAGGAACTCACAAACAGATCGAGCCAGCCATCATTATTGTAGTCAAAAAACCATGTGGGAAAACTTCGTGCAGGACCCGCCGTGGAACCGAGTATTTCCGATACGTCCTGAAAAGTTCCATCACCCTGATTGTGAAAAAGCTGGTTTGGTCCATCGAGACAAGAGATGAAAAGGTCGGGATACCGATCTCCATCGTAATCTCCCCAGGTGCAGCCTTTGACGAAACGATGGACCGCCAGACCGGCTTCTGCTGCGACATCGACAAAGGTTCCCCCATCGTTTCGGAAAAGTTGGCTGGCAACTTTGAGCTTGTCGTTTGACTCGTTGCCGATAAACAAATCGAGGTCGCCATCCAGATCATAGTCCGCCCACTCTGCGGTCTGCGTCGGCCAGGCTGGAAGAGCAAGGCCAACATCAAAGGTGACGTCCCTGAAACGCCCGGACCCATCATTTTGCAGCAGCGAATTCGGGTGTTGCCCCTGAGCACCCAGCCAGGCTCCCCGAAGCACCAGAATATCGACATCGCCATCGTTGTCATAGTCTGCATGACGCATGTTTCCGCCGCCTAAAATCTGTTCGATCCCTGCCTCACGTTTTTCAAAAGTGCCATCCTTACGGTTGTGAAAATAGATCATCGGCACCCGGGGATCCCAGCAACTTACCACCAAATCAATCCAGCCGTCGCCGTCACAATCATCGGCCACAGCCGCTCCTGCGAGACTAAACGTCGCGACTCCGGCCGCTTCTGCGATATTGGGAAATGCCGGGAAAGCACCCGGCACCGGATCGACGCTGAACTTCGGCAGCGGGACGCGCCACGGGAGGGGAACAGCCTCGGGATGCTCGCCCAGCGTCATGGCAGCAAGGTTGTACAACCAGATCGCTTCGGCGGCGTATATTTCCGTTAATTGGGCTCCCTGGAGTAGCCGACTCAGATAGACCATGGCCCGGCGTGAACCTTCTTCTCGTCGATGCAGGACTGCTTCGCTAAGAGGGAAAATGCAACTCTGCGGATGATGCGTGGCGCAGCAATTTTCTGTCTCGGCGAGACGGAAAGCCGCCAGGGCCTGGAGACGAACCACCTCGATCACGAGAGCGATCTCAATTTGTCCAGGACTCTCAGTATTGGCTTTGAGCAGCAGGCTCATCGCTTGATCCAGCAGTTCCGCAGCCTCGCGCACCAAGCCTTGTTCCAGCCTCGCGGAGCCAAGTTGGAAGGCTAGAACGAAAGTATCCCGTGGGGACTGAGGCGATTTTTGTTGCGAGGCCCAAGACTCCTCCAACCGATCCATCCTGGCTCGTCCGAGATACGAATTCGTTTGCGGAGTCAGCGTTGCGATTTTGGCGAGTTCCGCGACCATCCGCAAATGAGAGTCCTCCCCTTCCGCACAGACCTCTCTGAGGGATGGCCCACAAAAAGCATCCAGTGCAAAAATCACAATAAAAACTAGGTGAAAGCGCATTAGGCAAGGCGAGGTTTGAAATGATTGGGCGACGTTATGTTCATTTTCGGGTTAGCACGATGTGGGTGGCTCGTGGCGATGCGACATGCTGAGTGCAAGTGTATCCCAGGTCCGGCAGGTTGATGCCTTCGAATAACCGCTCGCCCGCGCCAAGCAAGACAGGTGCAATGGCGACATGTAGTTCATCGATCAGTCGCTCCCGTAGATATTGCCTGATTGTCGCAGCTCCACCTCCGATGCGTACATCCTTTCCGTTGGCGGCTTCGCGAGCCTGCTCAAGTGCGACGTGGATCCCCTCGGTGACGAAATGAAAGGTCGTGCCGCCCTCCATTACGAGTGGAGCACGAGGATGATTTGTAAGCACAAAAACGGGCTTATGATACACCGGGTTATCACCCCACCAACCTCTCCAACTCTCATCAAGCCAGGGACCGCGGACTGGTCCGAACATATTTCGGCCCAGAATCCAGGCACCGACATGGTGGAAACCCCGCGCGGCAAAATCGTCATCAATCCCGGACTCTCCGCCCTGGGCTCCGAACAGATGCGCCTGAAACGTGCGCGTCGCAAACGCCCATTCATGAAGGGCCGTTCCACCGATTCCCAGTGGATTCTCCAGACTCTGATTTGGGCCTGCGCCGAAGCCATCAATTGAAATGGTGAAGCTTTCTACCCTAAGTTTAGTCATTTGTGAGTTTTTGCTGTGTTCGGAAAGTGGGTTGGTTTGAAACAATTCTTACCTTTTTTCAGGATTCCTAATTATTTTTTTCTTGATACCGCCCCTAAAAACGGAAATCCTATCGGTAACTCAAAATAAACATTTGATCATGTCCGCTATTTTTATCCAACCCTACCTCTTCTTCGGTGGCTGTTGCGAGGAGGCTCTCGCCTTTTACCAAACTGCCATCGGGGCCGAAGTTGAAATGCTGATGCGATACCGTGACAGCCCGGAGCCTCACCAGCCCGGAATGATCCCGCCCGGATACGAGAGCAAGGTGATGCACACCTGTTTTCGAGTCGGCAACACCAACATTATGGCCTCCGACGGCTGCGGCGACACCCTCGCCTTCGCGGGATTTTCGCTGTCCCTCAGTGTGGAAGGTGAAACAGAGGCTGACAGGGCTTTCGAGGCGCTCTTGGTTGACGGCGGCGAGATCATCATGCCCCTGACCAAGACCTTTTGGTCACCTCGCTTTGGAATGTTGAAGGACAAATTTGGTGTGAGTTGGATGATCACCACGCCACCCGTCGC
>JBGSJM010000083.1:0-4383 GCA_041742015.1 Verrucomicrobiales bacterium | reverse complement strand
CATCGCCTCGTGCGCGCCCTGATCGAGATGCCGGTGCTCGCTAGCCGGTGGATAAGCCGGGTCGGGTTTAAAATTGCGCAGCAACACGACATCACCCTGCATGGAAAGATACGGTGCCTGGCCGCCGCGGTTGAGGAGCGAGGTGCGCGTCTTTTGCACCCGTGGCGCTGCGGGCCGGGTCGCTATGGCGAGATCCAGCGTGCGGTCGGCGGCCTCGATGTATTTTGCCAGGTTCACATGCGAAATGCTGAGCGCATCGCTGTTTTTGTCGAAACCATGGGCCGAGCCATCCGGAGGCAGCAGAGCCTGCAAAGCGATGCCTGGCATGTCGAACAGATCGCGCATCGTGTTTTCATATTCCACCCGGGTCAGCCTGCGCAACGCGGTGCGGCCAGTGCCAGCCAGCCGGGCGTCATCCGCCGCAGTGAGGGATTGCTTCAGCCACGCCAGCACTGGCTGCAAATCTTCTGCAGCAGGTCGAGGTTGCTTCTTTGGCGGCATTTCCCCGGACTCGATGAGATCAAAGAGCTTCACCCAGTTCAAAAAGTTCGACCGATTGCCCAAATCGAAGCCCAAAGCGCCCAGATCGAGATCACTCTTCTTGGTCTCCGCATCGTGGCACTCAACACAATGGGCGTCCACGAACCCAGGCAACGGCCCGGGAAGCTCAGCAGCCCCCGCCATGGTTCCCAAGAAACAGATCAAACTCGCAATCCACCTCATAAATTCAGATTTCCCACTCTTACCGTAGCGGTGGCTTCCAGCCGCCGATTATTTCCAATTGAACCGAAAGAAAACTCTTCGGCAATCCAAATTTTTCCGCATCAGCGCACTGTTCGCGGGTTACGACTTTGGGCTGAATTGAGTGATCTGCGGAGGAAATCTTTCCGACTTCTACTTTTCCGATCCGATCAGAGAGGGGTCTCCCCATGGTCCCATTTTCCAACGATCTCACCATCTCACTATGACTGCAATTAATTGGTCTGGCTCAATTTTGTACATGTCCGTTTTTTCCAAAATCGTTCTTTTCACAGATTGATAACCGATGTATTTTACTAATTGAAGGTATGACAAATCAACAGGTTTTAGAGCAAATCATTCAATTACCGATTGAAGAACGCATCGAGATTATTGAGAAAGTTTCACGCAGTGTGCGGGTAGATTTGAGTAAAATGGAAAGTGGAAAGACAAAAACCCCAGAACGCAGTGCGGCAATCAACCGTTTACGGGGAATTGCCAAAACCGATAATCCGCCAATGACACGCGAAGAAGAACGAAAAATGATTGAAGACGATCTGATGAAGAAATACTGACAATGCGGATTTTATTGGATAATGATGTGATTTTAGACTTTTTGACGGCACGACCGCCGTTTTTTATTGAGGCAGAAGAAATTTTCGAACATCTTGATAACGGGAAAATTGAATGTTTTGTTTCAGCCATTACTCCGATAAATGTTTTCTATATTGTCAGAAAACTCAGCGGAAAAGACGTTGCCCTGCAAGCGGTTAAAGATTTATTGAGCTCTGTGAACGTTTGTCAAAATAATCTGCAAATTCTGCAAAAAGCAACTCTTTCAACCATTTCCGACTACGAAGATGCCGTCCAACATGAATCTGCTGTTGCTGAAAATCTGGATGCGATTGTGACACGCAACATAAAAGATTTTGCCAACGCGACGGTTAAAGTTTATTCGTCGCTTGAGTTTTTATCGATTCTGAAACAGCCTTAAATCCTGGGCGGGGATGAGAATTTTTCTGGCGCTTCACCCTGCGCTGGCCTTCAAGCAGTTACAAAGGAACCAAAAGACAGACTCATGATCGAAAGGAACCCCAAAATTTTGACTGGTACCCAAAAGTCTCAAGTAAGCGCCCATGAGACCTTGCTTTGAGCTTGACTTTTCATATTTGCATACAGGCTTTTTTCGTCCCTTCGAGTTTCAATCGTGGCTTGAAAAGGATTTCTTTTGACAAAGCGCCCGTGTCCACATAGCCTGTGGAAGATGGCTAATGTGACGATATCAATCGACGACGATTTGTTGGTCCGCGGACGGAATTTCGCCGAAAAGCGGGGCACAAGTCTTAATGCCCTATTGCGGCAATTTCTTGAGGAAGTCACGACCAGTTCCGATGCTGCGGTTGACGAGATGATTGAAAGCCTTCGCACCTCGGGGGGCAATTCGGAAGGGAAAAAGATCGATCGGGAAGACCTCCATCGCTACTGACTCAGGATTCATCATGGCGACAAAAACATTCTTGGATACTAATGTACTGATTTACTCAGTTGATGGAGCTTTCCCCGAAAAACAGAAGACGTCACTGGAACTGATTTCCGGTCACGCCCGGAACCGAACCGGGGTGATTTCGACGCAGGTTTTGCAGGAATTCTACTCTGCAGCGACCCGTAAGCTGGTGATCGAGCCTCTCAAGGCCAAACAACTGGTGCGACATTTCAGGATTTTCGACGTCATCCAGGTGACCCCCGAAATGATCGAAAGCGGAATCGACTGCAGCATCCTCAATCAACTTTCGTTTTGGGACGGATTGATTGTGGAAGCCGCTTCGGCTGCGGGATGCGCGGCCATGCTTTCCGAAGATCTGACCGATGGGCAGGTGATTTGCGGTGTCAGGATTTGTAATCCTTTCGAGTCGTAGCCGTCTACAGTAGATTCAACAACAAAGAGGCTTCGCCTTGAGGACAAAGAAGTTCCCCGGGCTATATTACAAAAGCCCGTTGGGCTTTTGATCCACACAGCCCCGAATTTGTAAGTCAAAATCTATATATAGTATATCAGCGAAGATAAATTGACTTTCAGATTTCTACTTTTCCAATCCGATCAGCGTGGGATGGTAGGGGCACACTTTGCTGAGTTCGGCCAAATACCTCTCAGACTCAGTTCGATAAAATGCGGCATCAGGGCCGGTGGGAGAATCGTTTACCTGTTCCCCGAGGATGCCGCACACCAGGCTTAAGGTATTGAGAAAAGAAGCCTCGATTTCGCGCCGCCAGCTTGGTTCATTCGGGTTGAGCTTGAATTCCTGGTATCCTTTTGTCAATACTTCGAGCGCTTTTTCACGCTGGCCGTTTTTGTCGTAAGCTTCTCCCAGTCTGAGCCATCCGATATAGTAGCTGGGATAGGCTTCGACCAGTTTTTCATAGGGCTCGATGGACAAACTCAAGTAGTTCTTCTTCTGTCCATAGACCGCCCGGAACATGAGCCACCCTTTCCGAAAAAGTTGGTAGCTTTCTCTACTGTTCGCTGAATTGCGGCAGGCCCACACCGTGGCCCTCATTTCAGCCAGCTTCTTCCTCAGCTCATAAGTCGCTTTTTCCTGCTGAAAGTAGCTTTTCCAGATGGCCGCCTCGGGCTGCATGATTTCAGGCAACGACTCGATTTCCTTGATGGCATACTCGATGATATGGCTCTTTATCAAATCATCGACCTGACGGCTGCCGAGTGGTCTTTCAGGAGTGGATGAGTCCAGGTTTGAGGCTGCGCTGATTCGGTAGCCGTCACCCAACCACATTCCCCCTCGGTCAAAACCCATGATACCCACTTCTCCCTCATGAAAAAACGCCACCGGGCCTCCTTCCGATCCCTGCATGGTGGTCGCGGTATGGGTGCTGACCTGGGAACTTGAAGAATAGACGCGTCCCACCGAAACCCGTTTCTGCAAAGTGGGGCTGGAACCGGTTCGAATCGACAAAAGCCGCTTAAACGGCCCGGGGGTGTCTGCGCTGGCAATCGGATAGCCGACGGCGACGCATTTTTCATCCTTCCCGTCCGGGGTGAGAAAGACAAACCTCTGGGAAAGGATCGCTTCGACCTGGTCTTTGGGAAAGTGTCGCCCCAGGTTATCCCGAACCATTCGCCCGACATTGGGGACCATGAGAACAACGTATTCAGGACGAATCACAAGGACATCCTGAACCGACATCCAATCCCGTTCTGCGGCAGGGTTTTCGGCCAGGGAAAAGGAGAGGGACTGCACTTCGGGCAATTCCGCAGGCAAACTGGCGGGCTGGAAATCTTTCGGTAGGATCGAAGGAGAAGTGATCACAAAATGTTCCCCGACAACCAGCCCACTGGCCAGTGGCACCGGGCGGGAGCGACTGCCTGACGAGGCCTTGACAAGGACTCCGGTGCTCGCGATGAGGGTTTTGAGAGCATCTTTTTCATTCTGGTTCAGCGGGGCCTCGGTCCCGGGGGTGGAGGGCATCACCGCACCGTCTTGAACTTTCTGGAGCGCATTCTCCAGCGGGACATCGGGAAGTTGCTTTTCGGAAACTGATTTTCGTAAAGCTTCAACCGTCAGCCCGGATTCCTTCAGGATTTCCTCGAAGAAGTCTTTGACCTCGGTGTTGGGAGCCCCATGCAGTCTT
>JBGSJM010000082.1:0-7380 GCA_041742015.1 Verrucomicrobiales bacterium | reverse complement strand
CGATCACGATCATCATCGCTCCGTCTGGTTCGCTCATAACAAAGTTAATGGACTCAATTTCTGGGCCGAAAACGTAAAAAATCAAGTCCGGCAAAAGGATTGGATCGCTTATCAGGACGGTGACGAGGAATCGATCATGGCCAGTCTACTGGGCTGGTTTGCAGAGGACGGGAGTGAGCAGATGGAGCAGGAATTGATTGCCGCTGCAATTCCCCTGTCGGGGGGCGAATTAGCCCTCGAATTCCAAACCACCTTTCGCTGCCCCAAAGGTGCGGCGAAAGTCGAGTTGGAGAAGACGAATTTTGGTTTTCTGGCAGTCCGCGTTGCAAAATCCATTTCCGAGTACTTTGGCAGCGGCATTCTGACCAACAGCGAAGGCCAGGTTCATGAAAAAGACATCTTCGGAAAACCGGCCAAGTGGATGGACTACAGTGGTTTAATCGGAACTGGAGTTGGAGGAAATCGGAAGACGGTGGAGGAAGGCATCACTTTTTTCGATCACCCCGGGAATCCCCGTTATCCGACCCACTGGCACGTCCGGGAAGATGGCTGGATGGGGGCCGCATTTTGTTTGCAGGAGGGTTTCACGATCACCCCGGAAACTCCCCTCGTCTTGCGCTATCTGCTCCATGCCCACTCCGGCAAATACTCGCTGGATCGGGCTGCGGGTATGGCGGAAGCTTTTGGGAAACGCCCCGAATTTGTAATCACTCCCAGCCCTGAACGACACACCAAATTCGGAGTAAAACGGGCTCCGTGACCTGAATTCTTATTCCAGATCTCCACTCTGTGAGATCAGGATGGCAGGTTTTATGGTCAGAAATTCCACTTCTGCGGCTTTTGATTTGGCAGGATAAATCAAAGTAGGTTCGTAGCTTATCTTTCCCAAATGGTTGCTGATTTCGCCAAACAGACTTCGGCCTTTTTCCGAAAAAAGCAACAAAGCAACTAAGCCAGCCACGAGTGCAATACTGGCAAAAATCGAGGCTAAACGTGACACATTTAGGGGAGTTTTGGCAAAGGGATCAAGCTCAATAGCAGACCGATAATTGGCATGCGAAGTTCGAAAGCGTCCGTAACCAATCAGATTTGCGAGGCAATCTTTTTTCAACCGCACAGTTTGTTTGGTCTCGATCAATTGTTTTTTCGAAATCTGATTAATCCCACTAACAACCCTATCCAATAATGGTTCAGGTTCATTGTCCGAAGTCCATTCAATCTGCCGGAAATCACCCGCCAGGGCAAAGCTCTTCAGATTTTTCTCGACAAACGAAAGGGACAATGGCCCTTTGGCGATATTGGCAAACATGGTCGAGATGGCACGATCCGGTTCTTCTTCCTTGGTCAATTCTTTAAAGACCGAAAGGATCAGGGCGGCATTGTCTGCATTGGCATTGGGCTTGTGGTCCAAAACCACGTCTCCAATCAAAATTCTAGGACCGTAGATCGTTTTTTCGATCCACAGTGATTCAAAGGAAATCGCCAAATCATTGAAGGAAATTTCTTCCTGAAACCGGAGCGATGTCAAAAAGCGACAAAGAACTCTGGCTGCCATTTGTCCCGGCCAGGGCTGGGATTTTTCCAAATAGTCCACCAGTCTTTCACCATTAGGGATTTTGCTGACGTAATAGGGTATTTCATCATCAATCCCGAAATCCAGAATTTCCGGAAAAATGGCAGTGAATCGACCTTTGTGATTTGCTTCCCACAAGGAAAGGTAGTGCTGCCGATTCCCTTTGTCGTTTGAGGTCAGGATGTGAATGCTGACATATTCCGACTCATCATGAACGACATAGCCTTGCAAAGGACGATTGGAAGGAACAGTAATCAGTTCTCCCCCTCTTTCTCTGGCAAATTTGAACCTCCCAACGGATAGTTCTTGTGATACTTCAGAATTCAAGCGTTATCTCCTTATCTAAAACAATATGGAAAATACATTAAAAGTCAAATATTATTAATTCTATAAATATATTTTAAATTTTATTGATCCCGAAAAGAATCGAGCCCAACCAATTTGGCTGGGCTCGTCTTAAGTTCTCATTGGAAAGTGACTCCTAATTACATCGCCAAAGCGGCTTCTTCGTGATCAGAAAAGAAATCGTCATCTTCATCATCAGCTTTGGAACCGCGAAGCGGACGTGGACCTGGATCCTCTTTTTTCTGCAAGGCACGGCGCAACTTTTTCAGTGCGATATTCTGCAACTGGCGGATCCGTTCCCGGGTCACACCAAATTCCTGGCCAACTTCTTCGAGAGTTTTCGGCTTTTGACCGGCCAACCCGAAGCGAGCATCAATAATTTTGCGCTCCCGCTCATCAAGCACTTCCAGCAAGTCATCCAACTGCATGTGCATGTTTTTGTGACTGAGCAACTCAAGTGGATTTTGAGCCCTTTCATCTCCAATGATTTCACCGAACTCGGTATTATCATCATCACTGATCGGTGCATCCAGCGAAGCAGGGCGAAGGGCAGCGGACTTGAGGTGCGAAAGTTTCGCACGATCAATTCCGATTTCTTCGGCCAACTCTTCGTCGGTCGGTTCGCGTCCAAGTTCTTCACCGAGAACCATGGCGACGCGGCGCATTTTTGAGATCTTGTCCACCATGTGGACAGGCAGGCGGATCGTCTTGCTCTGATTGGCAAGAGCCCGCTTGATTGACTGTTTGATCCACCAGGCAGCATAAGTGGAGAGTTTGCCACCCTTGTTGGGGTCGAAACGTTCCACTGCCTTCATGAGACCAATGTTGCCCTCAGATATTAAATCCAGCAACGGCAAACCATAGTTTGCATAATCTTGGGCGATTTTTACGACAAGCCGCAAATTCGCCTTGATCATGTGTGCACGTGCCTCCTTGTCGCCGTTTTTGATCCGCTCGGCGAGCTCCACCTCTTCTTCTCTGGTTAGGAGAGGAGTCTTTCCAATTTCCCGAAGGTAAATCTTAATACCTCCATCCATTTCTAAATTTGCCATCTTAATTAGGTGCTGTATGGTTGTTGTTAAACTGGTATATCACTAAACTAATGTTTTGTGACACCGCGCTGTAAACTTTTTAAATCGCCGACAAAAAGTGGGGCCAACCTGTGATAAACTCCTGCTACAAACGAGGGAGCTTCAATTCTATTAGTTCCGTAAGGTTTGATTGGCTATTTTAAGACCCTCTTCTTATCAACACGTCCAAAGTTAACTTCTGCGGTTATAGTTATGTTCAAAAAATAATCAAGGAAAAAATTTCTTTTATATAATTACTTAGTTTTTATAAAATTTCAACTAAAATTATAATTAAAACAATTGTTTTCTAGCAAAATTGCTTTCCCGAAGGCTGATAACGTTTCAAAATTCCGATTGGATTCCTTTTTTTCACAATGCTCACTCAACAAGACCTTATCGAAGCCGGGTGGCCCCGTTCGGCAATTTTTGGTGATTTGATCGCCGCAGCTCGCAGCTACGAGGCCAAGGGAATCAATGATAAAGCTTACATCCTAAAGCTGCTCGAGCGCGATTTTGAAAAACCCGATCCCCGAATGAAAATGAAGCCGGAACCAACTGCATGGACCGAGGCGATCGAAGCCACCTGCCCGGAAGATGAAGAAAACATCGGAGCTGTCAGAAAGTCGATGAGGCAGTTGATGCGGGTGCCCGTGGTCGAGGCCGGGGCCATGATGCCCGACTCATGCCCTGCCGGAAGCGCTGAAGCCACCATCCCGGTGGGTGGGGCCATCGCAGTGAAAAACGCGATTATTCCGTCCGCCCACAGTGCTGATATTTGTTGCTCGATGTATGCAACCTTTTTTAAATCAGCTCAATCCGCTGATAACCTGCTCGACGCACTAATGGACTCGACCCGATTCGGTGCCGGGGGAAGGCCGCCTGGAGAGCACGTGCCTGATCCCGTAGTGGACGAGGATGTGTGGGAAAACAAATTCCTCTCTGGCCTGCAAAAATACGCCGCCATGCATATCGCCGATCAGGGGGATGGGAATCACTTTGCCTACCTTGGGAAAATGACCGCCACCTCTGTGATGATTTCCCAGCTCCAGGAAGCTGGACACAGAGAAATTGCCAACTCGCTGGATACGGGTGACACGGATGACTTTCTCGTACTGGTGACTCACCACGGTTCCCGAGGGCTCGGTGCGCACGTTTATACCAGAGGCCAGAAAGCCGCAGTTCGGGAAACCGCTCGGATGGCCGAGGGAATCCCTCCGGCCGCAGCCTGGCTGGACTACGACTCAGAAATTGGTCAGGAATATTGGGAGGCACTCCAATATGTGTCCCGCTGGACCAAGGCCAACCACCGGTCCATTCACCGTCGTTTTCTGGAAAGAGCCGGAGCTTCCCGGATCACTGACTTTGGCAATGAACATAACTTCGTGTGGAAACGGGGCGACTATTTTCTTCACGGCAAGGGAGCAACTCCTGCCTGGAACGATGATCAGGGCCGCCCCCTGCTGGGTTTGATTCCATTAAATATGGCGGCACCCATTCTCATCACCCTCGGTCGAAATAATGAAAAATACCTGAGCTTTGCCCCCCATGGTGCCGGTCGAAATCTCTCCCGGACCGCGCTAAAACGAGCTTATCTGGGAAAAGACGGCTTTAACGACAAAGAGAAGATCAAATCAATTGTCGATCAACACACGGTTGGCCTGGATATTCGTTGGTATGGTGGGAGTGCTGATCTCTCCGAAAGTCCGGTGGCTTACAAATCAGCCACCCAGGTCAAAGCCCAGATTGAGGCTTTTGGCCTGGCTGACGTAGTAGGGGAAATCACTCCGCTCGGTTGTATCATGGCTGGAGACTCCGGTCCCCAGCCGTGGCAACGTGAAAAAGAACTCACCCCCAAACAGAAACGCCAGATCGAACATCGCGCGGAACGTCGCAAAACCCGACAAAAAACCAAGTCGTGGGAAAATGAAGATGATCTTGATTTGTTGGAGTAGGCTATTTTTGGGTTCTAACAGGCTTTTTGCGATCCGGGAATAATGCCTGGCAAATGGGACAAACGGTTCCATCACACCCTCGGGCGGAGCAGTATTCCCGACCGTAAAAAATAATCTGAAGATGGAGCTTGTTCCATTTATCCTTCGGGAAGAGTTCCTTGAGATCCTTTTCCGTTTGGGTGACATTTTTGCCGTTGGTCAATTTCCAGCGCTGGGCGAGGCGATGAATATGGGTGTCGACAGGGAACGCAGGCACCCCAAAGGCCTGGGCCATGACTACCGATGCTGTTTTATGGCCCACGCCTGGGAGTGCCTCCAATGCCTCGAAACTTTCGGGCACACGTCCGCAGTGTTGTTCGATCAGGATTTTCGAAAGACCGGAGATGGCTTTGGATTTTTGAGGAGACAAACCACAGGGGCGGATGATTTCCTGAATCTCTTCGACCGACAAACCTGCCATTTTTTCGGGCGTGTCGGCCTTGGCAAACAGGATTGGGGTGATCTGATTGACCCTGACATCGGTGCATTGTGCCGAAAGAAGAACGGCAATTAAGAGAGTAAAGGGATCCTTGTGATCAAGAGGAATCGGTGTTTCAGGGTAGAGTTGCTCAAGCGTCTCAAGGACATGTCGCGCACGCTCTGCTTTAACCATGGAGAAGACTAGGCGCGGTTCAAGACTGGAACGTATGTTGCTCCGACGGTCGAGTAACCGGACATGTAGCGGTGTTCGATGTCGCGCAACATCTGCCGAACATGATCAGCATTCTGAACATGTTTGCGTGATTCCAGAATTTCATGGCTTTTGTTGAAGCAGCCCCACTCGATGATTTGAATCGGCACGCGGCGCACGCCCCATTGATTCATCGCGGTAAAAGTGGGCTTATAGATATCAATTGTGTTGGTGCCGACCAAGGCGCTGCCATAATCATCAACCACATACTCATAAGGTTCGCCTTCTATCCGGAAACGGGTTCCGAGCGGAAATCTTGACCAGTCAGCGGCAGCACTGCGAACGGTGGCTCCATACTGAAGGGTTCCTCCCGCCGCATTTAATCTGCCGTATTTCAGGCTGTCCGCCTCTTTGTGACAATATGCGGTTGTGCGAACCAGCAGATTCGAGCCCACCATGCCGGCGAAACACTGTTTGGTGTGGGTCTGCGAGGCCACTTGCAACTGGGGTTCCTTGACCGGTGCCTGATTCGAGCCCGTGGAAATGGTTTTTTTCGAATTCTGGGCAAAGACCAGACTCCCGGCAGGAAGAGGAGAACTGGCAGGCTTCTCTTTCCGAAAGATGGCTGCATCCCGATTGGGTGACGCGGCCGAATAACCCGCACTCAATGACTGCCGGGTGGTTGTGGTACAACTTGAAACCGACATCAATGATAGTGTGAGTAATAAAAGTCCAGGAATGTAACTATACTGTTTCATGGCCTGCGATCATGCCCTCCTGAATACGCAAAAAAACAGCGTTCGTCAATTCTTAAATAGCCTTGTTTTTGGGGTTCCTTTAGCATGGGGATTTTATTAAAATATATTAATATTATAATAAATCAAATAATTAAGTCTTAATAACTCCTTTTGTGAGTATCAAATTGCCGTATTTGGCGGTATCCCCAGTCATAACGACGGCAAAAGCTTCTTTGGCTAGCTCATAAAACCTAAAACGCTCCACTTCTTTGGCTGGTGGCGTGCCCGGGGAATGTTGCTGGATTATAGCTTCGTAACTGGCTTTGACGGACGGATCCGCGTGGTCGCCCGGCACTGGAGCCATCATGAGAGTGGGATGGTCGACAAAAGTATCCAACTCAAACAAAGGCATCATGGCTTTGAGCAAGTCGCAGATCAGCAACCCATCGGCCCGGATCACATTGGGATTGGTGGAATGGCCCGGAAAGTGGGCATCTGCCAATACGATCTGATCTCCGTGACCCATTTGGCACAGGGTTGAGAGGAGGCTGGGACTTAACAAGGGTGAGATTCCTTTTAGCATAAATTTAATTTACTGTGGTGCTTTTCCGCCGGATGACTCTTCGATAAACTTGCGAAGATCCTGATTCCAAAGGGTGTTCGATTCCTCCACCGTGTACATCATGTGTCCACCTTGGTAATGGGTGTATTGAATGTTTTTGCGGAGTTCCGGGTCAATTGAAAGTTGATCGAGACTGTGTTGGATGGCGAAGCCGGGGGTGGCGAGATCGTGCCGTCCGCAGTTGACCAGGATTTTCAGAAATGGATTTTTTGCCATGGCTTCAGCGAGCTGTGGGGTGGCTTTGACCGACTGCCCCGCAAACGATTTGTAGTCCCAGGGTTGGACCCGGGGAGTCAAAATTTCGTAAATCTGGTCGCTGGAGTAGTTCAAGTCCTGGCTCATGTAGTGTTTAACGGTGGAGGCAAAAGGACCGTAAACCACGTCGTAACTCGGGTCTCCTGATTCGCTGCG
>JBGSJM010000081.1:0-15350 GCA_041742015.1 Verrucomicrobiales bacterium | reverse complement strand
CCCGCGAAAAAGCCATTCCCGTTTTAGTGAAAATGGTGGAGCACTATCAGGCGCAGGAGGAGGACAGCGTTGACTCCGATTCGATGGATTTCCATATTTCAACTCTCAACCGCTTGGGTGAACTGCTGGTGAGTTACGATCAAGAGAAGCAGATCCGCGAGGCCCTCGACCACTTCGAAGCGGCAGTCAGTCTGGGCGAAAACTATTTGGCCTCGAATGAAGGAACTCTGACAAATGCCCAAAACCATTTTGCAAGCCTCCTTCGAGTTGGCACCACGCACCGAGCCATCGCCGCCAAACTCGCCGTCAAAGACCAGGAAGCTGAGTATGACAAAGCACTGACCGCTTTTGATGAGGCCAGGAGGTTTGCCGAAGAACAGGGGGGGAAATCCGGTGCATCAGGCGATTTACTAGATATTTGGAGAGGTTGTGAGGCCAATGCCCGCGCGCATATAGCTCACATGAAAGCAGGAAATCCTACTCTTAAGTAGGCAGTCGGTTTGGCTGAACAAGCGGCTATTGCTGTGGATGCGGCACTCAAGGGAGTCGATGAAGGTTACGATGCCATAAAGCGTCAGTACTGGATCAATCTGCAAGAGAACATCCAAATAGATTTGGCTGAGATAAACCGCAGATTGCAACAGTAGTCGGTGCCGCTTCGTGGGTTCGATTCTGAAGCCACCAGCGCCATCTGCTTTCTCGCCCCACTCGTGCTCAAGGGATCCTGTGCAGGGCCACAAAGGGACAGCCCCTTTGTGGCGTCCCATAATCTCAAAATCACAATTCCTATTCCTGGTTAGCTTTTGCGTTTATATTTTTTCCGCAGCCCATCGAAATACTTCTCATCTAATGGGAGACCGGGCTCTGTTCTTGCTTTGTCGAAAGAGGCTTCCAGATCTGTAATTTCATCAACTGAATGAATCACCAAAATGATTTCACCGTTTTCAACGCAAGCGGTTATACCATCCCCTTCGGATAATTTCAGGGCTCCGAATTTGGTTTCCGGCGATACGGTTGTCGTCATAATGATCCTCCTTGAAGTGCAAAATCAGATTAGCCGCTTGGTATTGTAAAAGCAAATGCAATTGGTCGCCCGATCGTACCCTGTTAAATGCGGGATCATACCCTGTTGAATCTCTGATGGTACCCTGTTCAATCCTCCATTCCTCCATTCCTCCATTCCTCCATTCCTCCATTCCTCCATTCCTCCACCACTCCATTCCTCCACCCATCCTCTAGACCACCGGAGGAGGAGTCGGCGGCGGCACGTCCTCCGGTGGAGCAGGCTTGCCATCGCGGATGTAGTTCATATCGTAGAAATCCTCCACCCGCACCGGGGTGTCGGCATATTTCTCCATGAGCCGGCCCAGATTCTTGTACATCATCGTCGCGGCGGCGAGGCGCTCGATTTCCAGCAAAGCGGCGTAGTTATCGACGGTTTGCTCGGCGGTTTGCTGGGTATCGCGAAGGGTTTTCATTTCCGCGTGGTAGGTGCCCACGGTCGCCGCCAGGGTTGTCAGCGCGGGCACGGCGGGTGTCACGGCGAGGAGGCGGGTTTCCAGCGACTTGACCTGGGCGAGGCGCAGGTCATAAGCTCCTTTTTGAAAGGGGGCGCGGCCGTTGGGCAGCAGCATGGTGTAGTCTCCGGTTCCCTCCAGAAACACGCCCTGAATGGCGATGTCCCACTGCTTGATCCGCAGCGCGGAAAGGTCCGCCAACTTGGCCGCCCACAGTTCGGTGCGGCCTTTGTAGATGCCTTTGCTGCTGAGCCACGCGTCGTAGGCCGCATCCCAGGCTGCCTTCACCGGCGTGGTCCGCGCGACCATGGTTGTAAAATCGGCATCCCCGGTGATCGCCCCGAGTCGGGCGACATGGTCCGAGAGGATGATGTTCATAAGCTTGTAACTGGTGGCAGTCACGGACTGAAAGGTGTTGCGGGCAAATTGCCAGGTTTCCATATTTTTTTAGGTGGTATGTGGTTTGGTAGCCCGGAGACAACGACTGTCTCCAGAAGCTTGTTTTTCCCTTTATCAACAAAATCAGTTCTCGCAAATGACGAAAATGCCACCCGGCGTCAAAGTCGCACTCGGTTTCGTCGTGGGCGTCACGCCGGAGGCAAAGTCGCACTCGGTTTCGATGTGGGCGTCGCGCCGGAGGCAAAGTCGAGCGCGGTTTCGACGTGGGCGTCACGCCGGAGGCACAGTCGCACGCGGTTTCGACGTGGGCGTCACGCCGGAGGCAAAGTCGCACGCGGTTTCGACATGGGCGTCACGCCCAGGCCCAAGCCAGGAACTCTGTTTTCACAAAAGGCGACTATGTCCGGCAGGTTTGCCCAGAGTCCGGCAAAAAAATCGTGGATTCCGGCTTGGTCCGCCCAGGCGGTCGGGTGGACGGTACCCTGTTAGATCTGGGACGGTACCTTCGGAGAAAGTAAAAGGAAAAGAAGCTATTTTAACCTAGCCGACAACACCACACAACGGAAACCGCTGTTGATGACGCGAAACGTGGGAGGATCGTTGTTGCGATACGAAGAACGCAGATCGATCTCGGAATAGTCGTTCCACGACCCACCGCGCGACGCACGGTCGGTCCGTTCATTTGAATACCAGTCTTCGCACCATTCCCAGACATTCCCACTCAGATCGTAGATGCCATGTTTCCCTACGTTGTAACTCTTTACCGGAGCGGTAAAGTAATGGGAATCACGGTAGCCTTCAATCAGATCACTATAGAAATTGCCCGCCCCCTTGGGTGGTGGCCAGGCACTGCCCCAGGGATACACTCCAGCCAGTTTCTCCTTCTTTTCCTCCGGAGTTTGTTTGGGATCTTCGAGATGCCCAATCCCCACGGCCACGCTCCATTCGTGGTCGGTGGGGAGGTGATAGAGCTTCCCTTCCTTGGCACTGAGCCATTCACAGAAGGCCCTGGCATCCTCCCAGTTCACATTCACCACGGGGTGATCACCCGTCGGTTTGTAGACACGTACACGGTAATTTGGCCCCGGCGTGCGCCCCGTGATTCGCGCCCAGATCTCCCGAATCCGCTTCTGCCAGGCAGGGAAATAGATCCTTTCGACATATTCAACATCTTTCCAACTCATATCCACTCCCGGATTGGCCGCCGCATAGGCCGCGAAGTCCCTGACCCGGGTTTCGTGCACGCAGAAGAGGACATCTGTCCCCGGCACCGGGACGAAGGTCATGCCCAGGGAGTTGGTGAAGCTTCCCGGCAGCTCGGAAGCTGGGGTGGTTTTGGTTTTGGTGCAGCCGGAAAGCAGAAACCAAAGCAGCAAACCAAAAATAACCCAGCCGGACGACCGCCAGATCCGCCTTTTCTGGAAGATGGTCTCGGAAACGGTGGATTTCATCTGTAGATTTGGTCTTTGATGCCTTAACAGCTTGGAGCATCACGGCACATGCAACCCACGGTAACGATGGATGAAATCGTGTGGAGTGATGGGTTGCGGCTTATAACCAGCATCGGCGAGGGGCGCAAAGTGACGGTCCTCGGTGATGACGAAGTCCGCGTGGGCGGCGATGGCGCAGTCAGTAAAAGCGTTGTCATCGGGATCGTCTCCGATGATGAGAAACTGGTAGTGTGGACTGATCATCACCAAGTTTCCTGACATGCCGATGAGTTCCACGAAGCGAGCCATGGTCGCCCAGGCTTTCACCCCTGCATGGCGGGTGATGATCTCTTCATACTCGGTGAGGACGCGATTTGATACGGCCCAGTCCATCATGCCAAAGAGGAAGCCGTCGAGGATCACTCCGAAGGGATGCTGAATCGAGCGTGCTTGGACGAGCACATTCGTATCGACGCAGACCGTCATGGGTTCTTTTTGCGGGAACGGTACTCGCGGACGATGTCCGGCAGGTTTGCCCAGAGCCCGGATGCCTGTTCGCCTTCGGCCTCGTCAGACATCTCCTGGCGCACGGCGAGCTTTTCCTTCAGCAACCAAAGCTCATATAACTCAGCCACGTCCTGATCGGACATGCTGGCGATGCGCTTCACCATCTGATCGCGCAGATTTTTAGGAACAGGTTCAAAGGTCGGCATGAATTTCATTCTAGCCGATTTTGTTCTGAAAATCCAGTCTGATTGCACCTCACCTCAGGCCACTACTTTCTCGCGCAGGCGAAAAAAAAGTCATCTCCTTCTCCCTCGAAGGTCGTGCGATCAAACGGCTGAATGAAGTTGGAAAAAAGATGGAAGCCTCAATATCATCGAGAAGCGGGTGCCAAGTTTTATTCCGGGCGGTGTTTTTTTAGGGCCGTCACCACGCCGTGTAACAGGTTTAGCTCCCGCTCACTCGGGGTGATGCGACCAAACAGAGTTCGCAGGTTTCGGACGGTGTCAGGCCGCAGATCGGCGGAGGGGAAAAAGTCCCCTTCCTCCAACGCCACTTCGAGCCGATCGAGGAATTTTTCGAGACTGGCTTTTTCGGCGGGTGGGGCACTGGTCCGAACCACGGTGGTGGAGCCGCGCCACCATTCCCAGCCAAACAGCAGGACCGCCTGAGCCAGGTTCAGGGAGCTGAAGGCAGGATTAACCGGGAAATCCAGCAGACAATCCGCGTGGGAGAGCGCTTCATTATCCAGGCCCGATGCCTCCGGCCCGAAGAGTATGGCGCACTGGACATCGCTCCCACGGATTTCGGCGGCGGCGACGCCGACCTCCAGAGCGGGGAGTTGGAGAGACCGGCTCCGGGCCGTGGTCGCAAAAACCCGGCCACAATCCGCGATGGCTTCACCCACGGTGGAAAAACACTCGACTCCGGCGATGACGGCGTCCGCATCTGCCGCCGTAACCACCGCCCGCTGATTTGGCCACCCATCGCGGGGCGAGACGAGGCGCAGGTGAGTCAGCCCGCAATTGAGCATGGCCCGCGCACACATCCCGATATTTTCCCCAAGCTGGGTTTGGACGAGGACGATGATGGGTTGTGGATGGTTGATGGTTTGAAGTGGATGGTTGATAGACTTAAGCGGATTGATTTTGACTATCAGCCACCCTTCACTGGAGCGGCGAAGATAAAATAAACCGCCCCGAGTAGGCAAAGCCCGGCGAATAGATAATTCCAGGTGAAGGGGACTTTCATGTAGTAGATGGCAAAGGGAACAAACACCACCAGAGTGATCACCTCCTGAAGAATTTTCAACTGCGGCAGGGAAAAAGCGGTGAACCCGATGCGGTTGGCCGGCACTTGGAGGCAATACTCGAAAAAAGCAATCAACCAACTGGCCAGGATCGCAATCAGCAAAGGTTTGGTCCGCAGATCCCGGAGATGGGCATACCAGGCGAAGGTCATAAAGACATTCGACAAAACTAGCAGGATAATGGTTTTTAGAATAGTCACGGTGATTTAAATGGGTTCAGATTCCGCTCCGGCCGGGCAGTTGCGCAGTGTAGCTGGTAAAGTGAAGCAAAGTCAATCGCGGGTGAGGAAAATGGATTTGCATTACCCCTCGGAGGCAGAGTAAGATGTTGAGCATGAAAAAGAGCTTCGCCGACAAGAAGACCAAGAACCTCCGACTTCGGCTCCTCAATGAGCAGAGGCCGGGGCGGATTCGGAAGCTAATTGAAAGAGGGCTGATCAAGTGCGAAACGGACGTTCCTGAGTTTGCGATTCCCATAGATTTAGATAGTTCCACGAAGGCGACTTTAATTATTCCGCCGTCCTATTACGAAGACATTGACTACAAGTGTATAGACTGCGGTCTGCCTACCACCTGGCTGGCTGAGACTCAGCAATATTACTTCGAAGTGCTGCGGGAGTCACCATACCAGGAGGCGGTGAGGTGCCCCGGTTGCCAGGCGATTCGAAAGCGTGCCAACAGCGGACAGAAAAAATCGTAAGTGGCAACTGGCGACGGCGTACCTCGTTGGACCGGATGCCGCGCCTTGACGAAACGGACGCCGGAGTCTTTATTGACCAAACAATGAGCGCGCTGAAGAAATGGGACTTGGTGCCGGAAAGCGAATACCTGGCCCGCGAGCTGGTGTCGGACCACAAACACGAATACAATGCCGGGGTGGTTTATGCCATGGCCGGAGCAACGAATCGGCATAATCTGATCGCGGCGAATATAAATGGCTCCCTTTGGGCGCGGCTCCGCGGCCTGCCGTGCAGACAATTCAATTCGGACACAAAGGTCCGGATTCGACTTGCCTCGGGAACCCGCTATTATTACCCGGACGCCATGGTGGTCTGTTCCCCGAATCCCGAAGGTGATTCGTTCCAGGATGCGCCAGCGCTCATCGTCGAAGTGCCTTCCAAATCGACCCGCCGGATTGACGAGGGGGAAAAGAGGGACGCCTACCTGGCGATCCCGGGACTGGGAGTCTATCTCGTGGTCGAGCAGGATGTCCCGCTGGTCGTCGTTCATCGCCGTGGTCCAGGCGGTTTTCACCGGGAAGTTATTGAAGGGCTCAAAAGCGTGATCCCCCTGCCCGAGATCAATACGGAGCTTCCCTTGTCGGAAATATACGAAACCCTGAGTTTCGACGAGGTTTTTGATACGGAGTAAGCGCCGGTCGCTGAAGGGGTGTGCAACTGGCGACAGGGTCCCGTGTTGAATCGGACCTGATGCAACAGGGTTTGATTGCGCATTCAACAGGGTACGATCGCTCGGGATATCCCTGATCTCAAATAGCCAATGGATTTGCAATACCATCGGAGGAAGAATAAGGTGCTCGGCAAGAAATATGGATCCTGCCCCGCAATTCCAAAGCATAGATCAGGTTCCTTTAAGCCTGATTGCAGTGGAACAGCCTCTCGTTCTTTTGCTTGAGAATGGTCCCGGGTTCTCGACTTTGATTGTCACTCACGTCGGGTCAGAGCCTGACGACGGTTCGATCACCCTTGAAGATTGCACCCAGATCAGAATTGAAAGTAATGGCCATCACCAAATTCGGCGCTTCGCAAGGGTCTCCGTTATCTTTGACAAGGAATTGGAAGTATGGATGGCAAGCCCCGATCAATTCGATTCGGTGTTCTCCCAGCCGAGTGCCGATCCGTATGCGGTCGTGCAAATGTCGAGATCGAAGGCCATTGAACTGGGCTGCTCGATCAACGAAATGAACTTCGATAAAATTTTCGAGATTCTTCGCACGAGCTTTGCTTCGAAACCAAGATTTTATTCTCCATCACCTACCGTCCTCCAAGCTCCGGAGAATTACGCAACAGCTCGTGACAAATTGCCACAATCCCAACGATTTCTCTGAAACGAAGGAGTGTCCAGCAATATCGAGCCGTTCCGCAGAATGATGACAGCGTTGGCTGGTGCCGCCCCAACAATAGACCTTGAAAAAGCCGATTTTCCATCTGTAAGTGCCCACCTGTGCCTGCGAGAGTTTCTGCCCTTTACATCAGCCCTGCCGCCACCGTGTTGCCACATGCGGTGAGTGAGGCAGAGGCACGGGCTCATCGCGGGCTGGTGGGTGATCGTTACTTTGCAGGAGTCGGCACCTTCTCCGATTGGGAACCCAAAGGTCCGGGCCGTGAGCTGACTCTGGTGGAAAGTGAGGTCATCGCCGAATTGGGCCTGAGTGCAGCCGACTTGCGCCGAAATATCGTGACCGAGGGTGTGCGGCTGAATCAATTGGTCGGGAAACGCTTTCGCATCGGCGAGGTGTTGGTGGAGGGCATCCGCCTCTGCCCGCCCTGCACTCATCTCGACCAGGTGACTGGCAGGGCGCTGCTCAAGCTGCTCGCAGAGCGCGGGGGACTGCGGGCCGACATATTGAGCGATGGAGTGATTCAGGTCGGTGATTTGATCGCGGCGGAGCCGTATGTTTTGACCGGGGTGAGTCCCTGCCAGCTCGACCAGCTCGTGGATGTGCTCGAGGACTGTGTGGCGTGCGGCGCAGTGGTGAGCTTTATCAATCCCTTTTCCCGGCAGCGGGGGTTGGACTTCTGGCAACGGGTTGCGGACGATGTGGAGACGAAAAAACGGATCCTGCTGGTGGCGGAGGATGAGCAGGGCATCTGTGGCACGGTGCAGCTCGTCTTCGACCTTCCAGAAAACCAGCCGCACCGCGCTGAACTCGTCAAGATGCTGGTGCATCGCCGGGCGCGGCGTCAGGGGCTGGGCGAGCGGCTCATGCGGGCGGCGGAAGAGGCTGCGCGGGCAGCCGGAAAGTCCCTGCTGATGCTGAATACGGTGACGGATGGTGGTGCGGCGCGGCTCTATGAGCGCCTCGGCTGGGTGCGGATCGGTGATGTGCCGGATTTTGCGCTTTATCCCGACGGTGGCTTGAGCAGCACGACTTATTATTATCGGAAACTCACCTGAACGATGGCGAGGAATAGTGGCTGGTGAAGGCTTGACATCTTTTTCGCAGCTTGCTAGCCTCGCCGCAAAGTATATGAATGTAAGAAGCCTTCTCATCACCATCGTTGTGGCCTTTTTATCCATTGGGGTCATGGATTTCCTCATTCACGGTATCTTGCTGAAAGAAACCTACGCAGCAACGGCATCTCTCTGGAGGCCCGAGCTTGAAATGAAGGCGAAGATGCCCTTTATGCTTCTCGGACAGTTTCTGTTTGCGGTGGCTTTCACCCTGATTTTCGCCGCCAGTGTCGCGGAGAAACGGAGCCTGAGTTGTTCGATGAAGTATGCGGCGATGATAGGACTTTTATACATCGCCAATAATTGCATGATGTATTCTGTGGCGCTCTACCCGGGATCACTGGTACTAAAGTGGTGCCTGGCCAGCTTTGTGCAGGTAATGGTGCTGGGATTTGTCGTTCACAAGGTTTATAAAGTGTCGGCCAGGTGAAGGGGTTCGTGGAATTTCTTCCCTGTTCCGGCTCTTGCCAACTTTCATTTTCGGGTAAGGTTCGCGTTAAACATGAATCCGAAGTCTCTTTTCTTACTTGCCGTCGGAGTTTGCCTGCCTTTTCTCGGGCTGGCGGATAGCCAATTCACCGTTGAAAAAAGTGACCGTGCGGTGACTTTCAAAATAGACGGAGAACTTTTCACTGAATATGTACTCGGTGGTGAGGGCAACAAACCCTATTTCTGGCCGGTGATCGGCCCAGATGGAAAGGCGATGACGCGGGCTTACCCGATGAAAGATGTACCCGGCGAAAAGCAGGATCACCCGCACCATCGGTCCTTTTATTTCGGCCATCAGTTTATCAACAACATTGATACCTGGCATGAGCTAGCCACTCTGAAGGAGAAGGCCAAGGGGGATGAGCAAAAACTGGCGGCCAGCCTGAAAATTCTGGGTAAAACGGAAGTGTCAAAGATCCAGCGGGCCGAGTCTCTGGGTGACCACGCCATCCTCGAAACCTCCAATGTGTATCGTGATTCCGAGGGGAAACCGATGTTGGAGGATGACCGGACTTTTACCCTCCGAGTTGATCCGGCCACCGGAGCCCGCCTCATTGATGTGGTGCTGACCTTTCGAGGGACAGAGGAAACCGTGACTCTGTCTGATGCCAAAGATGCCGGTTTCAGCATCCGGGTGGCGCACTCGATCTGTGTGGAGGCCAAGGAGGGCGGGCGGATCGCCACCAGCGAAGGTAAATTCGACGGTGAAGCCTGGGGCACTCGCGCCAAGTGGTGTGACTTCAACGGCCCGATCGACGGAAAGACCATGGGCGTGGCCATTCTCAATCACCCGAGCAGCTTCCGCTACCCGACACCCTGGCACGCCAGGACTTACGGATTGTTCACCGCCAATCCTTTTGGGCTGAAAAGCGTTGCCAAAGAAGAAACCGATGGTGCGGTAGTTTTGAAAAAAGGCGAGAGCTTTACCCTGCGGTACCGGGTGATTTTCCACCGTGGTGACGAAAAGGCTGCTGACATCGAGAAAGCCTTTACGGCGTATGCCGCTGAGCCACCTGCCGCCAAATAAGTTTTCTGCGATTCTCATCGACAGGAATAGTGACAATTTCGATAAAATGCGTTAGGATCCGGTGCCGGGTTGCGGCTTCCTCTAACAAAACACAAACCGAACCATTTTAATGAGTCAATTGCACCAAATGCAGTTGTCCTACATCTCTGAAGAAGACCGGATCCTTCTTCGGATGAACACTAGGGCGAGACAGGAATTCCGTTTTTGGATCACCCGCCGTTATGTGATTTTGCTGTGGAAAACCATCACCCAGGTTGTTGAAAAACGGATTGAAGAAGAGACTGCCGTGCAGGATGAGTTGAAAAAAGTGGCTCAAATCCTCGATAAACACGAAAAGGCGGTGGAGAATTCCGACTTCCAGACCCAATACCAGGAGAGCACCTATCTTCCTCTCGGAGAAAAACCAGCTTTGCTTTTCAGTGCCGGTATCAAGCCCGATCCCACCGGGCGAGCCCTGCTCTGCATGCACCCCAAAGAGGGCCAGGGGGTGGAACTGGCCTTAAACGACCAGATCGTTCATTCGTTTTGTAAACTGCTCTCTGATACCGCAAAAAAAGCGGAATGGGGACTGGATCTCAATTGGGCGAAAATCCAGCCAAACGTCGATTTCGACGATCACGGATTAAACTAGCCAGGCTTCAGGATTCGTGGCCATTCGTGATGGTTCAAAGCCACGAATCATTGGGGTAAATGACATGGGGAATCGGCTCATTACTCTTAAGATCAGCAAGAATCTCCTCAATCGATTTTTTTCCACCGGGAAGAATCAACCCCGGTCTGATTTCGCAGAGGGGATGTAACACAAATCGCCGCTCTGAAATGCGCGGGTGTGGCAGGGCAAAACCGGGTAGCGACAATTTCAGATCTCCGTAATACAGGATATCGATATCAATCACTCTCGGGGCGTGCAGCTCCCGCTCCTCCGGGCGGCCCAGTCGCTTTTCCAGCGCCTGACATTTCTCAAGGACCTCTTCGGGCTCCAGACTGCAATATACCTGAATCACCGCATTGTAAAAAGATTCACTTCCCGGTGGGCAATCCACCGGGGCGGTTTCAAACACCGACGAAGTGAGGATGAACTTATCGTCACAAAAAGACAGAATACCCTTTATCGCCGAACGCAGATTGGCGATTCTGTTTCCGAGATTGGTTCCCAAAGCAAGCCCGAGTGATCTTTTGGCCATGTTCGATAAGAAACAGGGAACTGGGCCAATAGTCAACTGGGTATAGTTAAAACATGTTAACTAACAAAAAATAGTTTGGGTCCTCGCCTGAGTTAATTTGATTTTACAGGGTAAGGGGATTTGCTAATGTTCGTGTTTATGAACCAACCATTTCCAGGGCCACCTATCCAATCACAGCATTCATCCGCCGGGGGCGAAATCAAATGGCCGAAAATCATGGGAATCATCTCCATCGTTTTCTCTGTGCTTGCGATTTTCGGGTCTGTAATTTCCTTTTTCACCGGGGCGATGCTCCGATTTCAAATGAAAACAGGCGGAATCAATGCTGACCCGGCTGCGGTTGATGCTTTCGTGGACAAATGGAACTGGTATTACCTGATGGGAGGTGCAACCGGGCTTTTGATGGGCATACTTCTCCTGGTTGGGGGTATTTCACTTTTGAAATTGAAAAAAAACAGTCGCCCCATTTACCTGATCTATTCCGTTCTGGCGATTTTATACGGAATATTCGGGTGTTACATGATCCTGGGATCCGGGATGATCGACGAGCAAATGAATGTCATGTTCGGAGAAGCCGAGGGTAGTGACGATCCCGCAGTGAAGATCGGAAAAATGTCAGGACGGATCGGGGGAATGGTTGGGGGAATGGTCGGACTGGTTTTCGGTATGGCCCCACCCATTTTTTTCCTGATCTGGTTTAACCGCCAGAAAATCAAAACGGATTTGTTAACCAAATTTAGGTAACCGTCGTCCTAAGATCACTGTCCTGATCCATTAGAGAAAAAAGGTCCGTGATAAAGTTTGAGACAGACTTTGTTTCATCCGTAACATCCGTTCATGAAATTTGCTTTATCTTTGATTGCCGGGGCAGCCTTGCTTGCCATTTCCTTTACCCACGCTCAAGAGGCTGGGTGGGTCACTTTGTTTGATGGAAAAACCCTCAATGGCTGGAAACATTCCACCGTGGGAACCGCTTTATATTCCGTGGTAGATGGTGCCATCAAAGGTGAAACCGTCGACGGTAGTCCCAATTCGTTCCTGCTGTCTGAGGCGCAATACGATAACTTTGAATTGGAATTCGAAGTGAAAGTTCATAACAGCCTCAATTCCGGCGTTCAAATCCGTTCCCGCGAAAAGACCGAAGCTGATTTGGGGGACGCCCCCGAGAAAAAGAAAGGCGATCTCGGTCGATTTTTTGGTCCCCAAGTGGAAATCGAAGCCAGCCCAGGGCAGGCGGGTTATGTCTATGGCGAAGCCACGGGACGGGGCTGGCTTTCTCCCGAGCCTGATAAAGGTGCCAAACACGATCACATCAAAAACGGCGAATGGAACCAATATCGGATCGTCGCCAACGGTGCCAGAATCCAGGTTTGGATTAATGGAACCGCCGTGGCGGATCTGACAGATGAAGAGATCTTCAAGACCCATCCCAAAGGCCACCTCGGTCTTCAGGTTCACGGCATCGGAAAAGGAACCGGGCCGTATGATGTTTTTTGGAAAAACATCCGCATCAAAACCCTCTAGTTTCGAGGGGATATTCTTTCTCTATTTCTCAAAACGGCTTTTTCCCACCCGGAAAAGCCGTTTTGTTTTTGGGGCTGGGACTACCTCATTATGTCCCATTTTACCCTGTTAGATCCTCGATTGTAACCTGTTAGATCCTCGATTGTAACCTATTAAGTCCTGGATCACTGTTTTTCGAGCACCATCAGACAGTGATTTAAATGAGCGAGCAAATGCGCAAATCGAATCATAAAGCTCATACGGAGCGTTAAAAAATGCCGCGAATCACGCCGCAAGGCGCTGGAAATCGGTTGGTTCAGGCGTAAAACGGAACCCAGTCTTTTTTGTAAGTTCAACCCGTTTCATGGCAGTGTAACCTACGGAGATGAGTGAAAATATGCTATTGCCTGAGGTGATGTCCAGGGTCGCCTCCTTGGACAAGGATGAATGAGAGGGTGCAGGTTCTCCACTTCGCCGGGGTGATATGCCTTGGATGATTCGTCCGCCATGATTTTTATTTTTTAAAATGAGCGGAACAAATCCTTTATCGAAGGCCTTTTGTAAAATCGAAATCCCGATGATCAAGCGTTCCGACTCCGTCGCGTCGGTGGGTTGGTGTCAGCACGGGAATAAAGTTTCCTGTGAGAGACAGACTATTTTCCGTTTTTCCGATCACGGATTAATGTCTCGGCTTTTTGATATTCAACTTTGCATCCCAAATTCGTTGCCTGTCCCCACTTTTCGTGGCACAGCTCAAAGTGACGGCGAATAAGAATCCCACACGGATTCCGTAACACGCCGAATTTTTGCGTCGACGTCGTGCAACCCATACGGTGGTAGGGCTTCGCCCCATAGCGGGAAGTGGTTGAGTGCGCCAAGTTTGATACTGTGAAATCAGAGTTCTGATCACAATTAAAACAAAAATAACAACAATACACTACACATGAAACAAATTATTAAACTCACCATCATCGCCGGGGCGGCTATCTTACTAGGATCAGCCACTTCCGCCGAGGCACAATCCCTAAATTGTACGCCGACTCATCGGCATTACTCTTCTTATTCGAACAACTATGGGCCAGGTTACAGCTATTACCAACCCACCGTTAGTCGATCCTACCGTACCAACTACGGAAACTCAGTTTATCAGTACGGACCATCTTATACTTCGAGGTATAGCAATTCGAGAAATTACTCCACAACGAGGCCGCGCATATCGGTAAGTTACTCGAGTTATAGTCGTTCGAACCGTTCAGGTTACGGACGAGGGTGGTAATTTTACGTTCTTCTCCAAATTAAAAAATGCCCTTTCGGCTTCCATACCGGTGGGGCTTTTTTTGGGGTTCAGTTTCAGTGCTGCCGTCGACCTTTGATTACCTGACCTTATTGATATTCCACTTTTGACTCCTCAAACAAAAACACTTGTAAAAGCAATTTCCTATCAGTATGTGGGACTCAAGCGCGTCCCGCGCTGAGTCCACTTAGACGTTCTGCCAACCACTACCAGCATCACACAATATGCGAATCACGCTCCTAGTCCTCACAGCAACCACCATCGGAGCGACCGCCGTTTTTGGTCAGGATCCCAACGAGCCGAAGGATTTAACGTCACTCCGGGAATCCTATCAAAGAGCGCGTTCCGCAGCCCTCGCCCCGATTGAGAAGAAGTATTCAGATGCCCTAGCCGCAATGAAGGTACGTTTGACCAAAGCTGGAAATCTTGAAGGTGCGTTGGCAGTCGATACCGAGTTAAAAACGATTCTACCGCCATCCACCAGCGATCAGAAATCGTCTGGAGATTCCTCAGTAACGGGTTCATCACGAGCTAAGTTGAAAGAGCTCCTTCCGAGCATGCGACTGGATGGAAATTGGGAATATGGTGTTTTTATCGTCGTTTTTAATGATGTTGAAGCGACCCTTCAACCCGAAACAAAATTTACTCGAAAAGGGCCTTATGAGGTCATTGGACCTCGCATGGTGCGCTTCACGTTAACCGCTCGAGATAATGTTCCAAACGATTCTGATATGGTCTTCGAGATCGAGTTCACAAGAGATATGACACAATTCACAAGCAGCAACCGACCGGACGTAAAAGGCAAGGTATCAACGGTTACTCCGTAAACGAATGCAAAACCAACGCCACCGGCAGAACAAGACGCGTCATGGAAGGGCTTGCAGCCCTCCATGCACTCGACGATAGCCGAAGAAAATCTGAGATGGCGATCCACTATCAAGCAACGAATATTCATTGGAACTATTTCCTCTCTCTAGAGAGTGACTTCCACACCACATCGAGATATGTGGAGCCGTGCGACAGTAACAACGACACGTTTTCAATAGAGTTTGCCCGCCTCATCATGACAGCAACTCAGGAGGTGGATGTTGTGATGAAAGCATGGTGCAAGCTCATAGACGCTAACGCCAACGCATCGAGAATCAATGACTATCATCAAGTTCTTGCCGGAAGAATAAACGATCTTATGCAAGAGGAGGTTTCGATTCGTCGCTTTGGGATGACGAGTCGACCATGGAGTTCGTGGCAGGCGGGACAGCCACCGGAATGGTGGACTTCCAATAATAAGATCAAGCACCATCGTGAAACCGAGTTTCAACGAGCCACCTTAAATAACGCTTACAATTCACTCTCCGGACTTCTAGTCGCAATCGCATATTTCCATCGTGAAGAGAAACAGACAGCAAATCCTTCGACATCATGGTGGGATGTCACTGATGACCTTTGCCCTGACCGAAATCTGTTCCGGCTTTCCGATGACCGCTATCGAGGAGCGATAG
>JBGSJM010000080.1:0-34944 GCA_041742015.1 Verrucomicrobiales bacterium | reverse complement strand
TTCCACACTCGCCGCGAAATGCTAAGGACGGCGGCTTGTGGGTTCGGTTCGGTGGCTCTGGCTGGTCTCATGGCTCGTTCTGTCGGGGCCACTGAAAATGTTGGCTTGCACTCCCGTCCGGTCGTCCGCAGTCCGGGAGGTTTTTTGAATCCCCTTTCGCCACAGCGCCCCCACTTTCCGGCCCGGGCTAAACGAGTCATCTTTCTTTTCATGCAGGGTGGTCCGTCCCAGGTTGATTCTTTTGACTGGAAACCGGAACTCACCAAGCGCCACGGGGAGGATCTCGGTGGCGGGCGAAAGTATTTCCAGTCACCGTGGGAATTTTCCCAGCATGGCGAGAGCGGACTGCCCATCTCGAATCTGTTCCCCCACATCGCCGGACATGCGGATGACTTGTGCCTGATCAATTCCATGCACACGGATGTCGGCAATCATCCCCAGGCTATCCTGCAAATGAACACGGGGAGTTTTCAATTTGTGCGCCCCTCGCTCGGATCGTGGGTCGTCTACGGGCTGGGCACGGAAAACCAAAATCTGCCTGGCTTTGTCACCATCAATCCGGATTTTACCGCTGGTGGGGCGCGCAAACATGGGGCCGCCTTCCTGCCCTCCGCCACGGCGGGTACGGCCATCAATCAATGGGGCGGGGCGGATGGTACTGATGCTCCGTCGCTGAAGGGCATCAAAATTCCCTACACGGAAAATACCTCTTTGACGCCGCCTCAACAGCGTCGGCAGCTCGACCTGATCCAGGCGCTGAATCAACAGCGCCTCGGCCGGGATGGGATCAATGAGCCGCTCGAAGGCATCATCCAGAGTGCGGAGACGGCTTTTCGAATGCAAAGTGTGATGCCCGAACTCATGGACGTGGAGCGGGAGCCCGCCCATATTTTGAAGCGCTACGGGGTGAACCAGACCGGCACGGACAACTACGGACGCGCCTGTCTCATGGCCCGGCGGTTCATCGAGGGCGGGGTGCGCTTTGTCCAGATCAACCAGACCTTTTGGGATCAACACACCAAAATCGTCGAGGGTCACCAGAAACTCGCTGATGCGAGTGACCAGCCCATCGCGGCAATGCTGACCGATTTGAAAGAGCGCGGTTTGCTGGAGGACACCGTGGTGCTCTGGGGAGGGGAATTTGGTCGCCCACCGATCCTGAACAAAGATGCGGGCCGGGACCACAACCATGTCGGTTTTACGATGTGGATGGCCGGCGGCGGGGTGAAAGGCGGCATACGCTACGGGGCCACCGATCCCACGGGTCAAACCGCCGTGGAGAACAAGGTGCACCTGCACGATCTACACGCCACCCTGCTGCATCTCCTCGGTTTTGATCACGAGCGCCTCACCTACCGCTATGGTGGCCGCGACTTCCGGCTAACGGATGTGTTTGGAAAAGTGGTGAGTGGGATTATTTCGTGAATTTAAATGGGCCGGGCGGTAAGGCATTGAAGTTGATTCATTTTGCGGAATATTCCGCAAACACGATCACAAACACAGCATGTCTTCACCAGATTTCAGTCAACCGGCAGATTCCTCGGCGTATCAAAATCGCATCCTGTCCATTGATGGGGGTGGGATCCGCGGTTGGGTGTCGATCCCCATCCTCAAAAAACTCGAGGAGGAGCTGGCCTTGCTTTATTGGCCGAATGAGGCAGACGTAAAGGCAAAAGAGGGCTTCCGTCTCTGCCATTATTTTAACTTCGTCGGCGGCACCAGCGTCGGTGCGATTCTCGCCGCGCTCATCAGCACCGGCAAGAGCATGGATGAAATCGAGACGATTTTCAAGAAATGTTCCACCAAGTTGTTCTCCTCTTCCGTATTCGGGAAGCTGCGGTACAAATATGGGCGCGGCAATGTCGAGACGTCTTTGAAGGATGAATTTAAAGACGTGCGCCTCGGCGACAAAAGCATTGAGACCCTTCTCTTTCTCATGTTGCGCAACGCCACCACTGGCTCAAACTGGCCCTTGACCAACAATCCCCGAGCCAAATACAACCGCCTCGACCGCGACAATTGTAATCTCGCTTTCCCGCTTTGGAAACTGGTCCGGGCCAGCACCGCAGCCCCCACCTTTTTCCCGGTTGAATCCATCAAAGTCAGCGAGGAGCCACACGAGTTTATCGACGGCTGCATGTCTCCCTACAACAATCCCGCCTTCGCCATGTTCATGCATGCGATACTTCCGGAATACCGCATGGAAATGGGAACCGGAGTGGATCGCATGCTGATCGTCTCGGTCGGCACCGGTAGTGATGAGCCGATCTGTCAGCCCGGAGAAGTGGGGGAAATGAGCATTCTGGGCAGCGCTGGTCTCACCGTCCGCACCCTCATGCATTCCAGCAGCGTCGAGCAGGACACTCTTTGCCGGGTGTTTGGAGATTTCGCAAACCAACCCTACACTGAGGACACAAAAATCGATCGGGAAGTGGAGTGGCTCTCCAGTAAAACGGGGCGGTTTACCGATCCTTCAACCAAGCACTTCACCTACCTGCGCTACAACCCGAAGTTCTCCACTCGTTTGGAAAAGCAAAAGAATCTTCAGACGCTTAAGAAAGAGATCAATCAACTGAAGGGGGAGTTGCGCCAGACCGGTGCCAGCAAGGAAGCAATCAAAAAAACCGAAAAATCGCTTCAGCGTAAGGAACAGCAACTCAAGGCGATGAAAACCGAGCCAACCCACGAAGATCAGTTTCGGCGGGTCTATCAAGTGCGGCTCTTCAAAAAGCAGCCCTTCGCCATCGACGCGGTGGAGGCCCTGGAATTCTACCGCCAAGCCGGGAAGGAATATGCGGATTCCGCTGTTCTGCCCAGTCATTTTGAGCGGTTCCTCGGGCCGCTCGGCCTCGGTAAACAGATTGTTGATCGGGCCGGGAACACCGTTTCCCTTCCCCATGAAACGCAAATTAGTAATAAAACCATCCCCGTAGCCCCAGACCCAGCCTATCAGCGGATCAGTGAAATAAAGGTCAATGAAAAACCCACCCACTGGCGTTCTCGTTCCAACAATGCTCTGATTCTCTTTCTCATTTCTTCTGCTATCGCCATCTGGCTCGGCATCCATGGCGGTGGCGCGCAGTGGGTGGCGCTGGATGCGGACCAGGCCCTGGGTTCCCTGTGGAAAAACCCAGGTGCTCAGTTTGCAGGGGCCTGTCTCCTCGCCCTGGTTTCCCTGGTTTCAAGCCTTGGTCTGCGTTGGATCCCCAGGAAGCGGCTCACCTGCATTGGCCTTGGCACCGCCCTATTGGCGTTGAACTTCGCCATGGTGGTGCGCTCCACCGATTTCTGGACCGGGTTCATTGTGTTGACCGGTATCTCTATGCTTCTGCTCATCTGGTTCTTCGGCTGGGTCAGAGCCCTTGGGGGCGTCCTGGTTACCGCTCTGCTGGTTTTCTTCTTTGATTTCTGGCGCTGGGATCATTGGTTGCCAACGGGATTGCGCGGAAAATTCAGCCTGTTGGTGCTCGTTTCGCTTTCCGCTTTCACCGGGGCCGTGGTCACCTGGGTGTCGGGCTGGGGCTGGCCTCGCCTGATTAGGATCGATAAAAAGAATTCCTCCTCCGCATCTTCGCCGCAGAAAGATGATCCGCAAAATAATCTACCTGCCGCCGAGACGTTGAAGGTCCTTGATACCTCCACTCCCGACCCGGTTTCACCACCTGCCGGAGGTACCTTTTATTTTCCACCACCACCTCCTCCCACCCTCAAAAAAGCACCTCCCGTATCCATTCCACCGATTGATTGGTGTTCCCATATCGCAAATCCTCCCTCGCTGATCATGCCCACGGTGCCCACCATCGTGGAGCCGCCGACGCGGTTGCTGACCGCGCCGCCTGCCCCTGTTGGGCTCAAGCCTTTGCTTATCCCTCTGCCAAACAGCGCCATCTCCATGTTCTTTCAGCCCATCCCGGCCGGTTCGTTTCGGATGGGGTCTTATAAAGATGCGGATGAGCAGCCCGTCCACCTCGTCACCATCCCGGCGCCCTTTTTCCTCGGCACCTTCCCGGTGACCCAGGAGGAGTTTGCGGTCTGGACCCGGGAAAATCTTCCAGAACATCAAAATCGTTTTTCCGGAAACCCGCGTCACCCCGCCGAAAACATGAGCTGGTTTGAGGCGATGGGTTTTTGCCAGTGGCTCAACCAGGAGGCCACCCTTCCTCCGGGATACTTCGCCATCCTCCCCGACGAAGCCCGCTGGGAATACGCCTGCCGGGCGGAGGAACGGAACGATGGCTCGATCGTCAGCCCGGAGTATTACTCCGGAAATGGTGCCGCAGCCCTGGATCGCGCCGGCTGGTATGCTGGCAACTCGGGTGATAGCACTCACCCCGTTGGCGCGCCCGACAAGGAACCCAACCGCTGGGGCCTTGGCGATATGCATGGGAATGTCTGGGAGTGGTGCCTGGATTTGTGGGATGAAGATGCTTACCGGAAAAACACCGGGGTCGTATTCGAGATTCCAGAGTTTCCGCTGGTGGGTACGGGTGAAAGGGGCTTCCGCGTTTATCGCGGCGGGTCCTGGTACATCACTGCGGTGGGCTGCCGCTCTGCGATCCGCGTCGGGAACCCTCCCGGCTACCGGGACGGGAACCTTGGTTTCCGGGTGTGCCTGGTCCCCGGTTCCGGTGGCGGAGCCAGAGAACAAGAAAAACTAGAAGGGTGAGGGACGAACCCGGAGGGAAAACAGGGTCCGCGGAGCGGCCCAGGTGCAACTCCGCGAAGCGGACGATTTTTTTTGCAAACAATCACGGTCTGGGCCAAAAGTGCCCTTCATTTTTAGATCACCATGCAACTGCGCGTTTTCCAATACAGTATTCCAGCACCGGAGCAACTTTCGGACCTGAACCACTACCTGGCCAGTCACCGGATCACCTCGCTGACGCACCACCTCGTTCCCGCCGTGGCAGGTGGCGGCACCCTCGTCTTTGTGGTTGAATCAGCCGACTCCCCTGCCTCCTTCGCCCAACCCAAACCTGCGGAAAAACGTGGCCAAATCAGACCAACTCACAAGACCTATGACCGCTACCCTACTGTCCACTAAAGAAGCCTGGTATTCCAAGACCGGCGAAAAATGGGACCACGATCCGTCTTCAACTGGTTTGACCTGGCCGACGGTTCCGCAGCCGCAGTTGATGCGGATCTCGCTTGGCGATTTGGGAGAAGAGGAGAGCTTTTCACCGTTGCCCGCCAATTTTTCCCATCTCTTTCCCAACCTGGAGTCGCTCCACCTTTGGTCAGTAGCCGATCTTTCCGCCATTCCAGGTTTGCCGCCGGGATTAAAACAGCTCGATATCCAAAAGTGCGGCAGTCTGGACTCTTTGCCCGCTTTACCCACCACCCTGGATACTTTGGTCCTGGTTTCGCCTTCAGCTAAACTGAAACTGGAACGCGCCCCTCACGGCGGGCCTTTTCCCGGGTTGCTCCATCTGAAGATCCAGGGCGTCGCCAAAGTTGAGCAGGAGTGGTTCGATTCGATTCTAGATTCCGCCAACTCGCCCCTATTGCAGTGTTTTGAGTGCACGGAGGTGGGTGATTTGCGAACCATTTCCCACCTTCCCTCCACTCTGACTGAGCTGGACTTGCGGAAATGCCCGAACCTGGAATCCCTGCCCGCCACCCTTCCGGCCTCCCTGCGGCTACTGAATCTCTTTCAATGCGGGAAAGTCAGCACGCTCCCCAATTTCCCGGCGGCGTTGGATTATGTTGATTTGCAGGATACGTCTGAGTTGAAACACCTACCTGCAAACCGAGGAAAACCTTCATCGCTTTTTATCCACGGCTCCGGGCTGGAACTGCCCCCGGAGCTTTTAGTCAAAGGTAACAAATCCGCCGATGTGGACGCCTTTCTCACCGAGATGGAGATCGGAACACCGGGCTGGGATCACGAGGTCAAGGTGATCCTCCTCGGCAACGGGCGCTGCGGCAAGACCTCCCTCGTCCGCCGCCTCCAATACGGTCCCCCGAAGAAGGACGATCCCAGGGATCCTTTTAATAAGAGGGAGAACTCCACCCACGGCATCAAGCTCTGGACCCACCCGATGGAATTTCACCCGGTGGACGGCCTGGGTGACAATGAATTTGCGGACGCTACCCTGAACATTTGGGATTTTGCGGGTCAGGATCTTTACCACAACACCCATCGGCTCTTTTTCCAGAGCAAGGCCATCTTCATCCTCTGCTACACCGACCACGAACCCGGCGCCGACGAGGAGACGGACAAGGAGGCACGGGAAAAAGCCACAGCCGAGGGTGACGTGCCGCGCCCCCACTCCTACTGGCGAAACCAACTCGCCCATTTGCCCGCGCCGCCGGGACTGGAGAAACCGCCCCTGATCGTGGTGCGGACCAAAGCCGAGCGGGACGAGGATCCCAATGCCGAGCGCAACCCGCTCTTCGGGCCGGACACCGATGATTTTATAAACTTTTCCGCCAAAGAAGGGACCGGTCTGGATAAACTGAAAGAAAAACTGGTGGAAGCCATCGCTCAAGTTCTCGGCAAGAAGGGACAGCGCCGCATCCCCGGGCGGCTGCTTGACCTAAAAGCGGATTTGCAGAAGCTGAAAGGCGAGAATGAAAAGGCCTTCGAAAATAAGCAGGAATCGCCCCATCCCTTCATCACCCGGGATGTCTTTAATGCAAAGGTTTCAGCGATCTTGCCGGGCAGCCTTTATGCCAAAAACCCCGGACTGGCGCTGGATTTTCTGCACAACAGTGGCTTCCTCCACGCGGACGGTCGCTTTTTGAAAAACGAAGTGGTGCTCGATCTGCGCTGGGCGATTGATGGAATCTACTCCGCCTTTAACCGGGGCAAATCCTGGGAGAATTTGCGGCCGCCCAAAGGCAATGGGCAGTTTACCACGCAGCAAATCCGGGAGTGGGGCTGGCGTGACGAGGTGGGCGACGATCTCTACAGCGCTGAAAGCCGGGCGTTATTCCTCAATTTCATGCAGGAATGTAACATTTGTTTCGAGCTGGTTCCCGCGTGGCGAGCGCCGGATGGAGAAGCCGTTTATCTAGTACCCCAGGGCCTGCCCGACCGTGCCACCGCCCTCTCCACTGGGAATAACTTGGGTAATCTGAAACCCAACCAAGCAGCCGGGCAGGTGATCGAAAGCCCGGACCTCCACCCCGGTCTCATCGTCGAATTACTCGTCCGCCTGGGAAGCGGCTGGGGAACCAGCGCGGTGCTGTGGAAATGGGGCGGGCTTTTTGAATCCTTCGCCAGGGATGAGCATGGTCAGCGGCGCAGCCCGGCGTTTGTGGAGATCAACTACACCGGTCCCGAAGATGGCAACTTCGGTGGCCAGCTCGAGCTTTTCCCCTATGGCGACGGCAGGGAATTCCTTGACGCCATCCTCAACGAGTGGTGCCAATTACCCGGATTTGAGGAGCGGCCCATCGAGCTGCCGGAGATCCAGACCGAAAGCCGGATCGAACAGTTCCAGGGCAGGCCGCTGGAAACCCACCCCATCGAGGTGGGGATATCCTTTGCGGGGGGACAGGAGCAGTGGCCGCTAAGATTGGCGGAAAAGCTCGCGAAAAAAGGATTCAAGGTGGAAAATTACCGGATTGAGGGTGGTCGCCCCCGCGTTGACCGCGCCGAAACCGGCCGCAGTTACCTCGACGCAGTGGTATCCAAGGACTTCACCTTCGTGTTTCTGAGCCACAAATACCTTTGCAGCGAGTACTGCTGTTATGAGCTGATGAAGCTGATAAAACGCCTCGATCCCAATAACTGGGAAATCAATGGAGGCCCAAACGCAAGCCTGGTGCGCGTCGCAGCCTACCCCGATCTCCTCATTAAGAGTGGCAGCAGTGACACCGGGGGCGGTTCGTACTATGCATCAGTCTGGTATTTGAAAAACAAAAAATACAAGCTCTTAGCCGCGATCCGCACCTTGCCCAGGGATCGTCAAATCGAACTCTCAGCCCAGATCGCGTCTCTGGAAGAGTTGCTCGATATGAAAGGCGAACTGCCCACACCGGGAGACTTATCGACTTTAAACCAACAATTTACTCCGTTCATGCAAGAGCTGGGGCAATGCCTGGGCCTGAATGACGCTCTAAAAATCCAGCGTCAACTCGTCAACGCCTACGATTTTGGGCCCTGGATCGAATGGGAAGACGAGAAGGGCGCGGACCTCATCACCGCCCTCGGAAAATGGCGCCCGGAAAAAGTGGACGACGAACAGATCGACGAACCCAGAATCGGGAAGTGGATCGATGAGCTAGATACTTTTCTCAACCGCGAAGACATCCTGGTGAACTATGCCCTCAATTCCTTTGCGGCGGGTAAAAAAACCCTGGCCGCCGAACAATACCGGACCGCGCTGGAAGTGAAACACGGCCCAACCTGGGCTGCCAGGATCGAAACCGAAAAGCCATTTGATCCTGACAGCGATCTTTATCAAATCTGGACCCGCGTGAAGAGTGAAATCCATTCAGCCAGCGAGTAGCGAGCCAGTGGATGTAAAGGAATTCGCTTACAATTTAATCCCCTTCACCGCCAGATACTGGTCGCTTTTGGTTCCGTATTGGGCGCGCACCGCGTTTTTGATCGCCTTCATCCTTTCGCGCAGTCCAGTTTCGGATTCGTAAAGTTTGTAGCGGGCGGGCTGAGCCAGGTTCACCTCGATTTCCAGTTCACCCATGGTTCGGTTGAGGGCGGCGTATTGATCAGCCAGGGCCCGCATCGCCACAGCGGTGATGTCGGGGACCGGGGTGGCGTAGTTGTTCATTTTCTCCAATCCAGTGGCGATGTTGCTGATGTGTTTGGCCATTTCAGCGTGGCCTCGCTCGCCCTGGTTCCGTTTCTTCTCCGGCTCCGATCCCGTGCTTTCGTCCTCGGCGGGCGGCTTGGGACGACTTGGACGATAACCGCGCATTTTGTCGTAATGCCGCTTGATGGCGGTGAGATTTTGGCTCCAGGCCGGATTGGATTGTAGTTGGGAGATCACCCGGCCGGCGCGGTCTTTGGCGTCGGTGACTAGATCGTTGCGCTGCTCCACGGCACCAGTGTAGTTATCCCGCGCGGTGGTAACTGCGTCATTGGCGGCATCAACTTCCTCAAGGAAAGCCGTAAAGCTCGCCGGAGTGATCTCGTCATTGGATGGATCAAAAGCGGGCAAAAAGGCACCGATGGCGGTATTCAACGTTTCAGCGCGACCGTAGCGGTCAAGGTAAGTGGATTCGGAGATAGCCATAATAAATAGATGTTGTGGTGTAAAAAGACAGTTTGATGGAATGCGCCTCCCGGTGCGAACCGTCGCATAGCCGGCTTGAAGGCTTCCTGGTCTGCATATTATTTGAGCCATTCCGCTTCATCAATTGGCAATTCCGTCACAAGGGATGGCAATGTTGACGTGAAGGATGGCAATGTTGACGTGAAGGATGGCAATGTCGGAGCACAGGATGGCAATGTCGGAGCACAGAATGGCAATGTCGGAGCACAGGTTGGCAATGTCGGAGCACAGGTTGGCAATGTCGGAGCACAGGTTGGCAATGTCGGAGCACAGATTGGCAATGTCGGAGCACAGATTGGCAATGTCGGAGCACAGATTGGCAGTGCAGATCTGCACTGCCATCCTGTGGAGCTGCACTGCCATCCTGTGGAGCTGCACTGCCAATCTGTGGAGCTGCACTGCCAATCTGTGGAGCTGCACTGCCATTCTGTGGAGCAACACTGCCATCCTGTGGAGCTGCACTGCCATCCTGTGGAGCAACACTGCCATCCTCTGGAGAGGCGCTGTCAAATGAGAGCCTGACCCGACCTGCCAAGCTGCCAAGCTGCCAAGCTGCCAAGCCGCCGAACGGCGAAAGATGTGCCGCATCGGACCCCGGAAGATTTTGCATCTTCCGCTACGCAATATAAATCCCTGTTTGGTCGCCGACTGTACCCTGTTGAATCGGGCAAACTCAATAAATCGTCCTGAACTCGCCGGTAGCCATGAGCGCCTGGATGACCTGGGTCCAGGCGGCAGCGGGATCTGCGGAGCCGGGTGTTGAGAGGAATTGCCCCACCGCAGTACTTTCTTCACCAGTTGGCGCACGTCCGAAAAGGCGCTCAAAAGCGAGCGGAATCCGAGCCGGGTCACCCTGACCGGGCGTATCCGCGAGGAGATGCTCCGCCGCGCTGCGGGCAGAGGTGAGGGCGAGTGGACTGTTTAGGAGAAAGAGCGACTGGGTTGGGACGATGGTGGTTTGCCGGGCTCCGGTCACGAGATTCGGATCAGGCATGTCGAATAAGGTCATGACATCCAAGACCGCACTCCGAGCCATCGGCAGATAAACGCTGCGATAAGGCACATCAGCGGTGGCGTCTTTCAAATAATAGTCCCGTCGCCCGATCTCGCGCTGCTGTGGGGATGGCAACTGTTTGGCGATCTCCGCGACTTGGGAACCCTGCAATGGCGAGAGATCCAGCTTTCCGCCGAGCAGGAGCAAATTGTCGCGGAGGGCTTCCGCCTCGATCATCTGCGGAGCAAACCGCCAGAGCAGTTGATTGCCGGGGTCAGCGGCGTAACTGGCCGGATCAGCGGAGGAAGCTAGCCGCCAGGTGCGACTCAGGACGATGGTGCGGATCAGCTTTTTCGTGGACCAGGCCATCTCAGCGCTGGAGAAGCGCCTGGCCAGATCATCGAGCAATTCCGGATGGCTGGGAGGCTCGCCGAGCAGGCCAAAGTTATCCACCGACCTCACCAGACCACTTCCAAACAAATGATGCCAGACGCGATTCACATAAACCCGCGCGGTGAGCGGATGTTTTGGGTCCGTGAGCCATTGGGCGAGCTGGAGCCGACCGCTTTCCCCGGGGCCAATCACTGGGCTCGCCAACTGGCTGGCAAAGAGGCCGGGCACGCTGCGGGGCACCAGATCGCGTGGTTGGGCGGGCAGCCCTTTTTCATACAGGGGAGAGTCCGCGATGCGTGATGGCAGGGGGATTTTCGGATCCTTTTTGTTGGCCTCCACCGCCGCTTTCCATTCCGAATCGCTCATGACCGCCCCGTCAAGCACCGCCATGGTGAACTCGGGTGGAGCGGGAACCTCTGCCCGGGCTGCTTTGACCAGAGTCTGATGACGCTGCACCTCGGCCTCCGCCGCAACGAGTTCGGGCGGGGGGCTTTTTTTCCAGTCCACCCCTTTTTTATCGAGGGGATCGCGGATCTCGTTGCGCTTTTTCACGATCTCGAGATAGGTCGCTTGAATGGCATCAGCCTTTTTGGTCAGTTCGGCGATTTCCGTGACCCGCTTTTCCCCGTCCGGCCCGAGCGGATAGGCGGCGACGTGCTCGGAGCGGGTGTTGGTTTCCGTGCCCGCCAGGTGGCGGCAGCTTTGGAAAATACCGGTGAGGGCGTAGTAATCGCGAGTCGGGATGGGATCGTATTTGTGGTCGTGGCAGCGGGCACAGTTTACCGTGAGTGCCAGGAAAGCACGGCAGGTCGCGTCGATCATGTCATCAGCCACGTTCAGATGAAAAAGCGTGGAATTGGCTTCGTCGAGGGTTTTTGCTCCCACCGAAAGGAAGCCCGTCGCCGTGATTTGCTCTTCGCGTTCCCCTGGCGACGCAGTTGGCAGCAGATCCCCGGCGATCTGCTGGAGGATAAACTGGTCATAGGGCAGGTCGCGATTCAGCGCGGCGATGACCCAGTTCCGATAGCGCCACGCGTAGGGGTAAAGCATGTTTCGCGAGTAACCGCTCGATTCGCCGTACCGAGCCACATCCAGCCAGTGCCGCCCCCAGCGTTCCCCGAAGCGCGGTGAATCCAAAAGGCGGTCCACCACTGTGGCAAAGGCGATTTCATCGGGAGCGGGGTCATCCAGAAAGGCCTGAATTTCCCCGGGGAGCGGGAGGAGCCCGGTTAACTTTAGGGTTGCCCGGCGGATCAAAGTGCGGCGGTCGGCATCTCCCAAGGGTGGCAATCCCGCTGCCCCGAGCCGGTTCAGGACAAAATGATCGAGGTGATCACGGGGCCATGTGGTGTTTTTTACTGGGGGTGGTTCGTGACGGGCGACCGGTTGAAATGCCCAGTGTTTCTCCGCAGCAACTTTCCCGGGCTCAGCTCCTGGCACATCCGCTGCCGTGCTGGTGAGTATCCCCAGCATCGTGGTGATGACAAAAATTCTCATGTTGCCTGCCCGCATCACTTTGAAAATATGCCATCCCGATTCTTTGCCCCAGTGCGGATACGCGCCTGGTGACTATTGCGCTTCAAAACTTGACGATCTCGCCGAATGGCGTTTAAGGCGGAGTGAAAAAATGTCATGAATTTTTACCGAGTGCATGTTGCCGAAAATGATGGTCTAAGGTTTGATTCCAAATCCCTATTCGATTCGACTAAAACTGGCTTGCCATTCAGTTGGTCCGACAATTTATCTCCAACCATTCAACAAGACGGCAAATTGTAACGGTCCTCTTGAATCGCTTCCAAAGGAGTATCGGCATCAAACACCGTCTTGATAAGCCGGTCGAGCCCATCGTAAACAAAGCGGGTCACCAGACCCTTGCCATCCGTCACCTGGGTCCGGTTGCCATCGGGATCGTAGGTAAAATTAAAAATGAACTGGAAAGTGGCCTTCACGCGGGTCCCCTCCTTGTGATCCAAGAGGGTTCAATGGATGACATTACAGGGTACGGTGGTGGTGACGAGAACGGATCGGAGCCTTTTAGGCGATTTCGCCTCGTGAGTTGACGCCTGCTTTTATCCAACTAAGATTGTGGTCAGGAAACGATGAATGTAGCGCTGGTTCAAACACCGATTGTCTGGGAGAATAAGGAGGCCAACTTTGCGATGGTTCGCGATATGCTTGCGGAGGTTTCGTTTGCGAGAGGCGACGGGATGATCGTTTTGCCAGAACTCTTTGCGACGGGATTTACGATGAAATCCAACGAGTTCGCAGAGGGTGATTTGGGACCTACCGAGCAGTTTTTGATTGATCTGGCCAGGGAAAAGCAAGCGTATGTGATCGGAGGAATGGCGAAAGTGAATCCCGATAACTCCAAGCCATCCAACTGTTCGGTAATAGTCTCGCCCTCTGGTGAGATTCTTTGTCGATATCGGAAAATGCATCCATTTTCACTGGGTGACGAAGACAAAAACTATTCCGCCGGGAATCAGGTTGAGGTTTTGACGATCAATGGGCTTACGATTGCTCCGGCGATTTGCTACGATTTGCGTTTCCCAGAATTGTTTCGGGCTGGCTCCCGGTGTGGAGCTGAGATTTACGTGGTGATCGCAAACTGGCCTGAAAAGCGAAATCACCATTGGATTGGGCTGCTTCAGGCTCGGGCCATTGAAAATCAGGCTTATGTGATCGGGGTAAACCGTTGCGGGGAAGATCCCAATCTGGTTTACAAAGGCAGTTCGATGGTGGTGGATTACCTTGGCGAAATCGTGGCGGATGCGGGTTACACCCCTGGAGTGGTTCGCACTGATCTGAATATCAACGGCCTCCGCGAGTGGAGGGCGAATTTCCCGGCGCTGCGGGATCGGCATCCCTCGCTGCTGGGTTGATCCGGCGGGAATTTTACCAAACCTATGAAGCTAACTCCCCACGCTCAGAAACTGGCAGATGACTGGCTTGATCAGGACGGGGATCTGCGTGACCTGGTCGAAATCATTGGCTTGTCGCGCGGTGGGATTGGCGCGGAACTAAAAGGGAGGTGCTATCGCCCGATCAATGATGCGGATTTTAGTCCCTTTGCGATCGAAAGCTTCATCAATGACGATGTCCGGATGCGCCGACTGGTTGCCCGTCAGGTCAAACCCACGGCGGACGAGATGGCGGTATGGCGGCAGGCGCAGAGAGATGCGCAGGAAACCACTGCTTTTTTCATTTGGAAGGTCCCATTTACCCGGGGTGCTCTTTTTATCTTAACGGTCCACGGAAAAAACGGCTACGTGGACAAAGCAGAAGGACCGTTTCACTCGGCGGATGCGGCATTGCCCTTCGGAGAGATTGTGTACGGCTGATTTACATTTCTTAACCGTTGCGACATTTTCGGCTGATCGTAGTATCCCGAAAGTTCACCACTCAAATATCGGAGAAGAGAACAGATGCCTGTGGAGAAAAAATCTAAGACTGTGACGAGGCGCAAGGCATGGATAGTGTCTTCCGCTCTCCATTCAGATTTTGAGGATGAGCTGGTAACGATGCTCGGGAAAGCGGTTCGCGTGGATGGTGCGATCCGCGTATTCAAGCCGAAAAAGGAAATGATTACCGAAAAAACACCGTCCCCGGCTCTTTTTGCTGGCACAAAAGGTAGTTTTTTGAAGTTTAAAAGTGAATTTCCCGGGATTTGGTTTGTGGAAGTGCTGCCACGTCCGCGGATGGTAACGGTCAGCCGCGAAGGTATCGAATTTCTGCTTCGCCGCACTATGTCCAACCAGCGCGTGGCCCTGGTTTCGGGGGCTTCAGATCATTATCGGTCGGTTCTCCTGGAAATCTGGAGAAAAATGGCTAACCCGGACGAAGAGGAAGCGCTCAGATCCTCGATCCGAGAACATTTTGGTGACTGCTTGATGGCGGATCCCGAGGCAGGTGACGATGCAAAGATGGATGTCTATAAACGAAGCCTGGCTGAAGAACTGGCGCTTTCCTGGTCAGAGGCTTCCTCCGAAGAGGCCAAAAAGAGACTTTCCTATTTTCTGCTATTGGTCGGTGCGCAACCGTTGGAAGAGCAGGGATCTTTGGTCACATTTACGGGAATCAAACACAAGTCGAAATCTGCCTTGTTCAAGGGGGATGCCGCACGAGTGTTGAATCCGGGGTGGGTCTGGCAGGGACCGGACGATACGCCCCAATATCTGGTAAAGGCAGAGGTAACTGCTGCCGAATAATCGACTAACTGAATCCACTATGAATATACAACCTTCCCTATGTATCGATTTGGGATCGGCTTTTACCAAAATCGCTGTCAGGACGGAGCTCAACCAGACCTCTCAACTCCTCATGGACCGGGGCCAGGAGACGGTCTATCAAATCTGTATTCCCTCACTGGCAGCCAACAAGATCGGCACCAATCGATGGGCTTTTGGGTGGGAGGTATTGGACTATAAGGAAACTGAAACGATTAAGCTGCATCAAAACTGGAAAGCCCGGTTGTTTGATATCGATAAAGTTGATTTGACCTATGATATACCGATTGATGGGAAGATGGATGAGGCTGAAAAATTTCTCATCGCCAACGATCCCTTTCATCAAGCGCTGGCCTGTTGCCGGGAATTCCTTAAATCGATCAGAGCGGATTTGATTCCGTTACTGCTTGATCAGCATTTGCAGTATAAAGGAATCCGAGTGGAGGATTTTGACACCCATATTTGTGTTCCCGAGTTTGTTTTAGATACCTCGATAGGTAAGGTGATGGAAACCATCATGGCAGAGGCAGGTTTTAAGACCCAAAATCAATTCTGTATTTCCGAGCCCAAGGCCAGTCTAATTGGGGTACTTACGGAGGGTCAGAATCACGTGGACAAGGGAGGTTTGCCGAACATATCCTATATGTTTCGGGAGTTGGAACTCCTGCGCAAATTAACCGTGGGCGGACATGGGATTTTCTTTCTGGATGTAGGAGCATTCACTACTGATGTAGCCCTGTGTAATTTTCATCAAAATTCGACCGGGCATTTGGATCAATCACCTTCAGCATCGTTTCCGCTTGGACTATTCAAGCTGGATGACATGGTGCAATCCGCTCTCGGCAAAGATTTTGCCAATACATTAAGAAATTCCTCCCCAAAGTTCAGGGAGCATTTTCACCTGAAAGCCTACAGCGGGGATGCTGTTTCCGGAAATATCATGCTGCAGGACGGTACGACCCTTCCTGTTGCCCAGATCGACAAGTGTATCGACGAATTCGCCGCTGCCATAGACAAGAGTGTCAAAGCGTTTCTAAAGGTCCATAAGAAACAGAAAATATATGCGGCAGTACTGACAGGCGGGGGTAGTCTATGCACCAGACTCACCTCCCGAATCGCCAAAGCGATGGATGAGTATAATATACCTATCCTGTCAGCCCACCGGGAAGAAGGCATCCAGAATCTTGCGACAATCTCAGAGCAACTCATTCGGGGATCCAGCGCCATCGGCGGGACGTCGATTCTATACTCTTTTTAATTATCATGAACGCAGAAAAAAAAAGCGATCCGGAACCTCCTGAACGCATCCTGAAAATAGGGATATTGTCGCGGGACAGCCGGTTATACTCAACGAAAAGCCTGCAGGCAGCCTGCGAAAAGCGGGGCCACAAGGTGCGGGTGGTTGACTACCTAAAGTGTCACATGGAGATCACCTCCAGCAATCCAAAAATCTATCTGGGCAACCAAGAGCTGGATTTCGATGCCATCATTCCCCGGATCGGGGCTTCGCGGACCTTTTTCGGGACGGCGGTGGTGCGGCAGTTTGAGATGATGAATTGCTACAGCCTCAACGAATCCGTGGCCATCAGTCGGAGTCGGGATAAATTAAGAAGCTTGCAATTACTTGCCCGCAAGGGGGTTGGGCTTCCGGTGACGGCCTTTGCGCACGATACCAAGGCAACGGGCCATATCATCAAGGTTTGTGGGGGTGCGCCCGTGGTCATCAAAATGCTGGAGGGGACTCAGGGCGTTGGTGTGGTCCTGGCCGAGACGACCAAAGCCGCGGAAAGTGTCATCGAAGCATTTCGTGAACTGGATGCCAATATCCTGGTGCAGAAGTTTGTCGCTGAGGCTGGCGGGTCAGACATTCGGTGTTTTGTGATTGGTGGTAAAGTCTTTGCGGCGATGAAACGGCAGGGGCAGGAGGGAGAGTTTCGGAGTAATCTCCACCGGGGTGGAAAAGCTGAAGTTGTCAAACTCTCGGCGGAAGAACGCGCCATGGCAGTCCAGGCTGCCCAGATCATGGGGCTAAACGTGGCCGGGGTCGATATGCTCCGTTCCAATCAGGGTCCGGTGATTATGGAAGTCAACTCTAGTCCGGGTTTGGAAGGTATCGAAAAAGCCACCGGTCGGGATGTCGCCGGGGCGATTGTAGAGTTTATCGAAGAACACGTTGGTGATGTAGATAAGAAAAAAGATAAGAACAAGAACAAAACAAAGGGCAAGGGCTGAGTTTATGCCTTTCCTCAGCCTGCGATTTGCTGAACCCTGAGGATTAATTAATTTAAGTTCACACCAATGCACTGTACCCTGTTGGGTCGCGCACTGTACTCTCTTTAATTACTCATTGTACCCTCTCAATAACCCGGATTAACTACAGGGTGGGCAGATCGAGGAACTCAGCAGTGGGTTTTTCCTGTTTCGCCTTGGAGGTGGGGCTTTGCGCCAATTGCTCCAGTTCTTTGAGATTAACCGGTTTGAGCGGGGGAACCAGTTCGATAAATGATGCTTTTGTCTCATCCTCGTTCTTTCCCGAAATTCGAGTGGCTTCCGCCAGGACCGTTTGGTTTTTCTCTGGAGAAGTCGCCTTTTCCTCTACCGGGCCTGATTCCGGCTCCGTTTGATCCTTTTTCTTGAGCAGGGCGGATAGGAACTTCCCCTTTTCCTTCTTTTCCGCCTCTCCGGCTGCGGGCGCTGCTGGGGCGCTGACTTTCTTGAAAATGGCTGCTTTTTTCCAGTACTTTTTTGCCTGGAGTGCCTCAACCAGAGACTTTTCGCTGGTGGGCTGGGCATCCTGCCCGGGCAATTTATTCGCCTGAACCGAAGGCACGATTTCCTCCGCCACGGCAAGACGTGGCACAGGAATCAAGCCCGCGAAACAGGCGCACACGAAGAAGTTGATAGTTGATAGTTGAGTGTTGATAGTCAAAAACTGCACTCTTATCTCTTATCTCTCAACTCTCAACAAAAAACACTCAGCCTGCACTTACCTCTCGCGCAAGGCCTGTTGCATGACCTTGTTGATCGGTTTTAGCAGGTAATTGAGTACCGTCCGTTTGCCAGTGAGGATATTTACCTCGGCAATCATGCCGGGAACCAGGTCCAGCTTCGTGCCGGTTTTAGGGTCGACCCCGAGGGAGTTGGTCTCGGTGCGTATTTTCACCGGGTAAAAGGTATCCTGGTTCACTTCATCAACAACGGTATCAACTCCGATGGTTTCAACCCGACCTTCGAGTCCCCCGTAAACCGAAAAATCAAACGCGGTGAAATTGACTTTCACCTCCTGGCCGAGGTAGAGAAAAGCCCGGTCGGCGGGCCGGATCCTGGCTTCGATGACGAGGGGATCATCCTCGGAAATGATCTCCATGATGACTTCGCCGCTGCTGACGACCCGGCCGACAGTGGAGATGAGGATGTTGTTAACGATTCCGTTGATGGGAGAGCGAATCACGGTGCGGAGCATGCGGTCTTCGTCAGCTACCATGGTTTGGACCAACACTCCAAGCCGCTCCCGTGCGGCGTCGAAGCTTTCGAGTGCTTCCCGACGGAAAGCAGTCGAAATGGTTTCCACTTCCTCTTCGAGCTTCAGAATCAGCGCTTCACGCTCCATCCGCTCGGTTTTAGGCAGGGCTCCGGTGCGGAAAGCGGTTCGCAAAGCGTCAAAGCGTTCCTGTTCCTTGGCGAGGAGCAGTTTCTTGAAACGGAGTCGGGTTTGATGGTCCTCGCGACGACCCTTGAAAAGTTCTTCCTCGGCCTGCCGCACGGCGGGATGTGCATCGAGTTCGCTGGGAAAGGTGATCATCTCAGCCCCGTCGATTTCCGCCTGCAACCTGGCCACCCGCGCCAGAATCGCATTGCGGGCCGCGATGTTGCCCTCGTGAAGGGATCCGTAACGTTTGTCGTCCAGTTCGACGACCACATCTCCCGCCGAAACTTTCGTCCCGGCCTCGACCAAGATCCGCTTGATGATGCCGCCTTCGAGGCTCTGGATCATTTGTTTGGAGGAACTGGGGATGACCCGGCCAACGCCCCGGACCACACTCTCGATTTCTGCCTGTGCTGCCCACGCGATGCCCGCAGTGATCATGACGGCGACCAGGAGAAGAAAGGCTAGAGGCTTTAGGCTGGAGGTTTTAGGCTCACGCTCGCGCGGCTGTTTCTCGGCAAACCCGTTTTCGACGGCCCGGTCGAGATCAGTGAGGATGTTGTCCTTTTCTCCGCTCATGTTTCTTCCCTCCAGCCTAAAGCCTCCTGCTTAAAGCCTGTTTGCATGGCGACGAGGACCTCGTCCCGGGGACCGTCGAGAAGGACGCGTCCAGCCTCGATTACAATTACCCGGTTGACTAACTTGAGGAGCGAGAGTTTATGGGTGGCCAGGACCAGGGTGCGGGGGAGCCCGTCTTTTTCGAGCAGTTGCACCAGCGAGGACTTGAATCTTTTCTCCGCGCTGAGGTCCAGCGAATTGGTCGGCTCATCGAGCAGAAAGACCCGTGCTCCGGCCAGAAAAAACCTCGCGATCATCACGGTCTGGCGCTGCCCTCCCGAAAGAAGCACACCCCGTTCCCCGACCTCCATGTCGAGGCCGCGGGGATGAGCATTGGCCCAGCTCAGCACCCCGGCGAGTCGAGCCGCCGTGACGATTTCCTCATCGGGAAAAAAGGCCGAGCCGAGAGCGATATTCTCTTTAACCGAACCGGCAAAAAGGGTGCCGTCCTGGGGGAGATACCCGCAGACCCGGCGGATCGCGACAGGAGCAATCTGGTTGGCATCGATCCCATCGAACAAGACCAGCCCGGAGCTGGCCCGAAGCTGGCGATTAAAAAGCCGCAGCAGGGTCGATTTTCCAGAACCGGCCCGCCCGATGACGCCCACCTTTTCTCCTGGCTCGATCTTTAAATCAATCTCGGAGAGCGCCGCCATCACCTGGCCGGGGTATTGAAATCCAGCCCGGACACAGCGGATCGCCGGGCACTCGAAACGGGGCATCAGTTTGCCAGCATCGTCCTCCCGCTCCAGACTCATCACTTCGCGAAGGCTCTTGAGCGAGGCGCGGACTCCCTGCAGCCTGAGGAGGAGTTGGGAAACCTGACCCAGCGGGGCCATGCCCCTGCTCACGATCATCATACAGGCGATGAGTCCGCCCATGGAAAGTTCCCCGATGCTGATCTGAATCGCGCCGAAAAAGATCACCGCGATGGTGGTGAGGTGGATGCAAAGTGCCGTCAGGGAACTGCCCAGGTGGGAAATGCGACGCTGGCTGAGCAGGTTGTCAGCGGCATCCTCCACCAGGCCGGCCATCCGGGATTCGATGCGGTGCCCGGCGTTGGCCGCCTTGATGCTCTCCAGTCCGTTGGCTGTTTCTGTGAGTAGAGCCTGGCGGCTCAGGCTATCACGAAGCGAAACCAGCGAGCGGGCCGCGAGGAAGGGCTGCATCAGGAAAAGGATGGCCAGGACTAGAACCGTTCCTGCCACGGGCAGCCAACCAAGCGGGCCTCCCAGGACAAAAACGATGGCAAACATCAACAGGGCAAAAGGGAAATCGATCAGGCCGATGATGGTGGCGGAGGAAAGAAACTCCCGCACCGTCTCGTAACCTCGGGTTTTCCCGGCGAGATTGCCAGCAGACGAGGGGCGCGAAGAAAGCTCGAGCTGGACCAGGTGGCGGAACACCCGCCGAGAGAGAATCCGGTCGGCCCCATGGCCAGCGGCCTCCACAAAACGGGCCCGAATGATGCGGAGGAGAAACTCAAAGAAAAACACCACGCAGGCCCCGGTGGCAAGCACCGACAGCGTGCTGAGCGCTCCACTGGGAACCACCCGGTCATAAATGTTCCGGATGAAAAGCGGCATGGCCAGGGCGAAGAGATTGATCAGGAAGGACGCTGGCAGAATGGGAAAAAACTCGCCACGAGATTTCCAGATTGCCGACCAGAACCAGTCTGCCGAAACTGGTGCCCTTTCCCCGCCTGCGGTATCCTCAGACGTAGATGACTGAACGACAATGGTTTGGTTGATCCATTCCCGGTTCGGGTAGGTTTTCCAGATCTCGCGGGGGCTGGTGTGCTTGCGTTCTTGCCCCAGGCTGGAGAAGGTCAGCCAATCTTTCTGTCCCTTCCGGGGGGGCAGGAGGAGAACCATCTCGGCAGGCTGATCGCCGCTTTCGGCCACGAAACCAAAAATCGGTTTTCTCTCCTTTTGCTTTTCCACCAGGTTTTTTGCACTGCTACCGCAAATCCGAGAGCGCAGTTCCCAAAGATCCAACTGGGAAATGATCGCATTGAGCCGCAGCGGGTCTTCCCAGACTTCCGGCAACCATCGCGGATCCTGGACCCCGAACCATTTGGAGAGAGCCTCGCCAGCCGGGATCCAGTGTTCTTGGGAAATCTTCAAAGCGATGGCGACTCGGCTCAGGCAACCACGGCAAGCGGGGTCTCGGTTTCCAAAGCTGGTGCTTCACCCCCGGCAACGGGAAAGTCCGTTTCTCCGCTGCCATCAGCAGCCGGCTCCGCTCCAGCCTGAGTTTGCGCAGCCGCCATCTCGTCTCCGGCGCTGGCCACAGCTTCATTTTCGACCGCGATACCTGCGTTTTCGCCTGACGAAGGCTCACCCATGTCAACATCGCCATCGATGGAAAGAATTTCCGACACGTCAATGTCGATGGAGACGAGAGAGGCGTTTCCGACCGTCATGGTGGTGCCATCTTCGTAAGTGAGGACCGATTCACCATGCAGGGTCACTCCCGGGGCCGGGTAGCTCAAAATCCCGTTGTCAATCAGCCCGATCGACTCAACTTCCAGGTCGGCGAGCAACTGGAATTCGCCTTCGTCGGTCACGCCATCCAGGTCGGCATCCTGCCAGATTCCGAACCGATCCCAGGCTTCGTCATTCTCGGTCAGCAAGCCATCGTTATCGGAATCAAAAGCCTGCCGGATTGCCTCGAGGTCAGTGGCCGCGCCGGGCGCGTGCTCGGTAAAGACGATTTCTCCACGCTGGTCGATGAGGCCATTGCCATTTTCGTCGTAGGCGAGAAAACCATCATCCGCCCCGGCCCAGGTCATCTGTTCGAGGACTCCGTCGTCATCGATGTCAAAGCCGACCAGCGTATCAGCGAATTCGAGACCGTCGCCGTCGAGGTCGATGATCACGGGTGGAACGTCGTTGACTTGAATGGAAATCTGACTTGCACTAGGACTAATGACAACATTCGGATTGTCAACGCTTTGGATGGTATAAGTTAAAGAATTCGTGGAATGGTTTTCCGATGCGTGAAGCTGAAAAGTCACAGATTGCTGCCCATTTCCTATAACCACCGAGGGCTCTACGACGTCTGAGATACCGTGAAAGTGGTAGTCGTTTGGGGGGCCAAACGGGCCGAAAGCCGCAGTTCCACCCTTCGCAAGATTCACGGTGATGTCAGCCCCCGTGTTATTGACATAGTTTAACGAGACGGTGATATCCAAAAATCCCAATTCAAAAACAGACCCAGCAGCAGCGGAAATGCTAGCTACCAAGGTCCGGTCATCATCATCAACCGTGACACTAAAATCGGTCGAGGCCTGATCTCCGTCGCCATCGGTGATGGTTGCGGTGAAATTCAGAACCAGATCTTCTTCGTAAACCGAGGCGGGATGATCCAGCGGAGCGAGGAGAGTGAAATCGTAGGCACCGCTGGTGGAATTCACGAAGAGAGTAAAGACAGTTCCGCCGATGGTGCTGCCCGTCAGTGTGCTGGTTGTTGGGTTCCAGGACGTGGTGACAGGATTTCCTCCCGATGTCAGCCCCGAAAATGAAGCGAGCGTTGGATTATCGACTAATGCTACTGATGTTAAGACTACAGTCACCGGGCTGGCGGCCGAGGGACCGTCGGACCCATAGTCGATTCCAAGAATACCTGAAACAACATTCGTGCCCGTGCCGACATGATCACCAGCAATGGTATCGTTAGAATGACCGGGGATATCATCCTCGTCGATCACAGCGGGTATTACAGGCGGCGTGATCGCCGGAACATCGTCTGTTACCTCGACTTTGATGGTGGCGGATGCTGTGAACCTTCCGTCATTCACCACGACACCCACGGGTATGGTAAGACTGTCGGCACCTGGTGCCAGATGGTCAATCGGGCCGGTTTGGGATAACACGACTGCTCCACTGTTATTGATCGTAACCGACAAAACGGGTAAGCCTCCCGCCATTCCAGTCAAGAGTTGGGTTCCACTACCCGACCAAACGATGGGAGTTCCACTGGAAGAAAAAGGGGCAACCGGGGCTGTCAGGGAATAAGTCAGCGGATCACCGTCCGGGTCACTGGCACTGACCGATCCCAGAACTGTGGGAAAATCAGCTTCCAAAACAAGGAGCGACGTACCCGACACCACCGGGGGCCTGCCAATAGCCGCAACTAGCGACGCCTCTCCACCGTCGCCACCGCCCCCACCACCCGAAGAACTTGAGGAAGACTGTGATTGCCCCTGAGCCGCTACCAGGCTTGCAATCTCACCCCCCACCGATTTTGATTTGGGGGTTTCTTCCGTATCAACATCCTGGTAGCTGGAACCGTCGTCGGCCCCTTCAGCCTGCTCGACGCTAACTGCTGGTTTCAACCCCATTTTTTGGACACCAGTGATCGCCGGTAACGGCATAAAAAGGGAGAGTTCGAGAATCGCGGGGCGCTCCGCCTCCGGGATGGAAAAATAGCCTTTCAGAGTCAGTGTGTAATCGCCGAATCCAAAGATCAGATCGTCACCAACCTGCATTTCGAAAGTCCGCCCATCGGAACGCCGGATGGATTCCAGCCCTTTGACGGTATCAACGTCCCAAACGATGTCCTTTTCGATGGTTAACTCCCCGACATCAGTTGTTCCCTTCTTGATGAACTGAACGATTCCGGGAATGCCTCCGGACCCTTCCGGAGCCAGTCGAGGGCGCTGCGCCTCGTCAATCGAATCAAATTGATCAAGCACCAACTCGCTGCCATCCGCGAATTTCACGAGCCTGGATTGCCCCACGAAAGTCACATTGATCTCGACTCCAGGCTGCCCGACGCCACCACCCTTGGCATCAAGTTCCGGCAAATCTGGCAACTTTACCGCTTCGGGAAGCTTCACCGCATCGGGCTGACCGCCTCCAAACTCGGGTAGAAAAATCCTTTCAAACGTCAGGATTTTTTCCTTCGACCAAATGTCTCCACTTTTGTAAGTTTCGGTGGTGACCTGGGTTTCTCCTTTTTTGATGACTTGCAGTTCTGGCATGTTGAGGCGGGTATCTAGTCGGAAGCCGCTTTTTCCATGCAGCATTCTGCCGATTCGATGCCAAGATACTCCAAAAATCCGCCTGCCGCAACCATTCCCCTCACTGCCGCTTGATAACCGCTGATCAGAGCACCGATGGAATCCAGCTCGATCGCAAGATATTCACGATTATTGTTGGCCAGTCCAAGAAGAGTTGCCTTTTTTTCTCCCGCCTCCAGCTTGGCCTTGTAAAGTTTGAGCGATTCGGAAATCTTGCCCCTCGCTTCGAGGAGCTGGGTCCGGCGCTTGATTGCTCCGTTTAATTCCTCCTGATTGCTTCCGACGGTGTCCTTGATCGCCAGGATGACATCCTCCCGGGCAGCGAGATCCTTGTCCAGTTCCGCCATATTCTGACAGACGATGGCTTTTTTCCGGTAACCGTCGAACACATTCCACTTCATCGTAATCAAAGCACCCCATTCCTTGTCCGAGCCACTGATTCCCGCGACATTCTCCCCGATGGCGGATTCACCTTCGAAATAAAACTTGGGCAACTTGTCCTGGCGCGAGGCCTGGATGTTTGCTTCGGAAACCTTGATCGCCAGTTCCGCAGCCCTGACTTGGGGACTCTCCATAATATCAATGTGATCGCAGATCGAAGTCGGCATCTTGACCAATCCCATTCCAGCGGTGCCATCCATGCAGGTTAGGAGTTTGAACCGGGTTTCTAAACCTTTCATCTTAGCCATAACCTCCGTCATCTTGCTCCTAGCCATCAACACTCGACCTTCCAGAACCAGGGAATCGTCTTTTCCCTCTTCAACTTCGAGGTTTCTCGCATCTTCTAAAATTTTAAGTAAAGTTGACAAATGAGCTTCGATGACTTTCAACTCAAGTCGATTTTTAAAAACTTCGAGGTAGGTTTCAGCAATCAGACCCGCTTGCTGCTCCCGGACATCTTCGATTAAGAGTCTTTGAAATTCGTTCCGCAGCACCGCTGACTCAGTCAGAAGGCGATTGGTTCCGAAATCAAAAAGGATCTGATCAATGGTGAATCTTGCCTCCCGGCTCAGCAGGGCGTCGCCATTGGCCACCTGAAGCCCTTCGATACTCCGATTGCGGAAAGCTGCTCCACCACTGGTGTCGAGCGATGCCTGTGGGAGGGTTCCAGCACGGACACGGGTGATTTCATGGAAACTACGGCTGGCTTCTGCGATGGCTTTTTTTACCGAGGGACTGTGGCAAAGCCCCTTCTCCACACCGTCTTTCAGGGTCTGGGCGTACCCCTGACCAAGCAGGTTGAAAATGCCGAAAGCAAAGACAGTCAAGCTTGCTCGAATCGAAGTCGATCTAAAAAATACAGTTGCTGTGAGCATTTATTTAAGCTGGTTTTTAAAATTTGTCGTTTATCCCTTAAGCCCAATCTTTCGGATAAGTCCATCATTTTAGCGATATTTTTTTAATTTTGATTCCAATTTTTGTAATTCGGCCCTATCTTTAGGGCGCAATCAATCAGAAAACACGGGCAAAAACGCCGTCGAAGAACTTGGAAATCATGGAAACCATAACTCACCGCGCTAAGTATGGTTCATATAGAGTGAAGCTTAACGACACTGGCAAGCCAGAAATTCTGGGCCAAGGTAAATATGGCGTCACCCTACGGGCTTGTCTGGAGGGATCAGCTCAGGACTTCGCCTTGAAGATCCTCCAGTCGGAAGGGGTTTCCTCGACCCGTGCCCTTCGGGAAATTTGTGCGCTGCGTGATATTCGCCATCAAAACCTGGTTAACTACGTCGATGCGGAAACCAGCAGCGATGGCGAGTCTTTTATCGTCATGGAGTTGTGTGAGGGCGGGAGTCTCGGTGCATTTTCCGAAAAACACGGACCACTGCCGGAATCGACCGTTGCCAGGATCGGCCAGCAAGTGGCCAGAGGTCTGGCGGAGACTCATACACGGGGTTACCTTCACTGCGACCTAAAACCCTCCAACCTCCTGCTCAGCAAACCCGTCGCTTCGGTACAGTCGTTGGAGGCTGATCTCAAGGTAAACCCGGATTTGGTGAAACTGGGCGACTTCGGATTGGCGAGCGAGCTTTCGCAGGAGAACCCGGACTGCCCGACGAAGTTCCGGGGCACGGCCCTCTTCGCCAGCCCCGAGCAATTTCAGGAGAAACCCCTTGATATCAGGACCGATCTTTATTCCCTGGGCATGACCATGTGGTATCTCCTCTGTGGGGGACCACCTCTCACCGCTGACAACGGTTCCGGCAAGATCGATATCAAGAGCTTGAGCCGCTTTCACACCGACGCCAGGTCCCATCTCGAACACGCGGGCATGAGGTCCCTCCAAATATCCCCCTCTTTCCGGGCTCTGATGGGAAAACTACTCGCCAAGAACAAGGAGGATCGTATCTCCAGCGCCCCCGAGGTCGAGGCCGCTCTGCAGGAATGTCTCTCGCAGGTGCAGAAAGACACGGTACAGGGTACAATGAAGGACGGTACAGGGTACAATCCGCCCGCCACCACCGGGAAAGCAGAGGCACAACCTTCACTTCCGGCTAATTGGGGCAAGGGGGAGATCGCCGACTATTGCCGATTCGATTTCGAGCCCGGGCTGCGAAACAACCCGAACCAGATCATCACCGCTCCGGGGACCGACCGGAAAAGCAACGAAAAACTCCTGATCACATTTTGGAAAGCCGCGAAAAAGTCCAGCGATGCCTCAGAGCAGGATCTCGGTGCGTACCTCACCGCGCTGCAGCGCTATTCCCAGGATCAACAAAAAAGCGGCATTGGCGACTGTCTCCTGCCGATTGTGTCGGTTAAGAGAGCCCGAACCGAATGGTGCGTCGCTGAACCGCTGGTCAAGGGCATTCCCCTCGCCGCTTTTTTTGGGATAAAATGCCCCGCCCCTCTCGAAGAAGCCGAAAGGTTGCTGCGTCCTCTGGCCGAAACGATTGACCACTTGGTAGGCTCCTGCCTGGACCGGGGCCAGGTGAGCATTGATTCGGTTTATCTCGTTGCCGCAACCAATTCCGACTATTTCGCCCAGGGGCGCTGCCTGGATGAACCGATGCGGGACTGGCCTGAGTGGAAGATTCGTTTTAGCGGCCTTTCCATGCCGCTGACTTCGCCTTCAAGAAACCACAAAAAGAGCGAAGCAACCGACCTCGCCACCGCGACGGTGAGTTTCGATGCCACCGCGACGTCCCCGAAGGCCTATTCGCACATCGATGATACGGTCGAGCTTTCCCCAGATTCCAGGGCCAGTCTCCAAGCCTTTGTAGTCCGCCATGAAGGCACTCCTGACCAGGGGCTTTTTCAGAGCTTTTGTCGGCTCGTGTTCCGCCTCCTCTCCGGCCAGGATGCTCCAGTGGCGGCCAGTTGGGCCCCGGGAGCTTTTGTCCCCACCGATCGGCTCACCGCAGCTTCCAATGACCTGCTTCGGGACCACATCTCGGGCCAAGCCGCCACCTGTTCCGCCACCCGGTTGATTTCGACAATCCTGAAGAACGAGACCCCGGTTTTGCCAGTAAACGATGAGCCCCAGGCTTTGTCTAAGCCGGTTGAGCCCCGGCACGAGCCAGTCATTGAGTCCCACCGGGAAAAAGAACCTTCCTGGTTTGCTCAAAACCTGCTGACCGCAAAACCGGGCCTCCTGCTCTCCCGTGGGCTGGCTCTTTGCGTCATCGTCCTCCTTTCAGCTCTCCTGGTTCGACAGGTAAACCGGGAATGGAACGGGAGAACCAGCCTTACCCAGGTCAGCCGAGTAGTCCCGCCACTGGCTGCTACCAAACCAAATCCCGCTGAACTTGAAAATTCAGCCGTTGAAACGATCCCAACAGTCGCTCCACCCGCAGAAGAGAAAAAAATCGTCGTGGCGGAGAAACCCGCCTCACCGCCCGAACTTGATCTTTTAAAGATCCCGACGGACGACCCAGACCTCAATCTCCTGGCCGCTCGCAGCCCCCTTGCCACCGCCAAGCAGAAGCTTGCCTTTCTCCAAAACGCAGCTCTGGCCTTCACTAACCGGGGCGAAAAAATCCGGGCGCGCAATGTCTATCTTGAACTCGCTGATGCCACTGCGGCCAGCAGCCCTGAGATACGTGCCGGTTTCCTCGTTGAGGCTGATCAGATCGCTTCCCTTGGTTTCGAGGAATGGATCGAGATCCAGGATCACATCGGCCCCGGCGAACTCCGCGACAAATATCGGGATAAGGTTCTCGCGTTCCTCGCCCTGACCAGTCCGGAAACCGCCTTTACCCGCCTCCTGGAATATGCCGGGCAGGCCGCCTCGAAAGAGGAAAAAGCGCGCTACTATTCGCGGGCTATTGCCCTTTCCAGCCTGCCGAAACCCCGGCTTCGCTTAGCCTACGAAAAGATTGCTGAAACCGGCGGATTCGCTGAGAAACTCCAACTCTATGATTTTCTCCTCTCGGTCACGCAATTTCATCAGGATGCCTCCCGGATCGGTCATGAAATCGTCTTCAAAGGAGCGACCGGCGAGCACCTCGCTGACCGCACCCGCGTTGCCCGTGACCTCTGGGAACGCTTCCACGATCCCGAGGCCCTGAAATGGATCGCCCAAAACCTTGCTGAAGGCACCGAAAAGCAAAAAGCCCGCTGGGATTACTACACCGAAACCCAAAGCCCTGAATTTGCCGATGCCGCAAAGTTCCTGGCCGAGGACAAGCTGCTTTCCTCATTAAATCGGGGGCGTTATGCCTGGCTCTATTTTAATACCCTGCCCGCAGAATCCCGAAAAGCGAAAGACAACGGGAAATTCCTGGATCAAGCGATCACTGCCGGTGTTTCCGAGGCGGTCATCTATCGTCAGCAAGTTCAACAGGTTGAGGAAAGCCGCATCGCCGCCGAATCGGTCAGGGAGGCAGCCAGCCAGTTCACCCTTGCCGCCACCCGGATCGACCGGCTCATCGAGAAAGTCGGGGCGCAGAAAATCGAAAAAGATGGGAAACTGGACGTCGCAGCCTACGAGCAGAAGATCGCCAGCCTCAATGAGTTGCTTGAAGAAACCCGCAAGAGCCAGGGCGCGGCCTCGCTGGAGCCACAGCAGGGAAATATTCACTGGTGGAGCTTTACGACCTGGGAAACTGCCGTGGGGCTCAAGGCTCGGAACTCGCCTTTTTCTACGCGCAGCCCCGGTTCCATCAATATCACCCCGCAGGCCATGGAAGACCTCACCAGTGCGGCGAAGCTAGGTAACCTGGATGCCAAGGCCCGACTCGCCTCCATCCTCGCGGGAACCAACCCGGTCAAGCCGCGTTCCACCGACCTGGAAAAAGCCGCGCAATTGGCCGGGGAAGTTTACAAGTCCGGCAAAACCGGCCAGACCGAAGCCCGCCTGGTTCTTCGCCACCTCCTCAACACGAGCACCAAATCTCGCCAGACCGCCACGGCGGTGTTGAAATCCATGGACATCGATACTGCCGAAATCCTGGGCAGGAACTGATCTGTCTTGTTTCGGAGCGTTAGACTTTGCTTCGTCATCGACCAGCCCCTCGTACTTCGCATTTCTCCTATTCGTCCCATGCCTCCCATTGGTCAAATCCGGGGTCTCCCTGAGCCAATCCGGGGGGCCGGTCTGGACAAATCCGGGGCCTGTTCTACGCCCTGGGTCCATTTTTCAAAAAAATTCCGCACGCCTTCGGCGTAAAAGAATTTCACGATGAAGAAGAAAGTAAAAGTAAAAGAAGTAATTTTACCTAGCTAGCCGACAACACCACACAACGGAAACCGCGGCTGACGTAACGACTCGAGGGACGATTGCCGTTGCGACACGAAGACCGCAGAAGCATCCCGTCGTTGAGGTTCCACGACCCACCGCGCAACACGCGATAGGTTTGATCAATTGAATACCAATCGTCAATCCATTCCCAGACATTGCCTCCCAAGTCTTTAATCCCATGGTGATTTAATTCAAAGGAGCCCACCGGAGCAGTAAATGGGAAGGGATCCGTATAGCCTTCGATTTTATCATATTCTGATGCACTTTCGCTTCCGCTGAAATTCCCCGAACCCTTTGGAGGTGGCCAGGCACTTCCCCAGGGATACACATTTGCCAATTTTCCACTTTTTTCCGCCGGGCTTTGCCTGGGATCTTCGCGATCTCCTATGCCCACGGCCACGCTCCATTCGTGATCACTGGGCAGGCGGTAGGTTTGCCCTTCTTTCTGGCTGAGCCAGTGGCAGAAGGCTTTGGCGTCTTCCCAGCTCACATTGACCACGGGGTGATCCGGGCCTTGTTTTTGGCCTCGGTACTCCACATTTTTCCAGCTTTGGTCAATCTGGGGATTTTCTTTTGCAAACGCGGCATAATCCTGAACTCGGGTCTGCCAGATGGAAAACTGCACGCTATCCAGCCCCGGCACCGGGACAAAACGCATCCCGAGGGAGTTTTCCATAGGCCCCTTTGCTCCACCATAGTGTTTCTCCAGATCACCAATGAGCCGCGAAACATGGGTGTGGAAATCCCGGCCGGAATCAACCCGGTACGCATTGAGATCCAGCAGCTCCTGCAAAGACTCCGGCAGGTCTGCGAACGTTGGCATGGCGGTGTTCCCGATGAGCAGGGGCAGCACGGGGATGCCGCGTTTCAAAGCGGATTCGATCTCGATGCGGACAAAATCACGGGGATCATCCCTGCGTTGCCGCAATAAAGCTGCCCACTCTGTGCCGATGACGGCGAGGAGGATGTCTGCCCGGCCCACGGCCTCATCCAGCACTCGGCGAAAATTGGCCGCTGGCGGGATGTCATCCACATCCATAAAAGCCTCCCCAAAATGCTGGTGAAAGCGGTCATAAATCCGCCCCACCGTTGCCGCCGCGATGTGGTCATCCCGCCGGTAATTGAAGAAGCATTTTAATTTTCGTGGAGAAGCAGGCATGGGATTTTAGTTATAACTGAACTGGTGGCGGCTTTCAAGCGTGGCGGAAAATCTGGCAGAGATTTTAGGGTGGTTTAGAGCCCATTTGCTCCAATCGGGGTAATGCATACCAGCCCAGGGTGAAACCCTGGGATAAGGGAACATAAATTTCAAGCGTTCTGAAGGAACGCCGCATAGGGGTTGCGCCGGTATGCGGCGTTCCTTCAGAACGCGATCAGAACTGAATCGGGAACCCAGGGCCTTGCCCTGGGCTGGTATGCATTGCCCCGATTGGGGCAGAGAGATCGGTCGGCGCAAACAAAGGCAGACAATTTGCCTCATCGAGCACAGCGCATCGCGATAGCCTGCACCCAGTTTTAAAATGACGGCCCTATAAAATGAAATGAAGTGCCCATAAAATGAAATGAAGTGCCTATAAAACGAAATGAAGTGCCAACAAAACGAAATGACATGCCCATAAAAAGAAATGAAGGCCCCATAAAAAGAAATGAAGTGCCAACAAAAGGAAATGAAGTGCCAACAAAAAGAAATGAAGTGCCAACAAAAAGAAATGAAGTGCCAACAAAAAGAGATGAAGTGCCAACAAAAAGTTTTTTCTTGCCTGTCATCCCTTTGGATGACGACTTCATTTTGTTTGGTTCGCCATTCAGCGGCCATGACGACGCCCCCACTCGATTAAATAGCCGCCGCCAAGGTGAAAATTCGAAATTCGAAATTCGAATTTCCCCCTTTGTTTCCCTTAACCGATCAGTCAGATCGGTCGGCGCAATCAAAGGCAAACCAGCCAAATCGTTTGACTCAGCGACCGCCGCAGCCTTCAATCCCTGTAGTCGTCCGCATTCTATGAAACATATCCTTTACCTGACTGTCTTGGTTTCGTCATTTTTCTTTTCGCACTCTGCTTTTTCCGCGCCACCAAACATCCTCTTTTTCTTCGCTGATGACTGGGGCAAATACGCCAGCATTTATGCCGAAGTGGAGGGCAAAGGAGGCATCAATGACATCGTCCGCACCCCAAACTTCGACAAGGTGGCCCGGGAGGGTGTGCTGTTTCGCAATGCCCATGTCAACGCGCCATCCTGCACGCCGTGTCGCAGTTCGCTGCTTTCCGGCCAATATTTCTGGCGCACCGGTCGCGGGGCGATTCTGCGCGGAGCGGTTTGGGATGAGAAAATCCCCTCTTACCCACTTATGCTCCGTGACGCAGGCTACCACATCGGCAAAACCCACAAAGTCTGGGGCCCCGGCACCCCTTCTGACGCTCCCTACGGCGGCGGGAAATACGCCTATCAACGCGCCGGTGGAAAGGTGAACCAGTTTTCCCAATATGTGACCAAAAGCGCCAGCCAGGGCGGTGAAATCGAGACCGCCAAACAAGAACTCTACGAGGAATGCCGCGCCAATTTCCGCGACTTCCTCACCGCCAACACCGAAGCCAAGCCTTTCTGTTACTGGTTTGGGCCCACCAATGTGCATCGCAAATGGATCAAGGGCAGCGGGAAGAAGCTCTGGGGCATCGACCCCGACAGCTTAAAAGGCAAGATGCCACCGTATTTGCCAGATGTGCCGGAGGTGCGCGAGGATTTGGCGGATTACTTTGGCGAGATCGCCGCCTGGGATGCCTGCATCGGTACCCTGCTTGATGAACTCGACAAATCCGGGCAGCGCGAAAATACGCTCATCGTCATCAGCGGCGACCACGGTGCGCCGGGCTTTCCGCATGGAAAGTGCAACCTCTATGGTTTCGGCACAAACGTGAGCCTCTCCGTGACGGGTCCCGGCGTCAAAGGCGGGCGCGTGGTGGATGACTTTGTCTGCCTGCCTGATCTCTGCCCCACCTTCCTCGAAGCCGGGGGTGTCTCCGTGCCGGAAGTGATGACCGGGCGCAGCCTGTGGCCCGTTTTGAAGAGTGAAAAATCCGGCCTGGTTGATGCCACCCGCACCCAGGTTTTCACGGGGCGCGAACGCCACGTCGAAAACGCCCGCGCTGATTTTTCGCCATATCCACAGCGGGCCATCCGCACCGTCGACCATGTGCTTATCATTAATTTCCGCCCGGACCGCTGGCCGCTTGGTGATCCTTATGGCCTGCAGGATGGCAAAACCCCGAGCGTGGAAGATTTGGAAAACGAAACCCGGATCACCCACCCTGATGAAGACGCCGGGCCCACCAAAAGCTGGCTGGTGGGCGCCCGGAACACCCCCGAATGGAAGGCTCACTACGACTGGGTTTATGGCAAGCGCCCCAAATACGAGCTTTACGACCTGAAAAGTGATCCACACGAGACTAAAAACCTCGCGGAGGACCCTGCCTATGCCGCAGTGAAGGGTGATCTCGAAACACGCCTCCTCGCTGAACTCACCCGAACCGGCGACCCTCGCATGGTTGAAAGCGGCAAATTTTTCGAAAATCCACCGCTTTCCGGCCCCACCACGGATGGTGAAAACGAGCGTCGCAAGAAAGCCAAAGGCAAAAGTCAAGCGCCGCAGTGAAAGTCATCAATTGATGATTCAACAGGGTACAGTCAACGACTTAACAGGGTACAATCGAGGATTCAACAGGGTATGGGAACGGCGGCGGGACGCCACCGCTAAGCTAAAATCAATCAGGACTCCTGCTTGGGATCTTCCACTAGTTGATCGAGGGCTCCCCAGACGCTGTCTCCGGCGGCTGGAGCGATTTCGATCTCAAGGGGTTTATTGTCATGCTCGAATTTGGCGAGCAAATTGAGTTTGGGACATTGACGATCCTCGAGAAATTCGTAGCAGTGCGGGGTGCTTGGCAGGGCGAGCAAAATGTCATCGCGGATTGATTCCCGGGGGTCAAAACTGGTCTGCCCTTCTTCGACATCATACTCGGACTGCCAGTTGGGGAAGTTGGCGAAATAGGGAACAAATTCCAGACAGGTCACACACTGTAATTCCATGGGCCCGGAGATCTGGCCTGAAAAGACGACCACTTCCTGGTTAAAGGCATAGAGCGTCAGATCGTACTGGATATCGCCAGTGATTCTGACGCAATCATCCTCGGGCAACCCAAAAAATTTGGGGTCGATAATCCCCGAAATCGCCAACCCTTCTTCAGGGATATCAGAAAAAAATATTTCCATGATTTATGGGGAGTGCTCCGACGGATGATCTGACAGGAGTGCAAACTCCACTCCCTATCACGATTGAGCCCGGTGGTTTCTTGGGAACCGGGCCTGATTAGCTTATTTAATAACTGAAAATCTCCGAAGGCTGGAAAAATCTGGCCACTTCGATTTCTCCGTTTTCAGCGGAATCGGAGGCGTGACAGACGTTGATCATCATATCCTCGCCGAGGTCTCCGCGAATGGTTCCGGCTGGTGCCTCTTTGGAATTGGTGGGTCCGAGTAAATCACGAATTTTACTGACAGCGTTTTCGCCCTCCAGAACGATAGCAATCACGGGGCTGGACTGCATAAACTCGACGATTTCAGGAAAAAACGGCTTGCTGGCGACATGGCTGTAGTGTTCAGCAAGGATCGCATCGCTCAGGTTCATCATTTTGCAGCCGCGCAGAGTAAATCCGGCATTTTCAAAGCGTTTGATCACTTCGCCACAATTCTTTTTGGTGACGGTATCGGGTTTCAAAAGAATCAGGGAGCGTTCGGTAGACATGGTTTGATCAGTTTTTTTCTATAATTTGCGATACCTGTATCTCTTTCCAATGCGAAGGAAAGCAGGAAAATCAGATTAAATTCCTTTTTTATACCCTTCACAACGATTCATCCAGCCGCTTAGCCATCGATTTTCGCCGCGTTCCGGAGGGGCGTTTTTGACCCGGCGTTGCAGGGTGCGCTTGGCGGCTTCGCTGAATTCATGATGGGCGGGCACGTTGTTGGGGCGCATTTCGAGGAGCACCTGCCGCAAACCCCAGCCCTGGCCATTGTAGGTTTCGGTGACTTTGGTGCCTTCGCCTTTGAAATT
>JBGSJM010000079.1:0-5987 GCA_041742015.1 Verrucomicrobiales bacterium | reverse complement strand
TTTTCGCCCTCTGTTTCAACGATGTTGACTTGGATGGGGCCGGAGAAGGGTTTCGATTCGGCGCTTGCTTTGAGCTTCATTGTAATTGCCCCGGATTTTTCGGGGATCACCGGGGTTTCGGGCATGGAAACGGATTCCGGGAGTCCTTTCACAACGAGTTTTAGAGGCTTTTTGTGGTCGTTGATCCGGGTTAGGGTGATGGTCGTCGAAATTTCTTTCCCCGCCTCCATCACATAATTGGACTTATCGACGGTGACTGTGTAAGCCGGTTGTGGAGGTTTGATTGTTAAATGATAACGGTAATCGGGGCCGCCTTTTCCGAAGCGGTCGCGAATCGCGAGGATGTGTGGCCCATCTGTGTTGGCTTTAAACAGGTAAGTGCTGTCGGGATTATCAGCTATGGCATCATCGATTTCTTTGACAAGTTTTCCGTCAGCGGTCTTGATCGTCACCACCGGATCGGTCGGGTAGCGGTGGCGGAAAGCCCGGGTTTCAATTTGATATGGTTCTTTGGCAACTGCCATAAAAGTGAACGTATCAACCGTGCCTGGGCCTTTTAAGGTGTGGTAAAAATCCACCGGAGGAGTGAGTGGTTTTGATAGATCTGCATCTGGACCACCCTTTTCAGGAAGAAGGCGGGAGGGGAGTTGGTCCGGGGTGAGCGCGAGATTGAGTCGGTAGCTGCAGTTGGACCCGCCGTGAAAACTGACACTGGCGGTGGGAGGGATCGCTACCGCCATCACCACCAGAGTGTAAATGCCGTCTGCCGGGATTTTGTGAATGATCTGCGGGTCGGGATGGATGGCGGTGTCGTGGGCGAGGTGGATCTGCTCGCCTTTTGCATTGTAAAGATGAAGTATCGAATCCAGGCCGGTGGCAAATGGGTAAGCCTCCAGGTAAGCGTGGAGGATTTGGCCAGCCTTCAGATGAATTTGATAGCCATCCACGTCCTGGCCAGGATTGAGCCGACCGTAGATGCAGAGGGGTAGGGGACTTTCGATCAATTGAGCACCTTCCAGACCCTGATTCTTTTTCTTTTCGTCTTCAATCACCTGGGTTTCGTTTTTTTCATCGACCAAGAAAAACACCGGTTCAGAGGTTCCTTCTGCATTCCAGGTTCGAAACAGGAAGGGGCCCGGCGGGGTTTCCGGTGGGATGGTCAAGGTCACCAGGGGCGATTTTTCGCCTGGGGTAAATTGGATCTTCGGATTTGAACACCAAAATTTGGGTGGCCAGGGTTCAGCGGCACCGGACAGTGCGACTTCGATGCTTTCCCCGGCTTTTACCCCGCACGGAAAGAGGCCGTTTATGGTTGGCACGGCCCCGAAAAGAGCGGGACCGATCAAGGTGACTAGAAAAAGGCTGGCCAGTCGAAATATCGCGATCACGCAAACAGTTCTTTGATGACTCGACCGTTGTTTACCAACTGTCTGGGACGACCGGCGGTGTCGCGCAAAACCATCTGATGATCAATGCCCATTTTCGTATAAAGGGAGGCTGCAAAATCCTCCGGAGCATAGACATTTTCATTGGCGTAGTAGCCTTTGACATCGGTGGCACCGACGACCTGGCCGCCGGGGATGCCGGCTCCGGCCATTAGGACGCTCATCGCAAAAGACCAGTGATCGCGCCCCGCATCTTTGTTGATTTTTGGCGTTCTTCCAAATTCACCGAGCAGCAAAACAAGCGTGTCGTCCAGAGTTCCCCGGCTGGCGAGATCGTTGAGGAGCGCGGACACTCCGGTGTCGATCTTGTCAATTTTTCCCTTTTTGTAGCTTTCGAAGAGAGTGCGGTGATCGTCCCAGCCTCCGTCGTACACGGTTACAAAGGGAACCCCAACTTCGGTGAGCCTTCGCGCCAGAAGGAGCCGCTGGCCAAAATCATTGCGGCCATAGGTTTCGCGGACTTTGGAGTCTTCTTTGGAGATATCAAAAGCCGCCTGGGCCTCTGTGGAAGTGATCAAGTCAAAGCCCCGTGCGTAATACTCGTCAAAGGCCACCGCAGGATCTTCAGCCTGCTGATCGGTGATTCGCTTCAAGCGGTCCAGCGAGCGTCTCAGCTCAGCCCGGGATTGGGCGCGGCCTTCGGCAATTTCGGTCGGGATGGTGACATCTCGGACCCGGAAACTGGCGCTGTCCGGGTTGTCGGAAATCACAAAGGGAGCGTGCTGGGCCCCCAGGAAATTCGGCCCCCCGGAGCGTGAAACTCTCGGAGCGCTCACATAGGCGGGCAGTCCGTGGGGAACCTGCCGTTCCCGGCTCACCACCGAACCAAAACTGGGGTGAAAGGTCACAAACGCTCCGCAACCCACCGGAACCGGCGTCGGGCTCCCGGTCATGAGATAGTGATTGCCGGCCCCATGGTTGTTCTGGTTGTGGGCGATGGACCGGACCACGGTAAATTTGTCGAAAGATTTCGCCAGTTTAGGGACTTTATCGCAAAAGTGGACTCCAGGAACGGTGGTGGGGACCGTTCCAAATTCCCCACGGATTTCAGATGGTGCTTTGGGTTTGGGGTCAAAGGTTTCGTAGTGAGAGGGGCCCCCATCCAGCCAGATCATGATACACTTGGTCGTATTCTTGGTCGCAGCCGCTTTCGCTTGAAGAGAAAGTAACTCGGTCAAGCCTAGGCCGCCCAGCGCGCCCAGTCCGGTCTGGATAAAGTCGCGCCGCCCGCGTCCTTCGCAGTTGGTAAAAATCTGGTGGTCCCTCATTTGCAAAGTCTTTCTGGAAGATAGAAGAGAGTGGACCGCTCAACAAATCCCGTATTCGCGGGACGCTTACTTGAGGATCGTCACCCCGCCAGCGTCGATGATTTCGACTTTGACCTCTTCCAGCCCAAAACCCTTGAGTCCGCAGAAGGTGACCCGGTGGTCGCCTGGCTTTACCTCTAGGGAGACATCCACGCTGGTTTGTTCTTTGGGTAGGATGATTTCTGTTTCCCCGAGGAAAAGATTCAGGTCGTTGCTCTTTCCATACACTTTTAGTTTTAATTGGGTCGGCGTTTGGGCATGGATTTTGAAACTGGCTACTCCATATCGATTTTTGCCCCGACCCACCACATCGGGCATCTCGCCAAGCGGCAGGCTGCCATCAACCCGGGCTAAAAACGGGGTGCGCACGTAGGTCTTGAACTCTTCTGCGAAGATTTTCTGGCCATAATGACCAATCTCATCTCGAGTCCGCTCATGGGGGTGGAGCACTTCCCATTTGCGGATGTATTGGGTTGCGCTGGTTTTGAAAGCACCCTCTTTGCCCAGTTCAGAGAGGAAGCGGACCAGGTCGATAAATTCATCCTCCCTCAGTTGCAGAGTGAGGCCAACAGGCATCAAAGAAATTGGGATGACCTGCTGGCTGGCGACTTGGTTTTTGGGAACGCGATTTTCGTTGCCAGCTGCATCGCGGATTACAATTTCGCTTCCATCTTCCCGCGCCACCGCTCCCGCATGGGTGTTTCCGTTTTTCAAAGTCACCAGAGTGGTGTGATAACCTTCTTTGATTTTTTTGCTTGGTTCCAGCAGGGATTCGATCAGGTAGTCAACAGGTGCGGATGCTCCGATGCTCACCATGTCCGGTCCAATAATCCCCCCAACGCCACCGATTGCGTGGCAAACCATGCATTGCAGGCTGGCCCGGCGATAGACGTCTTCGCCCCGATGTGCGTCTCCTTTGCTGGCCACCGCATTCATCATCGATGACATTTCTTCAGGTGTCAGAGCCATCTTCATGGGTTTGAGCCCGCCTGCTTTCTGGATCGCGGCGATCAACTCTTCGGGACGGGTCGCAGCGCTGGAGGCTTTGTGCAGGCCAATCAGGGCGACCGACTCCGGCAGGGTGACATCTTTCCCGGAAAGCGCATTTTTCAGGTGGATGGAGGCCTGATTGTTGGAGAGAAACGCAGAAAAGATCGCTTCAACCGCTTTAGGGTCGTCAAAAGTGGGCAATGCCACGGACGCGAGGCGGGCCGCCGTCGCAGGATCAAAGGTAACGAGTCCAATGATGGCGCGAGAGCGCTGCTGGGCGGGAGCGGTTTGGTTATTAATGAGATTTTGCAGGAAAGTCCCGGTCTCTGCTCCACCAAAAGCGCGCAGCCCTTCCAAGGCAGCCTGGGACCGCGATAAATCGCTGCTCAGAAAGGCTTTTTCGAGGGCTCCACGAGCCGCAGAAACCTTCCAGAGTCCGGCCAGATTGGCAGCTCGTTGAAAAATGGCGTTGTTTTCCGATTCAATGAATTTGGTGATTGATGCGGCATTGGTGGCTGGTGGCATTTTGCGTAGTTCCGAGGCTATGGCCAGTGCGCTTAGGATTGAGACTTGATGCGATGGCGGGGTGTTTGCGGAAAGAGCTTTGTCAAACAGTCGATTGAGATGCCCGGCATACCCATTTTTGGCGGCCCACTCGGTCAGGTCTGCGACTTCTTTGTCCGAGGTAAATTTTCCCTGCTCAAAGGCATTGAATAACTGATCGGCCCCGGTAACGGTATTGACCGCCCGCATCGCATAAAGGAGTTGACCCGGCGTTTGAAACGGGTTGGCCGTCTCCGCGAGAGTGAGCCACTTGTGGGAATGCTCCCGGCAGATGTTCCACACCGCAAAATCCAAAAATTTATCCGGGTTATCGAGTCCATCGAGCGCTTTTAGCCCGAGTTGGACGGTATCGGGGTAATAGAGTTGCGCCAGCACGCTCACTCCCCAAAGTCTGACTCGGGGATGGGGATCAGCGATTGCTTTTTCAGCAAGCTCCTTGGCCGCCCCGTTGTTATCCGCCTCATAATAAAGCGCCCGCAAAGCACCGGCCCGAACCTGGGGGCTTTTCGAGGTGTACCCCAGTTCCATCGCCCAATCGGTTTGAAAGCGATTTACCGCCTGGGAGGCCATCACCAGGTGAAGTTTTTTGAGTTCGTTTTCCCCAACATTTTTCCAAGCGGTCTTAATCCCCTTGATCGTTTGGTCCTTATCGCGAGCCCGTAGTTCCACGGTGGCCATTTGCGAGTTCCAACCGACTGGTCCGGCTAGATTGGCGAGGGCCACATCGTCTAGTTTGGTAAAATCTGCTTTTTTATCCAGTGGACGATTAGGGAAGGTGACCCGCCAAATTCTGCCATGCTGGTGATCGCGGCGCGGGTCGCGGAAGTCAACTTCGCCATGTTGAATAATCGGGTTGTACCAGTCAGCGATGTAGATGCCACCATCGGGCCCCATTTTCACATCAATTGGCCGAAAAGCCCGGTGGGTGCTGCTCACCAAGTCCTCAACCTGCGTTGAAGTGTAGGCACTGGTGCCATTTTCACTAAGCTTAAAGCGATTGACTCGGTGGCCTCGAAAATCCGCTGCGGCGATGGTTCCTTGATAGTCCGCTGGGATATTTGAGCCACTCAACACTTCGGCTCCACAATGTTTGGGCTGACCGGGATTAAGGCCATCCAAAATCCGGGTTGCTCCAGGAGAGGTCATAAAAACGGATCGAGGAAACACAAAATTGATCCCCTGACCTCCCGCTCCATCAGTCATGAAACTTTGTCCCGCTTCATCAAAAACATGGCCCCAGGGATTGACGAGCCCCTTCATAAACACCTCAGCCCTTTGGGTTTCCGGGCGGAAATGCCACATCCCGCCCCCGAGGAGACGGCGAATTCCGTAAGGGGTTTCGAGGTGGGTGTGGATGTAGATGGATTGGTTCATCCAGATCATCCCCTCCGGTCCCCATCGGAAAGTGTGGAGCAGATGGTGGGTATCCTCGGTCCCGAATCCGGATAAAACAATTTCCCGATAATCGGCTTTCCCATCTCCATCGGTGTCTTTCAGAAAAAGCATTTCGGTGGAGTTGGCCACGTAGGCGCCGCCATCTCCGGGCAAAACTGCGGTAGGGATGTGGAGTTGATCTGCAAACACCGTTGATTTATCGGCAGTTCCGTCGCCATCAGTATCTTCCAGGATAATGACTTTGTCGTTTTCCTCCTGGCCGGGAGCGATGTGGGGATAAAGCGGG
>JBGSJM010000078.1:0-12600 GCA_041742015.1 Verrucomicrobiales bacterium | reverse complement strand
CGGGCACCGATCAAGCCGCGCTCAGGTCCAAACGCATAAGCCGCGTCAACCAGGGCATCCAACTCGGGACAAGATACTTCGAAATCATCACGCAGGGATCGATGGCTCCCGAGCAGGGCACTGCCGATGGTGGCAAAATCTTGGTTTTCGAGAGCTTCGGCAAAGCGCCGCACTCTTTCCATTTCAGTGACGGCGTGGCGGGCTCGACGATAGAGCAAATCCCCGAGCACGGATTCATGCTCATCGATCATGGCATGTGAGGCATCGCGCAGGGAGGTGACTGGAAGCCGCGCTATGGCGGCCTCGCAGTCTTCACGTCGTTTCCGATATTCTCCATCGCCGAGGCTGTGTTTAACCCGGGTATCGGAGACAATGATGGCGATATCCTCCGGGAAATCGATGGATTGGATGGAGTGATCCCGGCAATCGATCATCATGGCGCAGCCTTGGCGGCTCATCCCGACGGCGAGCTGATCCATCATCCCGCAGGGCACTCCGGCGAAATCATGTTCCGCCTGCTGGCAGATTCGGGCACGGTCAAGGCCATTGAGCCAGGGGCCGCCGGAAAGCTCCTCAATCACCAAGGCGATGGTGGTTTCCAGGGAGGCGCTGCTGCTGAGCCCGGCACCCGTCGGCAGGTCGGCATCGATCAAAATATCAAAACCCGGGCAATGGATTCCCCGATCCCGATAAAGCGAAAGAACGCCGATCACATAATTCATCCAGCAATCTTTGCCACCCCGCTTGGAAAGATCGCTCAAAGAGATGGTGGCCTGCCCCGCCCCGGTCAGGCTCGTCCAAATCCGGATTTCGCCGGATTGATTGGGAGCCACTGCGGAATAAATTGACCGATCAATGGCTGCCGGCATCACTATCCCATCGAGGTAGTCGATGTGCTCCCCGATCAGGTTAATCCGACCGGGGGCAATGACTTCGAACTCGGGTTTGGTGCCGAACTTAGATATGAATCGCGTGACCAAAGGCATCGCTGGTGGCTTCGTGAATCGCCTCGGCCAGGGTGGGGTGAGCGTGAATCGTCGCCTCGATGTCGTGGTAGGTTGCTTCCGTGGTAATCGCCAGACCCATCTCGGCGATCAGTTCGGTGGCACCAGATCCGATGATGTGAGCCCCCAGGATCTCTCCGTATTTGGGGTCGATCAATACTTTGACAAACCCTTCGTCATCAGCCACCGCCTGGGCGCGACCACTTGCTTTGAAGGGAAATTTCCCGACCTTGTATTCGAGCCCCTTTTCTTTGCAGGCTTCTTCGGTGAGGCCGACACTTGCCACTTCGGGATGACAATAGGTACAACCAGGGAAAACCTTGACTTTCTTTGGCTTAAAACCGCTGTTGAACATGCCCTCGACCGCCTGGATCGCCTCGTAACTGGCGGTGTGGGCCAACCAGGGTGGTCCAATGATATCACCAACCGCAAAAACATTCGGGATATTGGTCTCGTAGCGATCTCCCACCGTGATGAACCCGCGTTCCAGCTTGAGTTGATCAGCATTTTTGGGCAGAACCGGAGCCACCCCGACGGCCACCAGACACACTTCGGCATTGATCACGGTGGTTTCGTTGGTGGCAATATTTTCCACGGTGAGGGCGACATTTCCCTTGGTGACTTTGGCTTCCTTTGTCTTGGTCTTCGTTAAAATCTCAATCCCCTGCTTTTTGAAGGATTTTTCCAGGGTGGTGCTTATCTCGCGATCCTCGATCGGCAAAAGGCGATCTTCCATTTCCACCAACTGCACCTTGGTGCCGAAGGCATTGAAAAAATAAGCAAATTCCACGCCGATGGCTCCCGCGCCGATAATCACGATCGATTTGGGTTGTTTGGGAATCATCATGGCATCTTTTGATCCGATGACACTCTCTCCATTGAAGGGAAGAAAAGGGAGCTGCCGTGAAACACAACCCGTTGCGATCATGACCTTTTCAGCGGAATGAAGCTCCGAAGTACCGTCTGCGCCAACCACTTCGACTTTGCCGTTGGCGGCGAGTCCACCAGTGCCACGCAGGTAATCGACTTTGTTTTTCTTGAAGAGAAACTCGATGCCACCAGCCAGTTTGTCGGCAACTCCACGGGAACGTCCAATCACTTTTTCCCAGTCGTAAGAGAGGCCATCGAATTTTAGTCCGAATTGATCAGCCTTTTGAGTTAGCGTTTGGTAGAGTTCTGCATTCTTCAGGAGCGCTTTGGTGGGGATACACCCCCAGTTCAAACACGTTCCACCGGCGCGATCATTCTCCACGCAGGCCACTTTTTTTCCCAGTTGAGCGGCGCGAATCGCACCAACATATCCGGCGGGTCCACCACCGATCACGATTAAATCATAAGAAGCCATGTTGCTTGGTAGTTGTTATTTTAAATCAATTAAGGCTCATATCGTGTCACCAGCCTTGATCGGCAAGAAAAATCCACGTCAAATTGGGGCATATTTCTTCGAAAAAAACCAGAAAGTGACAGCGTCACAGGGATTCTCCGTGAAAAATTTCTGAATAGTACCCTGTACAATCGGCCACTTAACAGGGTATGATGGCTAGATCAAGCCCGTTTTAATCTTCGAGTTTGAAAAACACGCGATTTTGGTCTTTCTACTTTGGACATCGTTTGGAGAGTCGCAGGGATGATTGAATTCGGATTGCTTTTGAGATTGACGAGATCACTCAAAGGCATCGGTTTACCAGAACAGCACATTCGTGGAGGGCATTGTGTTTCTTTGTTGGGTAAGAGTAGGTGATCTTTCCCTTGGATAAATTAGTGATTGGAGCCCGGAGAATCAATGAAGTGGGAAGGTTATGTGGCAAGCGTTGAGGATCTGGGTTTTGGTTTCAGAGTAGCACCGTCATAGGGGTTCATAACCGAGAAGCTTTTCAAATTTTGAAAATTTCAAGCGCTTGGCACACAACGCGCTATGGTTGGCTTGTGGGTTCTAATGGTGACATAACAGGGTATGATGGCGGAGTTAACAGGGTATGATTTACGGTTACCCCTGTTTTCTAAAAGCGACTACACCAAACCACTGCGACGCCGCATGATCCATTCAGTGGTGAGGAGACCCAAAAAGGCGGCCAGAAGGGGCCAGGTGTCCCACAGCGAGATGTCGCGCCGCTCCTTGAGGATTTCCTTGGGCGCTCCAAAGGCATCACTGAGGCTCTCCAGCTCCCAAAGTTCGGCAACCCGCCCGTTGGTCTGGCGGGCGGCGCGGTTCAGAAAATCGCGAGTGGCAGTCAGCTCAGCCAGTTCGATGGGGTTGCGGGGGGTGACCACCAGCAGCTCCGTCTCCAGATTTTCCAGCCCCGGACTGGCTTTGAGTGCTCTTTTGACCTCGGCACCCTCCAGCTCGATTTTGTATTCGCCTTCTTCCTGAAAGCCAGAGAAAGTAGTTTCATAGAGGCCGGAGGAATCGGATCGATAGCTGAGTTTTTGCCTCGCGATTCGTTTGCCGTCTTTCATGACATGGGCAAACACATCCGCATCGGTCACGGGTTTTCTCGATTCATCGAGCACCTTGGCGGTTACGGCGATTTCATCAGATGGAGTGTAGCTGAGGCGATCGGTTCCGACGCGCACAAACTCATTGCCAGAGCGGAGGTTGGGGCCGGCTCCCCAGCGGGTCATCTGCCCCCAGAAACGGTGGTGATAAGTATCCCCGACCCCGTAGCGAAAACGCCAGGTGTGATCAAAATTCATCATCACGACCTTGCCGAGGCCGGATCGCATGGTGGTAATAAGCGCATTTTCCTTTTCGAGATTTTTCTGCCGGGTCAGCTTTTCGATGGCGGCCTCAACCGAATCGGGGGAGACGCCCAAGTCGGAATTTTTTGCCAATTCCGCTACGGAACCACGACTTTCCGCCACCCCAAATGGTTCCGCGTAAGCGAGCACCTCGGCCCCGTCCTTGACGCTCTCGCACTGCCAGCGCCACCGCAGCGCCGGGAAACCAGCCCACAATTCCGAATTTAAAGAACGACTCGTTGACTGCGAGGTGATGGGGTGATTTTTCCCCACCGCTGTGAGTGCCACTTTGTAGGAATCCTCCGGGCTTTTGAAAGCATCGCCCTCATCCACGGTATAAGTGACAGGCAACAGATCTTTGAGAATTTCGTTACTGTAATCGTGCGGCATGTGACGCGGCCCTGCGACGCAGACAAGCAGGGCTCCCCGTTTGGTCACCGCTTCCTGGATGGCTTTCCAATCGCTGCTGGCAAGCTGGTTGGGCGGAATGTCGCCGAGAATAATGACATCAAACAACTGCCATTCATCCGAACTCTTCGGCAGTTCCGTCGCTTCGGCATCGCCAAATTTCCGGGTGGCACTGGCCGGGACCGGGTTGGGCTTGCGCATTCCGGCTACGGTATCGGGATTTAGCAACACATACTGGAGGTGCACGGATTTATCCCGACCGTAAAAGAGGTTTCTCAGGAAGCGAAATTCCCAGCGGGGAAAACCATCCACCAGCAAAACGTTGGTCCGGTCATCGGTCACGGCAACCTTAAAATCCCAGGTGTTGTTGTTCTTGAAGATCTCGCGGGAATCAGCCTCAAGTTTCACCTGGTAGTCAATGATGCCCTTTTCCTTCGGCGTATGCACAAAGCGCACCTCCGAGCGGAAATTAATATCCGTCACGGTGATGGTCTGTTCATCGACAACTTTACCGCCGGTGATTAATTGTGCCTTGACCTTGTTCCCGAGGAGGCCATCCATTTTGGCAACACTGCGGATGACGATGCGGTCATCGAGGTAAATTGATTCTGGAGCAGTCAGGCTGAGGATCGAGGAATCCACCGGCCCCTGTTGCCCGCCGATAGGGACGGCACAAAGCGGAGAATTCTGAACGGCGAGCTGGCGCAGGCTGTCTTCGGGCAGGGCGGCGGCGTTGTGACGACCATCGCTAAAAAGCAGGATTCCGGCGAGGGATTCCGGCGAGCTGTTTTCCAGGACATGCTCGACTGCTCCAGTCAGGTCGGTCTGGGCGCGGATCGATTTCGCCCTGATCACATCCGGCCCCTCCGCAGTGAGAGAGGAGATTTCCTCGACATCGCGATTAAACCGATAGTAGCGCAGATTATACTTTTCGCCGAGCTTTTTGAGCAGAGACGTCTGCTCCACGCCCTCTTTGACCGGGGAAAAGCCATTGATTTGTTCGGCGGCGTGGGTGGCGAGTTCGATCCGGGGCTTGAGTCCGAGAGAAATGATCTCTTTGCGCTTAGTTTCGTCAAATGTCTGGAAAAGCCGCTCATCAGTCCGGATGGTCAGGGCATCAATGGATTGCAACATGCGATCAAGCTCTCCGGTGGATTCGTTGAGGCGAAGGATATAGACTTCCGGCTGGGATTTGGCGACGGATTCAACTGCATTTTTGAGACGAGCGGCGACACCCTGCTGGGTGCGGTTCTTGTACTCGTTTAATTGGGCTTTGTCATCCGGCGCAGGCACTTGGTTGATAGCCTGGCCAATCAATTCCGAAAGCGCCACCGTTTTGGCGTCCAGTTCTTTAAAAACAGCAGGAAGATTTTCAGCCCGCGATTCCAAGCCGGCAGCGGCGGAGGGCGCGGCGGCGATTGCATCTAACTCCGTGGAAATGGCGGCTTTCAGATCCGACATTTGCATGCGGATTGCCCGGAGCGGCGGGCGGTTTTTCACGACGGTTTCGTTGCCAAACAATTGCGCGCGGTCAAGCGTTTCCGTGGGGGAGAGACGTTGATCCGAGAGATGCATGGATTCCGAATCATCCAGCAGCACCGCCACCTCCCGATTGATTTCCCGCTCTTCGAGAAAGGAACGCACTGGCTGGAGCAGGATCATGATGATCGTGGTCAGAGCCATGAGCCGCAGCGCCAGCAGCCAGCGGCCCCGTTTTTTGGTGACGAGAGATTTTTCAAACTCATAGACCCAGAGAATCGCCTCCCAGCCCAGAGCCGCGAGGAGAGCGAGGAAAATCAGCGACCACGAGGTGGCGAGGGCAAACCATTTCCCCAGGAGCTGAAAAACGATCCAAAAGGTCGCCGCCACGAGCACAAAACCAATCCCGATCAGTGTTTTCCTCCCGCCAGGCCACTTTTTGCGCAATCCCCAGGTCCCCAGCCAGAGAACCGCGAGGACCAAAAGCCCGGCCCCGAGGTAGAGCGCGCTCACCTCTCGCAACAAATCGTCTCGACTGAAATCTTCTGGATTCATTGTCTCTAAAATCACGCCTTGCCCATCTTAACCAATTGCTCGTGAAAGGAATCAGATGGGCCGGTTTTGTGGTCAAAATCAATCGCGATCTCCTCACCCATGCGCCGACTTTTTGCGATCCAGCGGGACAAGACGATCTCGGCGAGGAGAAAGAACAAGGCTCCCATAATCAACCATTTCCACAGTTCCTGACCGAACTGGTTGCCATTCAGAAATCCGATCAACTCCTCCAGCGTCTTGGGCTGGGACAGGGTGACAAACTCTTCGAAGAATTTGTAATCTGCGGCAGTTAGCTTGGTCAGGTAGCTTTCCCTGGCATCGCGCTTCACCGTAAAGGGGATCGTCGTCTGACCTTTGCGGAGAAAATCAGTAAAATAAGTGACGTGGTTTTCCGGAATTTTCAGCCGATACAAGCCCGAGGCGATGTCTCCCTCCAGTTTCAACACCGTGCCACTCTCAGTCGCGCTGATCTTGGCTTTTCTCGCGATCCCACCCGGGCCGTCGACGACGTATTCGGCCAGATTGGATTTGGAACCGGTCATCTCGGTGGCTCCGGCCAGCGAGGAAAAGGTCCGGAAGGCGTTGGTCGGCACGATCTGGCGACCCAGGTTTTTGCTTTCCCAGAAGAGAATCACTTTGGCAAGCCCGCCACCTTCGCGATAGTTCGCTTCAAAATCATACCAGCGCTTTTCCTCCATTTTTTCGGTGAAGGAGTTTTGTTTCGGACTGCCGCCATCGAAGCGGAATTCGATGACGTCATCCACATCCGCCGAGAATCGATAGGTGCCCTCGCGGGGAGCCTGGATTTTGCCAGTCCAGCGGACTTTGAAGTTATCCGCCCCGACATTTTCCACCGGTGCACCGCCTCCCCAGTCGAATTGAATCGAGCGGTCCTGCCGGACCACCACCGGGGCCTGGGCATCGTGACTGGCATAGTATTCGCCCTTCAGACCTTCGCCGATGTTCCCGCCACGCCTTGCAGTCAGGCCGATACTGACCTCCCAGCCCGGATCGAGGTTGAAATCATACGCTGTGGGATTGGCGAGTTGGTAGGTGAGTTCGTGGATAAAAGGCAGAAAAGCCTGCCGGGTCACAAAATTCCCCGAGCGGGTGTCGACCGATGCCCCAAGCAGTACCACCTTGCCGCGCCCGGCGTTGCGGGAGGAAAGCAAAATGTCACCATTGTTGAGCCGGGCCCCGATCGAGGTCTGGTTTTTCAGTGATTCCGGCACCGTTTGGGCCCGATAATTCGTAAAAATCGTCTGGTTAAAATCACTTTTCCCGGGATCCGCGACCTTGGCCAAGGCGGGGTGAGTGAGAGTCTGGCTGGACGGGGTAAAACCGTTACCCTCGGGATCAACCGTCACATTTTCAGCCAGCTTGCAGGGGAGCAGCGGGGTTTCCGCATTAAACGCCCAGTTGTTGTAAAAATCGGATGCCGCCCGCTGTCCCGCCGCGACAAAAAGGCCGCCACCACCCTCCACAAATTTCGCGATTCGGTCGGCTGCCGCCTGCGGCAGTCGCGGAACATCAGCGAGCATGACCACATCGTATTCCTCGAATTTATCCACCCCACCGATGGCCGCAGCCGCCACCACCTTTGGTTCCACCAGGAAATTCACCTGATCCAGGGTCGGGTCAAAAGAATAGAAATTATTGGCATCATCCCCCTCTGCCGGAACATTGGGCTTTAGGGTGGGGTCCAAAGTCAGGCGGGACGGTGCCAGCGCAATCGCTGAAAAGGTCGCTCCCCGGTCGAAAAAGTCGTTGGTGGAATGCCCGTCCACCAGCAGCACCCGCAGGCTCGCCGCCACGTTGATCGCCGCCGTGCCCTGGTTGTCTTCCGAGATGTCATCCGCCACCTCCAGGGTTGTGGTCACGGAGTGCCCACCCTGTTCGGCAAATTGATGATAAAACTTCACGGTCTGTTTTTCGCCCGGCTGGAGCTGGCCGAGGGATTTGTCGTTGTAATCGCGACCACCATCCACCTTCAAAATCAGAGTTCCGGGAGTGACCGCTTCGTTCCCCGTGTTTTCCACGGTGACAGCGATTTCCACAGGCCGGTCAACCCCGACGATTTTGCGCGAAAAACTGACATCAGAGACGGCGAGATTTCTCACATAATCCGGCAGCGGCATTTTCCGGAGCATGATCTGTGGCTCGGAGGGCAGGTTTTTAAAGGCATCCCGCAGGAAATTCCAACGGGCCGTTTTCCCCGCTTCCCAACCCACATCCTGCTCATCGGTGAAGAGAATAATTTGTTTGGCCGGGTTGTCGCCCCGCGCCAGACTGAGCGAGGCCAGGGTGAGGGCGTGGTAAGTCGCCATGGATCCATCCATCGGCGTGAGCGTCTCCAGCACGGCATCCAGCTCGGCCCGGTCGGTAGTGGGATCGAGGACTTTACCGCTGGGGGAAGGTCCCCCGAGGATCAGCGAAAAGGCATGGCCCCGTGGAGCGCGCTTCACGATGGCTCGGGCTTCGTCCACCGCTCGCTGAAAATTTGTGATCCCGTCGGTTTTCATCATCATCGAGGTCGAGCCATCGATAATTAGAGCGATATCCTGCCGGGCGGTGGGATTGAAGCGCGAGAAATTGAGTTGTTTTTCAAAAATGATTAGGAACACACACAGCGCGAGAAGCGCGACGGAGGCCACGGCAATCCAAAAGCGCCAGACCGGTTCTCCATGGAGCACCACCGCCACCCCGATCCCCACCACCGAAAGCAGGAGCAGCGGCAGGATCACCATCCACGGGACTGTTGAGCCCGGCGGGATAAATGGCCGCGCCAGGGCCAGGGCAAGCAACCCCACGAGCAGACAGCGTGCCGCCATGAGCAGCGCCTCCTCCAACTGAATCCGCCGGTTCCGAATCGCCAGCGATTCCAGGATGAATTTCATGGCTCCCCAGTCAACAATCTTGTTCGACTGCCGGTTCAGCAAATGAATGACGATCGGAATGAGAATTCCGAGAGTGCCGAGAACCAGAGCTGTATTGAGAAAAAGCACGACTTAACAGGGTACAATGGATGACTTAACAGGGTATGATGACGGAAAAAGTAGTTTGGGCTTTAGCCCAAAATCCAAACCTGCCATTTGGGCTAAAGCCCAATCTACTTTGGAATATCATAATCGCCTGGATATTCCTCATCGGGTGGCGGCCTTTCGGTTTGAAAAATAAGAATACAAAGTCTGCTCGACCGGCACTTTGGTATTCACCGGCACATAGTCCGCCGCCATCTGACCGCAGGCGATCTCCATCTTTTTGAGATGAGCCTGAACCCGATCCAGATACGAGGCCCGGATCGTCGCGGGATCGATATTGACCCTCCGCCCGGCGATTTCCAAACAGCGGAATTCATCGAATTTCTGAAAGGGAAAAGTCAGCTCCTCGTCCGCCATGATGTGGAAAACCACCAGTTCATGGTTTTTCCAGCGAAAGTGATGCAGGGCATTCTTGATCGCCTCAGCATCGTCAAACAAATCGCTGATAATCACGACCAGTCCCCGTGCCGGAATTCGCTCGGCGATTTCGTGAAAGGTTTCCGCACAGCGGGTATCCGCACCCGGAGTGGTGACGCGCAGTTCTTCGAGGATTTTTTTGATCTGGCTCGGTTTGGCGGTTGGGCGCAGGTATTGTTTGATTCCGTCGGCAAAAGTCACCAGGCCCACCGCATCCTGTTGGCGAATCAGCATGTAGGTCAGGGCGGCGCAGAGAAAGCGGGCGTATTGGAATTTCGAAACATGTGCAGTGGTACCGACCTTTGCCGCCGACTCCCCGGCATATTTCATTGAGCCCGAGGCATCCACCAGCACCGTGACCCGCATGTTGGTTTCCTCGATGTACTGTTTGATGTAATAACGGTCGCTTTTGCCGTACACCCGCCAGTCCAGATTGCGCAGGTCATCCCCCGTCACGTACTGGCGATGCTCCGCGAACTCCACCGAAAATCCCTTGTGCGGGCTGGTGTGGCGGCCATTGATGGTGCCTTCCTTCGCTTTGCGCGCGAGGAACTCAAGGCGACCCAGCATCTTGGTCACCTCGTCTGGCAGCAGATCGGAAAAGCCGTTTTCGGTTTCTGGCATAAATTTTAAAAAAATTGGTGTGTTTTCCTGGAAATCCTGATTCCAAACAACGCACAGCCAGATTATGTTGGAGACGCTCATTTTGTAAATCCTCTTTTTCAGCGGAAGTGCGCAAGAATTTTGTTGGGGTTGTTTTTAAAATTCACCCCGCGGTCTTGATGCGCCAAATATCATGTCCCAGTCTCCGGAAAAGAAGTGACGATTCCAGAGGCTGGCTCGCTGGCGTTCGCCACGCCTCGGTCAATTGGTTATCGAACCTCTGGTAAGATCTCAACTTGGGAAGGTAATTTGCTGATTTTGCTGATATTTCAGTTGTGCAAATAAGACAATATTTTATAATTACCATAAATATGAATACTTCACTACCCTCAGCACCTCCCATTACCCTTCGTGATCGTGCAACTGCCTGCGGCGTTGCGAAACCTACACTGAGACAATCGATTGCGGCTGCTTTCACCCGCCTTTACCCTCTCTACAGTGGCTGCGGCACCGTAGCGAATCACCACCTGATCGAAAAAGTCGTCGGCAAAAGTGATGCCCGTGTCTGGGCCAGAGTCACAGGTGGAAAAATTATTGCTCCCATGAATGACCATGTGGGCCGTGCGGCTTTTTACTGCGGCGACCTCGATCCAAAGGTCACATGGATTTGCCGTCGGATTATTCAAAAAGGAGACACTGTGCTGGACATCGGAGCGAACATTGGTGTCACCACGGTGGCGATGGTGTCAATGGTGGGTGAGACCGGAAAAGTTCATTCGTTTGAGCCCAATCCAGAACTCCAGTTCATGCTGAAACAAGTCATCGAGCGCAATGGACTCGATAACGTCACGCTTCATTCGCTCGCACTCGGCACGGTGGAAGCCACGATGGAATTAAGGGTGCCTCGCGCCAACGCCGGCATGGGTTCACTCGTGCGTCACGGTGGTTCGGATGACACCATTCATTCGGTGCCTGTCCGACGGCTCACGGACATCGTTAATCAGGAGAAAATCACCAACATCCGCTTTATTAAGATCGATGTGGAAGGCTTTGAAGCCGATGTGTTCAACGGAGCCCTTGAAGTCCTGCGCGAGATCCGCCCCGAGGCCATCCTTTTTGAACTCAATCAAAATAAGGGCGCCTTCGGTGAGCAGCCGGTGGTGCGCATTCTCAACGACGCGGGATATGATTTCATGGGCATCCCTCAATGCAAAACCCGCATGCATCTGGTGCCGATGGGACTGAACCAGCCGCTCGTCCGCAGCGGAAATGATTATCTGGCCGTGCTCCGCGGCGCTACCTACGCACGGATCGCCAGGCGCGCTCGTCTGGTTGTCTGATTTGAGCGCGTTGGTCTAATATTTCTTTCCAAAGACGAATTCGGGCCGGGGTCTCGATGCGCCAAACCATCATATCCCAGTTGGCCCATGGGGTTCCCTCAAACGGCCTCGAGGATTCTGGTGATACCCTCAGTCATGGCGGGGTCCATGGAGGGGGCGCAGTTGGCCACGCTGACTTCGTAGCCGCCCTGTGGGAAGGCCTCCTGCGTGGGAATGTACCAGGGGCCGCCATCGCCGTAGGCGGCGGTGGCGACGAACCGGCCCGGAGCGAGCTGTTGCGCCCGCAGTTGATACTCCACAAAGGACTCGGCCGGCAGGTGCAGCATAGTGAGCGAGTTCACATGCAGGGCGCTAAGCACGATCGGCACTCGCTGTTCCAGGCGTTTGATCCAGGCGACGCGCATGGCCGGGCGGATCCGATTGGCAGCCGCGTTTTCCTTTTTCGCCACCTGAGCCATCTCGGACGCCAGGGAGAAGGCCGGGTTCACCTCCGGCACCAGTTCATGGGTGCTCCATTTAGCCGAGCGCACCGGCTCCGGCTTCAATAGGCCACTGGCGGTGGTCATGGCCTCAAAGATGCGGTTGGTCAGAGTCACCCGCGCCTCCGGGGAGCCGTCGTTGTATTTGCCCGCGCCGATGTTTCCCGCCGCACCCGTGAAGTAGATATGTGTGCAGCCCGGCTCGGCGGCTTGCAGGCGCTTGCGGGCCAGGCCGGGGTAGTCGCTGCTGACATGGCCCCTGCCGTAGTGGCTCATGGGGTGGCAGGCGTAGTAGTGGCAGGAGACCACTTTCTCTTCGCCGCTGTAAAAAGCTGCGGTTTTCAACATCGAATCAATCACGCCTTCGGGCAGTGCGATTAGTTCGGGATCACGGCAGGCGCTGCCTCGCATTTTCATGACTTTGCCTTCGGGGCTGAGCATGACGCGGCGGTTCCCCGCCACCTCGCTGACCCGCGCCTCTGCGGTGGCAATGTGAGTGAGCGGTCGCGCTTTGGCCACCGCCGCCCGCACCGCC
>JBGSJM010000077.1:0-2409 GCA_041742015.1 Verrucomicrobiales bacterium | reverse complement strand
GTGTGGTTTACATGGGGGCGGGAATCGCCACCTTGGTGATGGCACTGTTTGTCTCGGCGATGTATCGATGCAGTTTTTTGAGAGGCATTCTAATTTTTGCCGGGCACATTGTCTTTGCTGCATTCCTTGCTTATGTGATCGTTTACGGTGCAGACAAAGTTTTTCCACCCAATCAGGTTAGTGATTTCTGGCAACAATGGGTCTATGTGCCCACCGGACTCGTTGAGAGCCCACTACCGAAGTATTGAGGAGATCAGGATTTCAGCCAACTAAGGATCAATTGTTTCCATTTATCAAAAAGTTGGTTTATCATCATGGGTAGTGGCCATTCCCGAAAACAAAGCAAATAATCTGATTCTAATCGGTTTCATGGGAACTGGTAAAACAACCGTGGGTAGGCGGGTTGCTCAAAGTCTCGATTTCCAGTTCGTCGATATTGATGCCCTTATTGTCGAAAGGGAGGGGAAATCCATTCAATCGATTTTTGAAGAGGTCGGGGAAGCTGCTTTCCGGCAGATAGAAACGAGCGTGTTAACCGAGTGTTGCCAGAACCACGGACAGGTCATCTCAACGGGCGGCGGCGTTGTCATTAAGGAGGTTAACCACCCAATTCTTGCAAAGGGTGGTTATGTGATCTGGTTAAAAGCGTCTCCCAAGGTGATTTATGAAAGAGTCAAAAGGAGCCAGGATCGACCTCTGCTGAAAACCGATGATCCTCAATTGACGATTAAAGAGTTGCTCGAATCTCGTGAGGCTCTTTACGAAAAATGCGCCGATCTCACCATTTTGACCGACGACCTTTCTCTGGAAGAAACCACCTATGGGGTCACCGAAACCGCCCGGTTTCAGGGGATTGGAAATATTTGAGGTTGTTCAGCCTGGTTAGTAGCTTTTACCAAAAATCACCCGACCTTCGGCCCTTTTCCCGGTATAAATGCATTTCCCCGTTGCATTATCACGCAATTTGGGATCTTTGGGGATGCAGCGAATGGTGACCTTGAGTTCCTGCTGCAAAGTGGCCTCATCTGACGAAGATCCAGCCCAAGGCACCAGGGCAAAACCGCCATGGATCTCCGGTTTATCGGCATTTTTGGGAGTAAAAAATGCGCGGAATTCATCCATGTCCTTGATTTCGATCAGGTTCTCATCGCGAAAGGCTGTCGCTCTTTTTAGTAATGTATCCTGAATTGATTGTAGAATGGCCACCATTCCGGAAACTACATCGTCCATTGACAGGAATTCTTTATCCTTGGTTCCCCGGTCGCGGCGACTCATGGCCACACTGCCTTTTTCAAGATCGCGTGGGCCGATCTCGATTCGCACCGGCACTCCTTTTTTGATCCATTCCCAGTTTTTGTTTCCTCCTCCGATATCCCGACAATCTATTTCGACATCAATCGGTTGGCCATGAAAATTCAAAGCCTGCAGTCTGGCAGAAAGATCGGCACAGGCTGCCAGCACAGCGCCCTGACTTTCCGGCTTGGGTGTCACCGGAAGTATCACGATATGAGTTGGAGCCACCCGCGGAGGCAGCACCAGACCGTCATCATCTGAATGCACCATCAATAATGTCCCGATCATCCGGGTACTTACCCCCCAACTGGTGGTCCAGGCATGTTCCCGCTTGCCATCCCGGCCCTCAAACTCAATGCCCGCAGACTTGGAAAAATTTTGCCCAAGAAAGTGAGACGTACCGGCCTGAATCGCCTTGCGATCCTGAACCATCGCTTCGACCGTAAAAGTGTTGAGAGCCCCAGGGAACCTCTCCGCTTCAGATTTTTCGCCTGGAATCACCGGAACTGCGAGGTGGTCGCGTAGAAAAGTTTCATAAACCTCATGCATTTTAAGGGTCTCCTCCATGGCCTCCTCCCTGGTTTCATGAGCCGTGTGTCCCTCCTGCCAGAGGAATTCAGCAGTCCTCAAAAAAAGACGGGGCCGCATTTCCCAACGCATGACATTTGCCCATTGGTTGATCAGCAAAGGCAAATCCCGATAACTTTGGGTCCAGCGGGCGAAGGCCGCACCAATAATCGTTTCGGAAGTCGGGCGAATTACATACGGTTCCGTAAGTTTGCCAGCAGGAACCATTTTACCGTCACTGTTAAGCTCCAAACGATGGTGTGTGACCACCGCACATTCCGTCGCAAACCCCTCTACATGGGTTGCTTCTTTTTCCAGGTAACTCACCGGAATTAACAGCGGAAAATACGCATTTTTGTGCCCCGTCGCCTTAAACATTCGGTCGAGCTGTTGCTGAATCTTCTCCCAGATCCCATAGCCCCACGGCTTGATCACCATGCACCCTCGCACCTCCGAATTTTCAGCTAGATCCGCAGCGCGAACCACTTGCTGATACCATTCAGAAAAATCCTCCACCCGAGTTGGGGAAATTGCATTTTGCGGTGCCTT
>JBGSJM010000076.1:0-9605 GCA_041742015.1 Verrucomicrobiales bacterium | reverse complement strand
TTATGGAAAATGGCCTTAACTTACAGAAGACAGGTGCCACCTTTGTTACCAACGAAGTATTTGCAACCAATGCGACGACTTCCGGGACCACCTACACCCTGGCCCAAAAGACCGCAACCCCCACTCTTAACTTGCCAACAGGAACCGTCTACATCACAACTTCCACCGGGGGTGCCCCGTCAACCAATGCGACCAATTACGTGGATAACGGAGTGGGCGTTCTCGTCCAGCAGAACACGGATACTCCGTTTGGAACGATCGATTACAGCACCGGACAAATCACCCTGACCCGGGACCTCAGCGGGATCAATCCCAGGGTGCACTACTCCGTCAATACCGATAATTCCACCCTGGTTCAGACAACGAACGCCTTTGGTGCCCAGATCGGGCATCTGGACCCGGCCAGAACCAATGATCTCGCCATCGGTGCGATCGGCAACACTTACATTGGTGTTAGTCGGAATAATCCCGTGACCGGAACAGGAATAATTTCCGCCAGTAGTGGTTCGGTGTTCTCAAGTGCGGATGGCGGACTGACCACTGAGTTACGGTTTTATGTGCCCAATGCAGCGCAGGATTTAATTGCCACGGGTGCCTTCATGAATAATGCGGCCTATAGTCAAACAGCACAAGGCGGAGTTGGCAATCGTCTCGGGACAGATGAGCACATTGCCACCGATCATACCCTGACCCTGACCGGAGCCAATGGCGAGCCCGTGGGTACCTTTGTGCCGGAAGGAGTTTATCCCTTCCATTCCCTGGGTCTTTACAACATCTACTTTGCGGATACCACGGTGCCTCCGGTGGTGCCTCCGGTGGTGCCTCCAGTGGCCCCGGTGGTAGTTCCTGATGAGATTTTGGCTGCCGCCGCTCAAGCCCAACGAGAAGCTGCCGCAGTGGCCTATGACTGGCCATATGGATTGTTCGAATACGATGGATATGAAGGGCATTGGGGTAATCTGGCATCCAGTGATGCACTTGATGATATTTATGTGCCTCGTTGGGGTGTTGAGGAGCGACTTGATGCCGCAGTTGGTCCCCGCCAGGGTGGTCTGGTTCCTTCGGGTTCCACCGGTGGTGGAGAGATCGCTGGGGCAGACGGCACCTCAACGCCGGGCTCTCCTTCCGTTGCTGAACAGGAGCGGGATGAAGATAATGAAAGGATGGCCAACCGGGCTCTGCAAAAAGTCGGCAAGAGCGTCCAGACTTTCTACCTCTATGAACCGGGCACCAATGTTTATTCCAGTTTGAGGATCTTCGGGGTGCCCTCAGCCAACGTTCCTGCTTTTTCAGCACCGTAAATAAAAATACCGATAAATGCCTACCACAGGCGTGGCCGGGTTTCTAGCCACCTCAGACTTCGCCACTCGTAAGCAGGCTCATCGAATGTATCAACACCGAAACGTGTTCATTCATTTTCATAATTTACGGTCGATCAGGTTCTTTCCGTTGCTCCCCATGAACCATGGAATATCAGTGTATGTTGATAATCCAAATGCGTGTCTAGAATACCCCGATTTCAGCCTTCTGCGTCCCCGTAGCGGAATTTGCCAAAAATTCCGATGTGCGACAAACAGCCGATCAAAAGGCTCCTACTTCCACGATCCCCCGTTTGATCCGAAATGAATCTGCAAACCCGCTTCATCCTCGACCCAGCGCGGCCTCCAGAACCAGAAGCACTTCAGAAAGCGAAGCTTCACCAGGTGCCGGGCCTCGGCCAGAGCCTGCTCTGGTACGGACTTGGTTGTTGGTGGGGTTTCGATTTCTACTTCGTTCATGGGCTTATTTTACCACGTTTTCTCCCATGGGTAAATTTCCCGCCGACCAAACTTGGCAAAAAAATCACCGCTTGGGTCAAATGGCATCGAGGCACCAAAGACTCAAATATTGCGGAGCAGGAGAAAATCTGTCTGCCCCCTGTCCGAACCATGACCCCTGTCCGAACCACTCATTCTTCTGCCACACATTCCTCAGCCAAAAATCCCCTGCGCCAGTGGTTGGGGCAGTGAAATTCGGCCGCCCCGGCCAGTTTTCAGACAAGCATCATGGCGCAGCCTTTTTCTTTTCAGTCAATTCGAGCCTGGCGACGATTTCATTTATTTCCTTTTCGGCTGAATCGACGAGAACCCGGTGCGCTTCGTCACCAAGAACTCCTTTCGCTTTGAGCTGATGATATTTTTCAATTTCAGCTTTCAACGTTTGAATCCGACCTTGTTCCAAGCCTTGTTCCAAGCCCTCTTCCTTTCCCTTATCATGGTGGATCTGGATCAGTTCCTTTCCCCAGACGGTTTCTTCGATCGGTGGCAGGTGTTCGGTGAGCATGGTCAGAATTTCTTCAAGTTTGTCTTTGCCCAAGGATCTCATCAGCCAGAGCTGAAAAACCGCCAGCCATTTTCCTCGGGCTGGATCGGTGAGATCCTTGCTTTGTTTGAGTTTATCGTAATGCAGGTGGAAGTCGTTTTCAAGCCTGTTCAAATTGTTTTCAAGCAGTGGGAAAAACACTGATACCAACGGGCTGTCAGGTTGGGTTATTGCGATTTCGCGAATCCGTTCATCCAGGTAATGAACTGTGGGCGTGAAGTTTACGCAGGGTTGGAGCGACTTTTTCTTTTTGCTCCGCCCGGTGCTGGTAGTGGCGGCGTAGGGATTGAGGTTGCGGGTGAGGTAAACGAGGTGAACTTCACAGAAGCGGTCCGGATATTTTGCGAGAAATAATCCGGCACTGATCATACCCCGACTGTGGAGGTTTTCATCCTTTCTGCCTTCGTTTTCGATGATGTGACAGCATTCTTTGGGATCGAGAGGAAGGGCGGTCAGGTCCGAGATGCGTTCGACCTGCTTTTGTTGCTCGGTGCGGACTTCGACTCCCTTTTTCGGGAAAGCGCGGTCAAGAAGCACGTAAAGCTCCTCCGGGTCCGAAGTAAAAAGATCATAGAGTTCCTTATCAGTTTGCATGCGCCACCGTATTCTTGTGAAAGATTTGGGAATTGAGCGGGAAAATCATGGCGTGCAAGCACACAAATCATAACCTGGAGTCCATAACTCCATAACTCCATAACTCCATAACTCCATAACTCCATAACTCCATAACTCCATAACTCCATAACTCCATAACTCCCCAAGAGATTATAATCAATGAACAAACAGGGTTAGGTCAGGGAATAGAGGACATAACTCCTGCAATACTGGCAAGGGGCCCGCAAAACGCATTTCTGGTGTAAAATCTATTTGGCACAAGCCGACTCGCAACCATATTGAAAAATGATGTTACGCACCCTTTCCAGTGTTGTCCCAATCCTGCTGGCCTGCTCTTTCGGCTTTTCTCAAGAGGCAAAAGAGACTCCCGCTGCGCCCGGCTCCCTCGGTGATCTTTTCAACAAAGTTAAGGAGATCAAAGTTCCCGAATCGGTGTCCGGGCTTCCCAAGCAGTTGACCGAACTGAAATCGTCTTACCTTGAAACGGCAAAAGCGGTCGAGGAATTGAAGGTCGAAGTGGATAAACTTCGTGACGAAGTCTACGAGTTGCGCAAAGAGAACGAACAACTTCGTGCGGCCGTGGGGGGCAAAGTCAAGGAAATGTCTATCAAGGAACTCCTTAAGCCCGTGGAGATCACTGCCACAGATCTTGCCCTCAGTTATCAGAAGGATTCCGCCACGGCCGATTCCAAATATCGGGATCAATATCTAAAGGTGGTCGGCACGATCGCAGCATTCGAGTCTGCGAAGCAAATCAGTCTAACTCTTCGCGCCGAAGGTTTGGGCTCCCAGGTCCATTGCAATTTGCAGCCCGGTCCCGACTTCTTTGTGGATGTGATTCCGACCCAGGGTCGACTCATTAGTCGGAACGACCGCCGCACGCTTCTGACCGTCGGGCAGCCGGTTACGGTCATGGGAACCTGTAAGGGACTCGCTCTAAATGTGGAGATGGTGAACTGCATCATCGAAGGCCTCGTCGAGAAGAGAGCACCCGACGAGAAGAAAGCGAATTAACTTTTTGATCTGGACAGATCTTCCTGTGTGCCGGAATCTTTTCGCAAATATCTGACCCACCGAATGAATCCGGGTGACCCTTCCAGATAAGAATGTCAAATGAAACACTTTCTTCTTTTCGCTTTCCTTATCATAACTTGTCGGGGTGCTCTATCAGCAGAGTGGTATGAGGGTGTGTGGGTTTATGACTCACACCTGACTGAACGGCATAACCCGGATATCCACACAGAGGGAATGAGGGAGGTAAAAGCGGCCTTTGACAAGTGGGCTGGTCAGGTCGAAGTCACTCCAAAGAGGGTCAAAGGAAAGGCGTCCCAGATGGGTGTCCCGTATCGGTTGGCCGGGCGAAGCAGCTCTCATGTTTTACTGGAAGTGAAGGGGGGAGCAGTTGACCTGGTAAAAGCTTTCAACCCTGATTTGCGAAACAAGAGTTTGCGTTGCAGGATCGTTCGAATCAGCCCAAAGGTCGTCGCATTCGATGTGCCTGAATTGCAAACCATCCAAATGTATTTGAAGCGGGTCAAATGATGGTATCAGGCTGGAGGCTTTAGGCTGGAGGGGCAAGACCAGGGCCAGACTATCGATTGAAATTTTCCAGGGGAAAGACGGGAGAGTATTTGGAAAAAGATAAAGTCGATGTCAGGTGGGGTGAGTTTGTGTGAAACCGGCGCATGGTCCCTTGCTTGCGCCTCAAGGGCTTTTATTGGGCAGCTGTTTCACACATCGGAATTTTTTGCAAATTCCGCTACAAAGAAAACCAGGCCAGAGTGGATTTGTGGCTACTTTCCCTCTGCGGCTCTCTGCGACCCCTGCGGGTAAAAGTTCTGTTTGTTTAGCGGGTTTTGCGGTTGATTGCACCCTGTTGAGTCGCCGATTGACCCCTGTTCAATGCGGCATCGTACCCTGTTGCATCGGAGTTAAAGAAGAGCTGATGCGACAGGTGCGACGATGAGCATCTTGACGGATGTTTTTCGGTTGAAACAAAAAAACCGAAGCGGGTGCTTCGGTTTTTTGTGCGAGGAATGGTAACGAATAGCTGCAGTTATCTGGCCAGATCTACGGCGACGGGTTCCGGGGCGGAGTGGCGGCCGTTTCCATTGGCAGGTGCAGCGGCGTTCACCACGGGGACCGGTGCGGCAGCGACCATGGCAATGGGCGCGGAGGCGATCATTTCAGGTGTGGCTGGGTCGGGCTGTGACGTGGAGTCACTGGCGCGGCTGCCTTCCACTTCCAAAACGTTGGCCTGGTCAAAGGCTTGGGCAAATCCTGGGTAGGCTTCGCGCAGAGTGGTGACCTGGGTGGCGATGCGCAGGCTGAGAATGCGACTGGCTTCGGCGATCACTTCATTCAGGGTCTGGGTGGTGACGGTACGGGTGTCGATCGCTTTCCCGGGCGCTTCGATGAGGATGCCGAAGTCTTCGACCTGGTTGGAGACCGTGTCGATAACAGCGGTGGTCAATTTGTAATCTACTTCCAGATCAGGCTGAATGTCACGGGCTTTGGCTACGATCTGCCGCGCTTGAAAAAGGGCGGTGGCGGCGCGGCCATACTGGAGATCGCTGCGGGTCAATTTGATCTCGGACAGGAGGATGAGATTACCAGTGGCAGCACCATAAGAGGTCATCTTGGCGACGAGATCCATGACGCCACCCACCATGTTGGCCCTGGCCACTCGTTTGGCAACCGTCGCGCTGCGACTGCCGATGAGCTGCTTTTGGGCGAGTTGGTTGATTTGCTCGATTTTTCCCGTGAAGAGCTTGGAAGCGCTTTCGAGGGCGGGGAGGGATTTTACGGCATCCTGATGGGCGGCGATAACACCGGCTACCTGGATGAATTGTTCTCTTTTCTTATACTGAATCTTATTCATTTCACTAGGCTATGCTTTTATATATTATTTAGAGTCGATATGACTATATTAGATCATGATTGCAGATCTATTATGAAACGCAAGTTAAATTTCAATATTTATGAAATTTTCTTTTGATTATAAGAAGTGAATGATGAAAAGACAGAAATGGGTGATTGAGTGGCAGAAATTGGGGACCAACGGTCCTATTTCGCGTGAAAATTATCTTGCTTCATTTGGTTGCTGAGTAATTGTTCAAAATGATAGATGATCGATTCCCGGAACTGAAGGAATTATCGCCAGAAGAAAAATTGGAACTTGCCTCGGAGTTGGCAAAGGACGCTCTTGGTGTGGATGATTTACATCAACTCAGCAAAGAGGCTGTAACCATTTTGGAACAGGAATTAGCAGCGATTATTGCAGATCCGAGCAAAGGCATACGATGGGAAGATCTCAAGAAGATGAGGAATGATTGAGGAAATCGTTTGGACAGCTAGAGCCACAGATGATTTCCTTAACGTCAACACCTCTTTGGGTGAGTCGCATGTATTACGGAATTAGCGCTAATTTGATTATCGGAGTTTATTGATATTTAACTGTTGACCATCAATACCGTGTCTGCCCCTAAGAAGTATGGTCTGCTTCCCTTCCCAGGAAACGACAGCGCAATTCAGTTTCCACGATACTTTCGCCGTCTTTTTCAACCCGGTAAGCCTTTGCTTTGGGTCGGGAGGTTACCACTTCGGCCAGTTCGGTCCCGATAAAGTGAAGAGCAGCGCCGTCATCAGCAGCATATCCATTGGGCATGCCATCTTTAATGAATCGGTGATAGGCCGGGCGTCTACCTACTTCCCCATCATAGTGTGGGCAGGCAGAGGCGTTGATGAAGCCGAGGCCGTCGTCGAGACGATCCATCGCACCAAAGGAGTCGGTCACGCTGGCTCGAAACCAGCAGATCATACCCGCGCTGAGTCCACAAAGAATTTTGCCATTGAGCCAGGCTTCCTTGAAGATCTTGTCCAATCCATGAGCCCGCCACATAGCCAGAAGATTTACCGTATTGCCACCACTGACGTAGATGATGTCCTGATCCGCGACAAAGCCTGCCAATTCCGATGACAATGATGGATTACGCGGCAGAGAACCAGGATCGAATATAGTCAAGTCGGTTGGTATCGCCGGACCCTTACTAAATGCTCGGTAAAACCTGACGAGATAGGCGGCTGAGTCAGCCGAAGCGGTTGGCACAAAACAAACTTTTGGCGATTCTTTGGGACTCAGGCTGACGATAAACTCATCCAGCAGCGGATTGTCAGGCTCCATGGAGAACCCCCCACCTCCCATCGCTACGATCTGTCCTTGAGTGCCTTTTTGCATGATAGATCAAATAACGGATAGGAAATTCCTGTTTCAAGACCTTTTGTTTGAGCCGTGGGATTGATAAGGATTCAGGGGTACAACTGATTATTCCGAGAAAACGGGAGATTATCTAATTTTATTGATGTTTAACTGTTGACTGCCAATACCCTGTCTGTCCCGAATGTCACTAGTTTAAGCATCTGTTTCGATGGAAATATCCGCTAAAACCTCGGTCTAAGTCCCAGTTTATGGTCGATACGACGGCTTAAACTAGTGACATTCGAGTCTGTCCCCGACCCACGCCCGACGTCCCCACGTGCGAAAATGCGAAAACCATATTTGAGTCTTTGGTGCCTCGATGCCATTTGACCCAAGCGGTGATTTTTTTGCCAAGTTTGGTCGGCGGGAAATTTACCCATGGGAGAAAACGTGGTAAGATAAGCCCATGAACGAAGTAGAAATCGCCCCACCAACAACAACGAAGTCCGTACCAGAGCAGGTTCTGGCCGAGGCCCGGCGCCTGGTGAAGCTTCGCTTTCTGAAGTGCTTCTGGTTCTGGCACCCCGAAGCCACGGTGGAAACTTGGGATGACGTGAAGCTGGTGATTTTGCACCTGCGCGAATACGGGGGCCACCGGGAATGGTACGAAGCTCAAAACCTGTGGAAGATGCTCCGCCCATGCCTTTAACCAGCATTCAGAAAGAAGTCCTCGCCTTGATCGCCGGAAACCGCAGTCCGCAAAGCCACTTCGCAGGCGGAGTGGTTCTGAATGCGGCTGATGACTCGACCCGTTTCAGTCAGGACTTTGACATCTTTCACGGAACCGCTACCGAGGTGACGGAAGCTAGCGAGAACGACGCGGCCACCCTGATCGCAGCGGGTTTCGCAGTGAAACCGGCCACTCCATGGAAGCTGGGAGACACCTTCCGGAAAGCGGAGATTTCCCGGAATGGTCAAAGTACCGATATCGATTGGGCCGCTGATTCCACCTTCCGTTTTTTTCCGGTCGAGAAGGATCCGGTTCTGGGCTGGCGGCTCCATCTTTTTGACATCGCCACCAACAAAGCCCTGGCCCTGGCGGCGCGATCAGAAACGCGGGACTATGTCGACATCCTGGAACTTTCCAGACTCTATCCGCTGGCCGCGATCTGCTGGGCGGCCTGCGGAAAGGATCAAGGCTACTCTCCGCTCTTCCTGTTGAAGATGATGCTAAGATTCGCCAAAATCGTCCCGGGGACTCTGGAAAAGATCAAGGCCAAAGACCTCAATCCCATCGCCATGAAACAGGAATGGATCGAGATTTCGGACCAGGCCGGGGAGGCAATTCTAAAAATCAGCAATGATCGTCCGGATCTCCCCATTGGCTGTGCCTTCGTGGATGCCAATGGCAGGCCGCGCTGGATCGAGGATGAAGCGGGTTTGCAGATTCATTTCGGATCAAACGGGGGATCGTGGAAGTAGGAGCCTTTTGATCGGCTGTTTGTCGCACATCGGAATTTTTGGCAAATTCCGCGACTGGGGTGAAGAAGGCTGAAATCGGTGACGGATCTGCTATTCTAGCCACGTAATTGGATTATCAACCTGCACTGATATTCCATAGTTCATTGAAAATAACTGGTCTGGCCCCACTTTTTGTGATGGGAATTTTCGTCCCATAGAGCGTTCTTTATGCTATTCTGGCGTTATGATTACCGATTTTGACACCCTTCGAGAAGCTGTATTGCACCTGCCCAAAGGCGACCAGTTGCGTTTGTTGTCTGCTGTGGCGCTGGGGGTGGCGGATGCCTATCCAGGGATCGATTTTAATGAAGTCATTTGCGATGGATCGGCACGGGTTGTGCGCACCCGCATCCCGGTCTGGCTCCTGGAGTCACTGCGGCGTGGAGGAAAGACCGATGCCGAACTGTTGGCTGCCTATCCAAACCTGACGGCGGAAGACCTCGCCAATGCCTGGCACTATGCCAGAAGTCACCGCGATGAGATGGATCGGGAGATTGCAGCAAATGGCGATAAATCATGAGCGCTCGACTCTATTCCAACGAAAATTTTCCCCTGCCCGTGGTGGAGGCACTGAGACTTCTAGGCTATGATGTGCTGACCACCAGGGATGCGGGCAAGGCCAACGAAGGCATCCCGGATGACGAGGTCCTTGAATTTGCCTGCCAACAGGACCGGGCCGTGATCACCCACAATCGGAAAGACTTCATCCGCCTGCACCAAACCCGAACAGATCACTCTGGAATCATTGTTTGCACGACCAACCCTGACTTTACTGCCTTGGCGGAAAAGATTCATGCCCAACTCGAAGGTTTACCGAATCTGAAAGGGCAATTGGTCCGTGTCAATCGTGGCGGCTGATCTGATGTATGTGGTCCCATGTCCCCGTGAAAAAGTATTTTCTGGGAGGCGC
>JBGSJM010000075.1:0-2959 GCA_041742015.1 Verrucomicrobiales bacterium | reverse complement strand
CCCGGCGGAGCAGCCGGGCTGGCTCCGCTTCGGGATTAAGCGACAGACCGTGTTCCTGGAGTTTGGCGGCGATAAATTGGTCGATGAGGTTTGAATGGCGCCCCTCCAGTGCACCTGTCACGCCCCCGGTGGGTGCCACTTTTCGGGGTGGCGAATAGGACCAGTGTAGCGGCGGGCGCCAGCTATCGTCGGGCCAGTGGGCTCCCTCCTCGATCCATTGTCTCAGAAGTCTTATTTCCCCGGCGGATAAGGGATCGCCTTTTGGAGGCATCCGCTTTTCTGGATCGATCGCCGATATCGCGTGGATCAGGGCCGACCGTTCCGGTTTCCCCGAAGTAAAAAGTGACTCACCCGCATCGGTTGGCAGGTGGGCATGGTAAAAAGTCTCCAGTCCGATTCCGCCTTTCAGCGTAGCGGAGTCGTGGCAATCAAGGCAGCGTGCCTCAAAAATGGGCCGGATTTCTTTTTCAAAATCAATGCACAATCCCGGGGTGACAAACAGACTTACGACCGCGATCTGGATCGCCGATCGTACCCTGTTAGGTCGGTGATCATACCCTGTTGAATCGGTTACCATACCCTGTTGAATGAAAATTCCTGGCCCATCGAAATACTGATAACGACGATGACTCCAATTTCCGTCGTCACAAGGGACGCGTTATAGCCACCTCAATCACTTAATCTCAAACTTATCCCGATATCCGCGCATCTCTTTCCAGATCGCATGGTCTTTTTTCTGGGGAGATACCATGAAGTATAGAACCGGCTGGTCGCCGTTTTTCCATTGGTGAATTTCCATGTTCAAAGTTTGTGCTTTTTGGGTCGCAAAAGGTTCTGTCCAGTCGAGCGTTCCCTCCCACACAGAAATAAGTTTTTTATCGGAATCAGCCGGCAGGGCTTTGAGAGTGAATTTGAAATCATCGGTATTAACTGGCATCTTCTTTCCGCCCATGACCGCTTTGGCGAGACCGCGGTAGTAGGCCAAAATCTGCGTGTGAAGCGATTTTTCAGAGACGTCGTCTTCTTTGCTGAGCAGAAACACCAGCAAATATGAAAAGAAAGAGTCCGAACCGGCTTCAAACATCCCCGGAGCGAATTTTATGCTCTCGATTCCGTGCCATTCGAGATCCAGGGCAAACCCCGGGGGCAGCTTGATCACTTCTCCCTGCCAGTTCTCTGGAGTGTGAAAGTGGAAATTTGATCCCGGCTCGCCATCCTGCGCGAGGGTCGTGGAAAAGAATAGCAGGCAACACAGAGTGCGGAAGATTCATGGTTTCATGAGTGTAATCATCGGAAATGAAACTGGATCCATCAAGTCTTCATGATTGATTCTTTCCGTATTTTGGAATGTCTCTTCGACGGGACCGCTTCGCAGTCGAGATCCCCTACCCCAGGATCCTGGCGAAGTACCGCATTTCGCTGGAAACATTTTCTCCTGGCAAAAGGGTTTCTGCCACCTCCTTGCGAAGCAGGTCGCGAAACTCGCCCCGCAACCGATGTAACTGCCCGCGGAGAGCATCCTCTGTTTCACCAAGTTGAGCAGCGGCACTGCGGAGCTTTTCCGGAGAATCATCTGTCAATTGGGATTGCAGGAGCACATAGGCCCCGTTTTTCAATTTCCCTTTGCATTGTGCCTCCAGCGTGGCCAAAACCCGGTTCAGGATGGCCTGAGCCCACTCCCGATCAAATTCCAGCTCGATATTTGCGGTAGAGGTGGCCTGTGATTCGACCAGTTCCCCCATGGACTGCCCGCCCCCTCGTTTTTGGGCGCTTTGAAATTTCCGGGAATCGCTGAGGTGAGATTTTAGCCGATTGAGCAAAAAGGTACGCATCTTTCCACGATCAGGATCAGCAACCTTCAGCCAGTCACGAGTCGCCAATTTCGCCAGAAAGCCCTGCAACAAATCTTCCGCTTCTTCAGTCCCCCAGCCGTTACGCCGGACAAAGGCGAGCAATGGGGCACGGTAAAGCGCATCAAACTCCCGCCAGGCGTCCTCCCGGCGGTGAGCTTCGCCTGAGTTGATTTGCTGGATCAGGCTCCAGCGGGTTGGTTGAAAGTGGTCCGGCATCAGCTTGTGTCAAAAAGCTAATCCGCGTTTGTTTGGGAAGCAAGGATTGGAATTTCAAGATAAACTCAGGCTGAAGAAAAGATGCCTTCGGGTTTTTCCGATAGTTGCGAACCAGAATGCGGAACTGGTCCTGTGTTTTCTGACCAAGTTCAAACTTTTGGCTTTGGTAAATTTCCTGTAGCCGCTTTACTTCGCTAAACACCAAGTTTGGCTGAGTCGCCCCACTTTCAAAAATTTTCAATGAAGAGTTTTTTGCCTTAAAACATTTAGCCAAGAGCCCAACCCGCCTAGCGAGCAGTTCCCCCACCCTCTAACACGCACCGAAATCCAGTTTGGAAGTCTCGGCCTGAATCCGCGCGGAATGACGATAGCAAATTAAATCGATTGAAGCTCAGCCAGGAACCTCCCCGCGCGATTTCAACCACAACAGACGAAGAGCGAGTATATTTGTCTTCCAACAATTCCCAGACATTGCCCCCAAGGTCGTAAATGCCAAATTGATTTGGCTTGAAACTCATGACCGGAGCGGTGGTCGGAATTCCATCATCGAAGTTTTCCAAAGACCCAAAGCTGGAATTAGGTGCCTTGGCATTCCGACTGTCGTCGCTGTAGTTGCCCGCTCCCTGTGGTGGTGGCCACACCGTTCCCCAAGGGTATTCGCCCTCCACTTGGTTTCGCATACCGGTCTTTTTGTCCTCTTTCTTTCCAACGCCCACTGCCATGCTCCACTCCGCATCGGTGGGAAGGCGATAAGTCATACGAAACAAAAATAACTTTTGAATAATTTTTTGTTTTAGCTATCTTTTTTGGAGGGCTCGAAAACCACTGCAGGTGTGCCGCCCGGACGTGGCGGAGATGATCGACGAATTGCACCGCAAGGAGCCGCCGGG
>JBGSJM010000074.1:0-27623 GCA_041742015.1 Verrucomicrobiales bacterium | reverse complement strand
CGGCAGGCTATTTTCCGTGGCAGCGTCCCTGAGACCGGGCTGTATGAAGTGCGGGTCGCCTACAGTGCCGAGGGGAACCGGGCCAGCCAGGTGCCGATCATGGTGGTTGGTCAACAGGGCAAATCATCGGTGATTCTTGACCAAACCAAGCCGCCTGCGATTGCCGGGCTTTTCCAGCCAATTGGGCACTTCACTTTTGAAAAGGGCGGAGATTGCAGTGTCACGATCACAACCTCAGGCACGGAAGGGCGTTATGTCATGGTGGATGCCGTGCAGTTCATCGCGGTTGTTGACATCAAAAGGGAACAGACCCAACTCGCCAATTTTGGCAAGACCGGGGAGAAATCCTCACGGATTCCTCTACTGGACCCTCTGTTTCAAATGAGCGAAGCCGAGATCAAGAAAGAACTCGACAAACTGATCGAAGAGTTAAAGTCTGAAGATCTGGCGATGGCTCCACGCGATGCCAAAGTGCCAGTGGATGTCCACCTGCGGGTCCGGGGCGAGGTTTCCCAGCTCGGGCCGCTGGTTCCGCGAGGTTTCCCACGCCTCCTTAGTGGGGAGATGCCCGAAATCCCGGCAGGGCAAAGTGGCCGCCTGGGTTTGGCTGACTGGCTTACGAATCAGAATAACGGTCTGCTCGACCGCGTCATCGTAAACCGGGTCTGGAGCCATCTTTTCGGGCGTGGAATCGTCGAGACGGTGGATAATTTTGGTCGCCTTGGGTCGGGGCCGACCCATCCTGATTTGCTTGATTACCTGGCAGCCAGTTTCCGCGAAGGTGGCGGCTCGATCAAATCGCTGATTCGGGAGTTGGTCTTGAGCCGGACTTATCAGTTGAGCAGTTCCTCGATAATGAATGCGGACCCGGAAAATCGGTTTTTTGGACGACAAAATCGCCGCCGCCTGACGGCTGAAGAGCTGCGGGACAGCGTCATTTTCCTCTCCGGCCAGCTTGATCCCACGCCCGGGCAGGCAACCGCAACCGCCGTGGGTATCGACCTGGACAAACCACTCTCGGGTTCAAAAGAGAAAAAGCGGACCATTTACCTACCGGTGGCGAGGAATAACCCTTCAACCGAGTTGTCACTTTTCGATGGGGCTAATCCTGATTTTGTCTCCGGTCAGCGCAGTCAAACCACCGTGCCGACCCAGGCGCTGTATTTGCTCAATAGTGAGTTTCTTCAGGACCAGGCCATGGTCATTGGGCGTTTGGCGGTAGGGCAGCGGGGGCAGAGTGCAGGTGGCGAGATCAACTGGCTCTACCTGACTTTGCTGGGTCGCAATCCCAGCCCGGCGGAACGCCAGCGGGCCTTTGACTTTATTGCGGAACTGGGAGGAGGTTCATCTGAGCCCGAAAAACTCGCTGAAGCAGCCGGACACCTCAGCCATTTGATCCTCGCTTCAACTGAATTTCTTTACCTGGAATAAGATGAATGAATTATTCAATCCACCACTCCATTCCTTCGTGTCCCGACGCGGGTTGTTAAAATCTGCCGCATGTGGCTTTGGCTCGCTGGCTTTCTCCGGTCTCGCTCAAGCTGCCTTGGGATATCCCGCGCATCATGCGGCTCGGGCGAAGCGAGTCATCTTTCTGTTTATGCACGGCGGCCCCTCTCAGGTTGACACCTTTGATTACAAGCCGGAATTGCAGCAGCGGGGCGGGCAGAAGCTGCCATTTGCCCCAGCCAAAAATCTCGATCCTGCGGCGACGAGTCGGGCCAAGTTGATGGCCTCACCCTGGGATTTTAAACAATATGGGCGGTCCGGTCTCTGGGTGAGCGATCTTTTTCCTGAAGTTGCGAAACACGTTGATGACCTCTGTGTGATCCGCTCCATGCAGAGTACGGGGCAGTCACACGGGCAGGCGGTCTGCATGTTACACACTGGAACCGACAATTTTGTGAGGCCTTCACTGGGCTCCTGGGTGAGCTACGGACTCGGCTCGGAGAATCGGGATCTGCCCGGCTTTGTCAGCATCAGCCCGTCAGCCACGCATGGCGGCCCGAGGAACTACGGACCCGCCTTTCTCCCGGCAGCGCACCAGGCGACGACGATAGGGGCCAACGGAAAGCTGGATGCCAGGGCGACTTTTCGTTATCTCGAGTCGAAAGTCCCTGCCAACCTGCAGCAGCGAAAATTGGAACTTCTTCAGGCGATGAACCGTGATCACCTTGATCGCACCCATTATGCTCCGGTTGAGGGTATGATAAAATCGATGGAACTGGCTTTCCGCATGCAAACCGCCGCCCCTCCGGTGATTGAGATCAATGATGAGCCCGACCATATTCGCCAGCTCTACGGAATTGGATCTGGTGCGGTGACAGACAACTTTGGGCGACAATGCCTCCTTGCCCGGCGTTTCGCTGAGGCCGGGGTCCGCTATATCCAGGTCTCCACGCCCAATGTCTGGGATCAGCACGGTGGCTTGAAAAAGGACCACGAGAAAAACTCGCTCGCGGTGGACAAGCCGATTGCGGGACTGCTCACTGATTTAAAACAGCGCGGACTGCTTGAGGATACCCTGGTTGTCTGGGGCGGCGAATTTGGGCGGACCCCCATTGCCCAGGGAAATGATGGACGCGATCACAACCCTCAGGGATTCACCATGTGGATGGCCGGAGGTGGAGTGAAAGGCGGTCTCGCCTACGGGGAGACCGATGAGTTTGGTTACTTTGCCGTAAAAGACAAGGTTCACATGCACGATCTCCATGCCACCATACTTCACCTCCTCGGGCTGGATCACGAGCGACTGACCTACCGCTACGCAGGCCGGGATTTTCGCCTCACCGATGTGTACGGGGAAGTGGTAAAGGGGATTCTGGTGTAAAAATCCCAGTTTGATCGCTGACTGTTTTCGGGGTAACCATGTGCAATCTATACGACATTGGACCTGGATCGGGGAAGCGAAACGAAACCAGTTGGGAAAAACTCGCCTTTCGCGGGCTTTCGGAATTTCGATCAAAAATTTACGGAATCCGGAAAACGGATTCAGGTCTGGTCCTGACTTCGGACAGCTCATTTGCGACGATGCGCTGGGGCTTTATCCGCGACTTTAACCCCTCCATCAACAACGCTCGCGAGGACAAACTTTCCGGGCAGATGTGGAAGTCCGCCTGGGTGGAAAAGCGCCGCTGTGTGATCCCACTTTCTACCTATTACGAATGGTCGGGCCTGGCTGGGAAAAAACAAACCCATGCCATTCAGCATGCGGGCAGGGCCGGGAAAGGAGGCGATTGGCTCTGGGCTGCCGGGATCTGGGAGGACTCGCCTGATTATGGCTATTGTTATTCCATGTTAACGACGGCGGGCTCGGAAAAGACCCGGCACATCCACGACCGGATGCCCGCGATACTGGTGGAGACCGAGCTGGACGAATTTTTTCAGGCGGAAGATCCGCATCACCTTCTTCTTCCATCCCTGGAAGTGAAGGTCACTCCCTGTGAGAATCCGCTGAAAAATCCCAATCACGACGGACCAGTCTTCCTGACGATGCTCCCCGGATTCGAGTGAAATTTTTAACTTTCCCCGGAGACGGGATGGGACCATAATCGAATCATGTCAAATTTACTCGATTTCTGTTCCCACCTCCCAACTCGTTCCCATGCCAAGGGAGACGTGATTCTTCAAGAAGGCAACCAGGAAGGGGAGATTCTGGTTTTGAAATCCGGCGTGGTCGAAATCCAGGTGGGAGACAGCACTATCACCACGATTTCCACACCTGGAGCACTGTTTGGAGAAATTGCCCTGCTCTTGGAACGGGGGCATTCCGCAACTGCTATTGCCCTGAAACCGTGTGAATTTTATGTGTTGGCGAACGCAGAAAAGAACCTTGCCGACCATCCCGAAATCAACAAGGAAATTTCCAGAGCCCTCGCCCGCCGTCTTATTCGCGCCAGCGAGTCGATAGCCGATTTGACCAAGCAGGTTGAGTTTGACGCTGATTTTCAGGACTTCGAAATGATGATGCTGTGGGACGAAGAGGATGAACAATACTAAATCGACCATGAAACCCTTGAGCCTTGCCGTATTTCTCCTAGTTGGAGGCGCTTTTGCTCAGGAAGAGGGCCTTAAACCTCTCCGTGCTGGGATTGTCGGGCTCGATACATCCCACGTTCCAGCCTTTACGAAACTCTTCAACAAAGGCGAGACGGAGGGAGAGCTGGCTGGCATCAAAATCGTGGCGGGGTATCCAGGAGGTACCGACATGCCAGCGAGCAAAGACCGAGTCGCGAAATTCACCGAGCAAGTTCGTGAAATGGGTGTGGAAATCGTGGACAACATTCCGAAGCTGCTGGAAAAAGTCGATGTGGTCTTGCTGGAAAGTGTGGATGGCCGCATCCATCTCCAGGAAGCACGGGAAATATTCAAGGCAGGAAAGCCGGTTTTTATCGACAAACCCATTGCTGGCACCCTGGCCGAGGCCGTCGCGATTTTTGAACTCGCCAAGAAGAATAATGTGAAGGTTTTTTCGAGTTCCTCTTCCCGGTTTGGAGCGGATTTGATCGCGATGAAGACAAATCCCGAGATCGGGGAAATCCTCGGCGTAACAACTTGGGGACCATGTTCCTATCAAAGCGGCACACCCGATCTGTTTTTCTACGCCATTCATGGCATTGAGTCGCTCTTCGCGCTGATGGGCACTGGCTGCGAGACCGTTTCCCGCACCAAAGGCCCCATCACCGATCAAGTCACCGGCGTGTGGAAAGACGGTCGGGTCGGCACCTATCGAGGAATCGTAAAGGGCAAATCCGAGTTTGGCGCGTTCGTTTTCGGCAGCGCTGGGGTCCGCCAGGGAGCCAAAATCATCAGTTACGAGGCTCTTTGCCGCCAGATTGGTCCATTCTTTCGGTCAGGTGTGCCGCCCGTGAGCGAAGCGGAGACTCTCGAAATTTTTGCCTTTATGGAAGCCGCTGATGAAAGCCTCCGCCAGGGCGGCAAACCCGTCGCGCTCGCCGAAGTCCTCGCCAAAGCCAAAGCAGATGCCGCAAAGCTGATTGAGTAGGCTTGCTGATTGAACGTCAAGGGCAAGTCTCTATGTGAAATTGTACCCTGTTAAGTCGGGGATTGTACCCTGTTAGGTCCGACATCAAACCCTGTTGGATGTTTTTTATCCACTTTCCGATCATTTTCAACAAACTTTTTCGGATAAGGCAAAACCCTTTTGGGATTTCTAACAACCCTTAAGGCATTTGCAGGTTAAATATGCCAAAAGGGTTACTGAATATGCCAAAAGGGTTGTTGAATATGCCAAAAGTGTTGCTGAATATGCCACTCATTTTTCTAAATATGTCATAAGTGTTCAACAAGATGCCAAGGTGGTTGGCTCACATTAACAATTTACTGACTTATAGAATTACAATCTCTGAACTGGTCCCTTGAAGGGCACAAAACTTGGAGACAGGAAGACCATTGCTCCGAATCCGGCAACAAAAAACAGACCAGAAGTTGACATCGGAGCGCCAATAAGCCCCAGAATCAGTCCGAAAATGGCAACCGATTCGGCCAAGGCCCATGAGATGATGCAGGAAGCCATTAGTTTCTGAAAGTTTTGCTGATCGAGTTTTTCCGACAATGGGAGGGTCACGATTTTTCGGATTAGAAAACTGCCCATGAAATTCACCAGAGCGAGCCCGGTCAGGATTTTGACCATCATATCATCTGGGGGAGCCACGTTTTCCTTATCATTGCCGATGATCTGCAGGATCACAAAATACAAAAAAACTGAGGATGTGAGAAATCCCCAGATAAGCCAGAGGGTGAGACCTCTGGTTTTGCTTTGATCAGGGCTACTATCCATTTTTCCCAGAACCTAGCTGTGAGGCGGGTCGATTTTTTTTGCCTTGGGCATATCAACCTTATCAACCGTGGCTTTGCTCTTCGAGTCGGTGTTTCCTGGTTCGGATTTTGCGGCATCATCCGCACAACCAACCAAACCACCGGCAATTACGGTAAATCCGGCGGCGGCGGCGGCTTTCTGGAAAATATTGAGCCGGGCTGCTGCTTTTTGATCTTTTACGGTGTTGCCAAAACGTTCGCGACGAATTTTGAGCGAATTTTGTTCATGAATCCGGTAAACCACGTTTCGCACCTCGTCATCGCGGAAAAACTTACCTCCGGCGAGGTGGATGCGATACCAGAGATGGTAATCATCTGCTCCGAGACCAATGGCACGCTCCTGATAATTTCCAGCTTTAAGAGCCATTTTTGTCCGCAGTGTGACAGAAGAGTGGGGTAGCATATTGTCATCGGAATTTCCAGTGAACATCGTCTCCAATGGCTTGTTCGGCCAATGCAGGCGGGGCTGGATGTCGCCGTTATCCAGGGTCATGAGTTTGCAACCGTAAACATCGACTTTTTCCCTCTCCAGTGTCGCCACGGCGCGCTCCAGATAGTTGGGGAGTAGCTGATCGTCGTAGTCGAGCGGTTTGTAGAATTCGGTGTCACACTGCGCGACGGCTTGGCGATGCAACCAACTGCAATGTTCGATATCAGGATCGGTCCCGGTACAGATCAAGGGCAGGCCAAACCGCTTGGCTAGCGACTCGCCAAAAGCCCAGTGGCCATCGACCAGCAAAATGGTCTTGAAGCGGCGATAGGTTTGCGAGGCGAGACTGTCGACGGCGTCCTCCAACTTGGAGACATCGGTCCCTTGATGAATCCGCAGTCCCACCGTGAGATTTGCATCCCGATTGATCAGGCTGGCCCCGACCATTTCGCACAGGATCTGCGAGTGAGCCGATGCATAACTGGCTGCGAGCGAGAGATCAGCGGCGGAGGCCAGACAAATGCCGCTGTCAAGGGTGGCGGCTTTCAAAATCGCTTTGTGGGCGGTTTTGGCGAGTTTTTTGGGATTGGAATGCCAGTCGATCAGCACTCCATTTTTGCCGTTTTTGATAAAATCCGCCACGCCACAGGTTTTTGTGACCACTACGGGGATGCCGCAGCTAAGGGCTTCGGCTGCGGTGAGGAGGAAGCCCTCTTTTTCACTGTTCCCAAGCAGGACATGGCAGCCATCAAGCCGGTGTCGGTAGTTAAAAGGATTAAAATCGAGGGGGCGGATGTCGAGACGGTCTGCCACCCCGAGAGTTTTAGCCAGCTTGATGACTTTGGCCAGAGTTTCGGCCTGGGTCCGCTGGGTGTAGGCCAGTCCGGCTGTTTCTGCACCGGTCCAGGCGCGGATAACCATGCGGGGATCCTCAAGGAGGAGGTAGGGGAGCGTCATGATTCCTTTGGACTCAAGCGGGCGGCCCATCCAACCGACCACGAGACGGCCTTTGGGGTCATATTGCCCTTTGGCTGAGGTAAATTCAGAGACTGGAGGAGTCAACACCCCGAGGACTTCGTGCCTTTTCTCAACTGCCCAATCAGCATACCGACTCAGTACTTTTTGTGAGACCCCGGCGATTTTCATTCCGTAGAGATGATCGTAGGCTTTGTTGATGAAGCGCCAGCCCGCATCGTCCCAGGAATGAAGCACGAGGGAGGTGGGGCGCTGTGGCAGACCGGTTAAATCTCCATAACTCAAAAAATAAGAACTTGGATCAATCGGAGCTTCGCGAGTCACTTTTCCACAAGTAAATCCGCTTTTTTCAGCGGCATCCAGCAGGGGCATATCGTCGGACTGGGAATAAAGGGTGGTCCGGTCCCGGACCCATTCAGGTAGCGCGCTGATGTATCGAAGAACGGCTGTTTGTGCACCGCCCAAAGCCAGGTTATGGGACACAAAACAGGGATTGATTCGAGGTAGATAAGAATGGGCCATAAGGTAAGTTGTGGTCTAAAATTAGTCGGTTTCGGAAAACGATATTCCGACCGACGATTGGACATTCAACCTTTACGCCTATTTTTCAAGTGACCGAAATCCGTTATATCCTGATAGCTGCGACTTTTCTGGCGACTCAGTTGTGGGCCGGGGAACATTGGGCCTTTCAGCCCATTGTAAAAGCGCAGATTTCCGAGGGTAACGGGATTGATTATTTTCTGGAGCGGGAATTTCAGAAAAATGAGGTTCAACCCAATCCCGAAGCAGATCATCACACCCTGCTCCGGCGGCTCACCATTTCTTTGACAGGTTTGCCTCCGACCCGGAAGGAGATCGATCAATTCCTGGCCGACGACTCGCCCGAAGCCTATGAAAAACTCGTGGAGCGTCTCCTTCATTCCCCGCACTACGGTGAGCGCTGGGGACGCCACTGGCTGGATGTGGCCCGCTATGTGCCCGGGAAAATCAAGGTGCCCGGGGTGGATCATATTGATCTGGCGGAGGAATATCGCGATTATGTGGTGAGGGCTTTTAACGCCGACAAACCTTATGATCGTTTTCTCACGGAACAACTTGCGGGCGATTTGCTGACGGGGGAGACGACGGATTTTCTGGATCTAAAAGTGGCTCCTGCCTTTCTGTCGATTGGGCCCTGGTTCGATGAATGTACCGACCCGAACAAATTAAAACTGGATATCGCTGACGAGCAGATTTCCACCGTGACCAAGGCTTTCCTAGGGCTCGATTTCGCCTGTTCGAGATGTCACGATCACAAATTCGATCCCATCCCAACACGTGACTATTATGCCATGGCCGGGATTTTTCGAAGCACCCGCATCGTGAAGGACTTCAATGAGTTCTGGAAGGATGGACGGCATCGCCTCACCCAGCCTCTGGCCCGGCCAGAGGTTCTCGAAACTTTTCAAAAAAAACAAAGGGCCATCGCTAATCTTGAAAAAGAGCGCTGGTCGCTCCTCAACCGTAAGCGAACCGCTTTTATCTCTGAAAATGAAGCCGCCTTTAAATTCACCACCGCATCAAGCCTTAACCGCCAGCTTAATTCGTGGGAAGCGGAAGATTTTTCTGGTCAAAAAAACCTGCGCACGGTGGAGGGCAAGTATTCCCCAGCAATTGAAACTCAAGTGCCTCTGGAACAGTGGGTCCAATACGATTTTGATTTGAATCAAGCCGGAAATTTCCTCCTATACTTGCGCTACGCCACCCCAAAAACTGAGTCGCTTAAACTGGAACTAAATCGGGTCCTGCAAACCGAGCTGCTTGCCCTCGCCAATACCGGAGGCGTTGAATATCAACATTATCGATGGGAAGCTTTTGGCCCTTTCCCGTTTCAAGCAGGTTCCAATCACATTCGCCTCTTGGTTGATCAACACCACTGGTTTCCGCGATTGGATGCGTTAAAAATCGTCAACGATGATCGCCCTGCTCCTGAAAGTGCCCTTGATCGAGCTAAGTGGCGGCTTTCTCATTCCAGAACATTTTGGCCGCCAATGAGTTCCGAAATGGAGTTAATTCTTCCGCCAGGTGATTTGGCTGACCTTGCTTTGATTGATCAGAAAATTGCGGCTTTTAAAGCCGGGAGTACTTCCATTAAGGAAACCATTGCAGTCACGGATCAAAGCGAAATGATCGATGAACCCATTCGAGTGGGTGGAAACACTTATCAAATCGAAGGCGACCCGGTGCCACGTGGGATCCCGACACTTTTTAACTCCAATACCGGAGAATTTGCGATTCCTGAAGGTGCCAGCGGAAGACTTGAACTGGCCCGCTGGATGACTGCGCCGCAAAATACCCTGACCGCCCGAGTCATGGTGAATCGGTTATGGCATTGGCATTTTGGGAAAGGTCTGGTCGCGACGACGGATAACTTCGGAAAAAAGGGGGCGAAACCTGAAAATGCTGCTCTGCTGGACTGGCTCGCGACGGAATTCATGGAGTCTGGCTGGTCGGTGAAACATATTCAGCGACTGATTGTTACCTCAGAAGCATATCGGCGGACCAGTCAACCTGCGCAAACTGCGTTGCTCGCCAGTTTTCCGAAGCGGCGCCTTGAGGCCGAAGTGATTTATGACGGAATGCTGGGAGCCCTGGATAAAGTAGTCCGCCAGCCCTCCGGCAACCCTCTGAACACCAATTTGTCGCGGGACCGGGCTCTTTATGTCCTGGTCTCCTCACGATCTCCGCTGGGACTCGGGGTGGAAATTCGCAAAATGTTTAATCTGTTCGGCTACGATCCCTCAGGTCGCCCCCTCCACACCCGGCCCGATGTGGTGACTCCCGATCAGGCACTCTTTTTCCTGAACAATCCGCTGCCGAAATACTACGCAGATAAACTCGCTGATCAACTAATGGGGAGCGGGCTGGGGGCGAAGGAAGCGATCACTCCCGCCTTTCTGGCCGTGCTTGGGCACCCGCCCGATGAGCTGAGTGCTTCGGCAGCGCTTGCTTACGTGACGGACTCGCTTCGCGATCAGCTTTCGGAAAAAGAGGCTCTTTCTCGCATGATCTCCGGGCTTTTTTCATGCGATGAGTTTACCCATCTTTACTGATTGCTGAAGAATCACTTTCAAAGCTTTAATAAGAAACTCGCCCAGTTTGGTGGATTTTGGAAAGCACAAAAAACTGGTAATTCTTTTGAGATCTGTTAACGCTTTTTTAAAAAATGATTCGGGATGTTTCAAAAAATTAGTAATCTAGTTACCTGCGCCATTCTGCCATTGTTGTTTTGTAAGTGCGTCACCACTCAGGAAACAGCATCGGTGCAGGTTCCACCAGTTACGGTGCAGGGGATATTGTATTATCCAGATGAGTCAAGTCGCACCTACATCGTGCCTGCCGGGGCCGAGATCGTGGGCGCGGGAGGCGCAAATTGCCGTTATGTGGTCGAAAGTGGCGGGAGGATGACAGCGCACACAGGTATGGAAAACATCTACGAAATCAAAGCGGGAGGTTCCTTTAAAGGATTTGATCACCCAGCCACAAATTGTCGGGTGACCTATCACAATGGAGCGATCGTGGAACAGGTCCAGTCGGGAAGTGGGGTGGTTTTTTCACTGGTGCCGTGAGGGTTACACCTTTACCAATTCCCTGACTCTTTCAGCCAGCTTTTTGAACGCTGCGGATACGGGGCTTTCCTCCACAGGCATCAAACAGACGGGCACCCCACTGTCGGAGCGTTCCCGGGTGTGAACATCCAGAGGGATCTCACCGAGCAGGGCTGTTCCCAGGCGCTTGGCTTCGATGGCACCACCGCCGTGACCGAAAATATTGTAGCGCGTCCCATGTTCACACTCGAACCAACTCATATTTTCCACCAGCCCGATAATTGGGATATTGACCTTTCGGAACATCGCTGATGCTTTTCGAGCATCAATCAGGGCGACTTCCTGAGGGGTGGTAACAATAATCGCTCCATCCACGGCTACGGTTTGAGAAATAGTCAGTTGAATGTCGCCGGTGCCGGGGGGGAGATCCAGAATCAGGTAATCCAGCTCTCCCCAGAGTGACTGTCTTAGAAATTGTTGAGTATAACGGGTCGCCAGTGGACCCCGCACAATCACTGCAGAATCATCTTGCAGCAAATAACCCATTGAAATGGTCTTGATGCCGTGGGCTTCGATTGGCACGATCTCATTTTGATCGGTTGCCATTGGCTGGGCATCTTTTTTCCCCACCATCAAAGCAACGCTGGGACCATAAAGATCACAATCACACAAACCCACCTTGACTCCGGTTTTTGCCAAAGAAACTGCCAGGTTGACCGCCACGGTGGACTTTCCGACCCCTCCTTTCCCGCTTGCAACAGCGATGATTTTTTTCACGCCAGGGATGCTGCTTTGCCCGACTGAGGGGTTGCCTCCCACCACTGGTTGGGCAGGCTCTTTGATATCAAAATCCAGATGAATCTTCCCGATACCATCAATCGAACGCAAGGCCGCTTCCGCTTCCTCCTTGATTTGCTGGGGCACCTTTGCTTCACGGGTGGCGATGCTGAATTTTACGGTTATATCTCTGCCGGAAAGTTCGATCGCTTTGACCAGTCCAAAGGCCACAATATTGCGACTAAAACCTGGATAGTTTACGGTCGCTAATTTTTCTCGAACCAAATTTTCAGTGATCATCTCTGTCTTTGCGTGGGATCGATACGTTTTTCGGGCCACCATCGGGCCTCCCAACGGATTAATCCCACGAACCTTCATCCCCCACAACTGAAATAGTGACTGGACATTTGGCTAGCTTACGCTTCCTAGTATGGCTAACTTCACCACAAAAGGGATTTTCCCGGAGATGGATTCTGGTATCTCACAGCTCCTGCTCAGTACAATTTCAGCACCAAGGATCTTCCTCGACGTCGGCCTGTTGCTGCGGGAAGCGCCTTGGTCTCAATGGGTGTTTTTGGGAATAAGCGGGTTGGGCATCGGCCTGTTGGTCGCCCGGGTGTTGTATTATCAAGTAGAGGTCACGGTTCCCGTTATTGAACCTGTCACGATAACACCCGAGCTACCGCCGACACCTCAGCCACTTCTTCATCTTCCTCCTCCTCCTCCTGCGCTTCCGGTGCTGCCCGGTAGTATGTTTACCAGCACGGCGGTTTCGGCCAGGACGGCTTTTATCATGGACGTTTCTTATTCCATGAATCCCGACCAGTTGGCATTGAGCAAGGAAGAGTTGAAAAGTGCCATCGTCAAGTTGCCTGCGGATTCGGAATACCAGGTTATCTTTTTTTCTGGAACTGCCCGCTTTGCCCATCAGTCTCAAGCCGAGGCGGTGAAACGGGCCGAAGACTTGCCAGTCGAAAAATGGCTCAAAGCAACTCCCAAAAACAAGAAGGCCACCCTGAAAGCCATCGATCAAGTTCGGAAATCCCGTGGAACCGTTTGGCAAATCCCCATCATGCTGGCCATGAATTTGGAGTCGTCCCCAGATTCGATTTATTTTCATACTGATGGAGCAAAAACCTCCAATACTCAGCTCGTCGACGAAATCGTCACTCTGGTGAAGGAGAAAAGTGATGGGCGGACCAAAATTCATACCATAGCCCTGATGGCGGCCAAATCAAAAGGAGCCAAATACCTCCAAGCTATCGCTGAGCAGACCGGTGGAGAATACAAATTGGTTAGCAACACCCGGTTTCTCCGGCAGAGGTGACCCTTTGTGATTCAACAGAGTACAGTCGGTGATCTAACAGGGTATGATCGGGTATGATCTTTAGAAGCCCAGTAATCTAGGGACTGTCCCTAAAAAGTGGCGGAATGGACGGGACTTGAACCCGCGACCTCCGGCGTGACAGGCCGGCGCTCTAACCAACTGAGCTACCACTCCAATAAATACTTCAGGAATGTTAAACAGTTCCCTTGTTGCAAGGGCGAACCTTATTCTGCGTTGGAGTGTCCCGCAACAAAAAAATACGGGAAATTCGTTGATTTTAGTTCTTTAATGGATAACAGTTCCGCCCCGTCGCAGAGGCGACTGTAAAATAAGAACTTTTGACACGAAAATTTGAATGAATGTGATCGATAAAATCGAGAGTGAGCAGATGAAAAAGGATATTCCCGTGTTTGCTCCCGGGGATTCGGTTGATGTTCACTCTCGGGTGGTAGAGGGTGGAAAAGAGCGTATCCAGATCTTTAAAGGGATTGTGATCGGTCGCAAAGGTTCTGGCATTAATTCAGCGTTTACAGTGCGGAAGATTTCCAATGGTGAAGGGGTCGAGCGGGTTTTCCAGCTTCATTCACCCAAAGTGGCCAAAATCGAAGTAACCAAGCAGGGTAAAGTGCGTCGCGCCAAACTGAACTACCTTCGTGATCGAATCGGTAAATCTGCCACCCAAATCAAATCCAAGGCCAGGGCGTAAGTTCTTTTTTCTTTTGTGGAATCAGATTTTTCAATGAGAGGACGCCAGGAGGCGTCCTTTTTTATGACTTCCGTAGAGGAATCCGTGAGGGTTTATCCAGATTGTAAACGTCTTCTAAAAGTTCGTATGAATCGTGCTTGCAATGGATTGGGTTTATCATGAATCTTTGTGACCAATGGATAGTTTATAACATCTAAAAACTCGGCAGAATTGGAACCCATTGAGGAAATTTGTGAGGTTGTTTCGGTTGATCACAACGACTTTCCGAAAAAAGAAGGGAAAATTGGTTGCGTAGATATGGATGACCTTGAGGGGTTTCCGGAAAACGAAACCCGAGATTTTATCGACATTGATGCCGACTTAGTGGCTCGTTGCAAAGCAGAATTGCCTAACACAACCACTGCTTTTTACGAGTTATTGCAGAAATACGAACCCATGGTTTACGGAACTTGTTATCGAATGTTGGGTGATCCCCGCGAAGCAGAAGAAGCTACCCAGGACACTTTTCTGCGGATTTATCAAAAGATAAATCAATTCGAAGGGCGTTCGACCTTTAAAACTTGGATGTTTCGAATTGTATGCAATTTCTGTATGACTCGGCGCCGAAAACTCGCCACCAAAAGAGAGCGTGAGGAGACCTTGGGACAGGAGATGATTTCCCAAACCAACGAAACTTATCGCAGTGCCATCCATCCCGCTCTTGATGATTGTGAGTATGTCCATCTCGCTCTTCAGGAGTTGCGCGAAGAAGATCGGCAAATTATCACGCTTCGATTTATCTCTGACCTGGGTCTTGAAGAAATTGCAGGGGCGATAGGTTTAAAGCTGAGCGCAACAAAAATGCGATTATATCGAGCAATGGAGAAGTTCAAGGAAGTGTATCTCAGATTGCAAAAAAATAGAGAGGAGGCACTCAATGATTTCTAAAATGGAAGAGGTTACCGATGAATTGCTGGAAAGCGTTGAGCAAGGGCTTTGGAGTATAATGGACAAAATAGCACCCCCACAACCATCGGACGAAAGAATAAAGTTAATCAAAGAGGCTATCGAACTTGCTAAACTTCAAAAAATTGCGGAAGAATCGGTCGGTTTCGCAATTGACGGAGTTAGTCAGGGTTTCAAAGGTGTCCTGGACACCTTGATTTCTTTAGGCAAGGGTGAAACACCAAATCGCAGGTACTAAATTGATCAAATTTTGACCCACCTGGTTGGTTTCTGGTTAAGTTAGTCGTTATGCCTAGTTTTGATAAAGCTCAGTTGTTGGAGTTAATCCAACCCATTATCAATCAATTTGTGGAGATGGGTGCAAAAGCACTCAAATTCACTCCAATTTTGATTCTTGGTCTTATTTTATTGGTGGTTTTTTTGGTTATTGCCAAAATCATCAGATTTGGAATCCAAAGGACTTTCCGAAAACTGAAGTTGGATGGCTTGGCAGAAAAAGTGGGGATCTCTGATTTGTTGGTCAAATTCGGAGTTGATGCCCCATTTTCCAAGGTGTTGGCGGCCCTGGTTTATTGGATGATCACCTTGTTTGCCCTGAAGTCTGCTGCTGACATTTGGGGAATTGCGGATATTTCAAATTTTATTAACAGCCTGATTCTGTTTCTTCCCAAGTTGTTGGTGGCTGTGGGAATTCTCTTGGGCGGATTGCTGGCCGCAGACCTCGCAAAAAAAGCGATGCTTGGAGCTTTGAACAGCATCGGGTTCGATTACAGTAACCCGATTGCCAACTCGATCTACGGACTTCTCGCTGTCATGATTTTAACGGTCGTTCTTGGTCAGTTGGGAATTGAAACGGAGTTACTCAATAGCGCGGTCAAAATCCTGTTGGGCTCTTTTGCTCTTGCTGTCGCCATTTCTTTGGGATTTGGGCTTCGTTCAATCGCAAAAAATGTCGTTTCAGGCGTGTATGCCAGGGATCTTTTTCCTCCAGGATCGATCCTGGAGGTGGATGACATGATGGCCGTAGTCAGGGAGGTGGGCGCGGTGTCGACCCGGCTTGAATCGAATAATGACACTTATATCGTCATCCCAAACAGCAAATTGATTGGGCGGATCAACCGGGGCAAAAAAAGAGTTTCTGAAAAAATCTGAGTGATCTTTTCTACTTTAAGGGGACATCAAAGTATTCCAGAGCCCATTCTCTCATAAACCGAACTTTTCTGGTCCGAATGCGGTAAATGATCAATTCTGGATTGTTAATTGTGCCCAAGTATTGGCGCAACAAGGGATTGGAGGCCCAGATCTCCTGCAATAGTTCCGGGTCAGTTAATACTTCCGCCAGACCAGTGATTCGAACTTGATCATGATCCGGTGCGAGGTAGGCGAGTTCCACTTTGGGATTGGCTGCGATTTCGCTGGTTTTTTGGTAGCTCCGTAAATTGGCGACATAGACGGTAAAATCACTATCCACCCTCACCGGGGAAACTGGACGTACTCTTGGCTGGCCGAGAGTGTCCACGGTAGCCAGCATGGGAAATTTTGCTGCTTTGATCACAGCGTGGGCCAACTCCACCAATTTTTCGGGATCGACAGGATCAGGTTTCGGTTTCATGCTTTTCTTTCCAGCTTCTTTTTACGCTGTTTTTGTTCGATATGAAACGACTCTTCTTTATTTTTCTGATTCTCGCCGTTTTGGTGTTGATCCCTTTTGCCATCCTGGGAGAAAGGATCGAGTCTACCATGTCTCTGGAAAACATGGTGGCGACGATGCGGGACCAGGGGCGCTGGGCCTGGGCTCTGGGGATCGGTCTGCTGGTGGTGGATCTGTTTCTGCCTATCCTCGGCACGGTGGTTATGTCTGCGCTTGGCCTGATCTACGGTTCGGTGCTCGGAGGGGTTTTCAGCTCGATTGGATCAGTCGGGGCCGGGCTACTCGCTTATGGATTAAGTCGCGGAGTGGGGCGGGGGATTGCTGAAAAAATCGCAGGGAAAGTCGGCCTGGCCGAGGGGGAGCGGCTCTTTTTCAGTGAAGCGGGCGGGTGGATGGTCGCCCTGTCTCGCTGGATGCCAGTGCTGCCAGAAGTGATCGCCTGCATGGCTGGTCTCGGGAAAATGCCCTTTTCCCGTTTTTTTGTCGCTTTATGCTGCGGCAGCGTTCCACTGGGATTCACTTTCGCTGCGATTGGGGCAGAGGGGAGCAATCACCCCCTGCTGACCCTGATCTTGAGTGCCTGCCTGCCACCCCTGATTTGGTTGATTCTAAAGCCTGTGTTTTTCCGGCGCTGACCGACCCCCAAAATACGAGACGGGAGGAATATCCAACATCGTTTTTAGGCCCGGGGAGCTTCTCAGGACCTGCGGGATCGAGTTCAGGATGATGGCGCAGGTGGCGACATCCCCATTGACCCCGCCCTGGATTCGCGAAACCAAATCGGGATTACCTCTGATGATCACTTCATCGAAGGTCTCAGGCTCACCCACCGTCGCCTGAAAAGTCAGGGTAATCCGCGCCTCTCCGTCGACATAGCCCCGACCAACCTGCCGGACTCCGGCTGCTTCCCCTCTTGCGATCATCATGGCACTGGTCTTGATCGCTTCTTCGGCGATCACCGGGGTGATGATGTCCTCGACTTTTTCCAGTTTCCATTTCATCCGGCTGGCAATCATCTGGATGCTTTCGGTCAGGCCGACGTGCCGAAGTGTGCGATTTTCGACTTTTTCGCGAAAAGACTGGAGCGAAAGCCCTGCCCCGATCTTTTTTTGAAAGGGCAGTCTCCGAAAACTGGCATTTTGAAAGCGATTCACCGCGATCGAATCAACCCGCTGGCAAATCGCTGTTAAAGTCACCGGCAGACTATCCATGAGGAAGCCGGGATTTACCCCCGTCCCCAATACCGCCACCCCATTGGCTATGGCGGCCTCGTTAATTCGCCGGGAAAGTTCTGGTGCGCATTCAAACGAATAACTCAATTCCTCGCAAGTTGAGACCACCGGAATCCCAAACGAAACGATTTCTTCGATCTGGGGGGTAATTCGCTCCATGTCCGATACCGTGGTCAAAACCGCGATGTCCGGCATTTTCCCGGAAACAGCCTCGGCCACAGAGTTCATGATTTTGATTCCCCGGGCTTGGGTGTCAGTATGGGGGCCGAAGTCCCGCCCCACCAACTCGGGGTTTTTGTCGACCGCAGCAATGGTCGTCAACCCATTTCGTTCCTCAATAAATTGAGAAATCCTCACGCCCAACGGACCCATTCCAATTTGAAGAATCTTGATTTCGCTTAACCCCATCATTTTCTGTGTATTTCTACGACCTAAAACGTTTCAAAATGTCAGCCAAATAGCTGAAATAGATTTTCTTGGACTTTCCAAATTCGCAAATTTCTGTTTAAATAAATTCCCATTCCAAATACTTCGAATGTCAAAAAAGTGGACAACATTGAGAAAAGTCGACTCCTCTGAGCCCGAAAACGCGGCAAAGGAGGGAACTCCTTCGGAGGTTTCCTCAAGGATACCGCGGCGAAGGCATCTGGCCCGCACTCAACCCGCTGATATCGAGCAACCGCCCGAGCTGGAAATCACCGCAAACTCCATGAGTCCACTCGTGGATCTTGCCGCTCCGGAGCCGGCCCCGGTGCGCCCCCTGCAGATGGCTGAGCCCAGAATTCTGGTCGTTCATGATGCCGCCGCAACCTTTCGGTTGATTGAAGAGACATTTGAAAATTTCACCAAAGCCAGGGTTGATTCCACTCCAGATGTGTTGACTGCTTTTGAGATGGCGATCCGGCGGGACTATCAGCTGTTTATCATAGCTATGACGCTGCCGGAAATGTCCGGCAGTCTGTTTTACGAATTCGTGGCACGGGCCTATGCGACCGGTCTTAACATCAAAAAAATCGCTCCCGCAGTGGTCTTTATTCGGGAGAAAAACTCTCCCCAGCCACCCGAAGACCTGATTCGGGATGTAAGGGTCAAGGCCATCTGGACCAAGCCTTTGAACATTGAAAGGATGCTGGAATCGGTTTCCAGTATCATCAAGCGAACTTAATTTTGGGGCTTCTTACTTTTCTATTAGGGCTTATCCAGCATTTTGATTTTGATGTCTTTGAACTGGAGAGTCATGGTGTGTCCACCGTGCATCTGGAAACCGATAACTCCGTCCTTTAGTGCCTTGGGACTCTCGTCGATCATTTCGGTGGTGACCTGGCCGTTGATGCTGTAGGTGATCTGGTTGCCGTTAACGACCACTACGGCGTCGTTCCATTCACCCACGGGGTTGATTTTGGCTTTGATTTCTGCATCACTCGCTGCAAGGGGAGTGGAGGTGCGTTTAGTTTCTGCATCCCAGACCGTCTTTTCGCCTCTCTTGCTCATGATCCCCCGACCACCAGCCACGCCAGCTTCGTCGTAGATGATGCCAGTGTAACCATTGCCAGCATCGATGTCAGCCTGATAACCGCCAATGTGAAACATTTCGGGCTTGTCAATCTTTCCGCGGACCTGGAGACCGGAATTCCCGCTTGGGGTGACCCACTTGAAGCTGTAATGAATTTCAAAATTGGCGAACTTTTCTGGATTATCTTTTGATGCCAGCAGAATCAAATTGGTTTGCTTGGAGTTTTCTTTGGTTTCGGAGCATTGGATTGCACCATCCACGACTGTCCAGTAACCTTCCAAACCTTCCAAACCTTCCCATCCAGTGAGATCTTTGCCGTTGAAAAGGGATATCCAGCCATCCGCATCGGCAGGTGGGATTTCGGCTTTGGGTTTGTCCTGGGCGAAACTTGAGCTAACCAGGGCCGAGAATAACAGAACGGCACAGCATTTGGAAATTTTTTTCATATTGAAAAGGAGACAGTGATTAATGGTTACAAACATGGCACGCATTCTGGTTCAGGTTTGTTGGCCTGCAAGGAAAATCAAAAAGTGATCGCGGAGGACAAGAACCGCACGTCATTTGGCCCCAATTCCCACCAACTCCTTTGCGGTGCGCACTACGATTCGACCGGGAGCGATGGCGTAGCCGTAAATGCGATCGCCATCTGCTATCGGAAGGTCATTCACCACCAGTTGTTTAGCCGAACCGTCGGACTGGGGCTCCAACACTGCGGTGCGGCCGTTTTTACAGAAGAAATAAAGCAGCCTGCCCGCCACGAGCGGTGTGGCCCAGCAGCCCTCAGGCAGGCGCTGCTCCCAGATGCGGGTTCCATCAATCAGGCGATTGGCCTGCAATGCACCAGCTCGATTCACAAAATAAACCTGATCGCCTAGAACCACCGGAGAACCAAAACTAACCGTGGCACCCTGAGCTTTCCAGGCGAGATCAGCCTCGGTGATTTCGCCGGTACCACCGAGGCGGATCGCCAGAGTGGCACTGGGTTCGGAGGAACTGATTATCGCAATGTCCCCCTGCACAACCGGCGAGGCAACCGTGTTGCCGCGCAACCCTGCCAGTCGCCACAACAGCGCGCCATCAGCCGCGGCGTAACTTTCTGCCACTCCATTGGAGCTGATCAGAATCTGCGGCACGCCATTGTGCTCCACAAAAAGCGGTGAAGTCCAGGACACGCGGGAATCTCGATCAGTTTTCCACTCCGTTTTGCCAGTGGTACGATCCAGGCAAAGCAAATAAGAGGGCCCATCGTGATCTGCAAGTAGAACCAAGCGCCCGGCACCAGCAGCGATCGGAGATGACCCCACCCCGTGTCCACCTTTATACTCACCGAATTCAGCGGTAAGGTGGCGTTCCCAAACCGTTTTTCCATCCGGATCGAGAGCGATAAAGTCACCGCTTTCGAAAAAGGCACAGACTCCCGCCCCATCGGCAACTGGCGTGGGAGCTCCTCGGGAGATCATGTCACTGACTTCAGCCGCCTTTTGGGTGGCGGGAAATGACTTTGTCCACAGCTCAGCGCCCGTTTTCGGATCAAAGGCCTGGATGAACAATTGCTCCTTGTTTTGCCCGGCAGTGCTGGTGACGTAAAGGTGATTGCCCCAGATCACGGGGCTGCTTTGGCCAAATCCGGCGAGTTTCGCCCGCCAGTCCAAGCCTTCCTCTGCGGACCACTTTAGAGGCAAATCTGTCTGCGAGGTCGTGCTGCTGCCATCGCCGCGAAACCCCGGCCAATTCTCCCCGGCTGAAATGGGCTGGTATGGAGCGAATCCGATGGCAATTAAACAGAGCAATCTCATTTGGTCACTAGATTCTTATCGATCTTTTTCATGAATCATGGTAATTTAGCGCGGTTTCTTTCTGACTACCAATTTTTTCACAATTTTGATAGCAGAGAAACACGAACGCCACGCACGACACACAGAACAACCGATGACTTCATTTGGAACCCAACTTCGATCCGCCAGGATTGCTAAGGATTGGTCGATTGAATACGTGAGTTTCAAATCGAAAATCCAGCCAAGCATCCTTGAAGACCTGGAAGCTGATGACTTCTCGCAGTTTTCAAGTTCCTCATACGTAAAGAGTTTTCTTCGGAAATACAGCGAGTTCCTGGAGTTGGATTTGGACGAAGAAATTTCTGAACTGGAGGTGGTCGGTTTTGCGAATTTCGAATCACTGGTTTGCGAAGGTGTTAAAGAGAATTTGGAAACCGCCGAGTTTTCTGTAAAAGATCTGCGCTTCCGCAAGGCGGAAAAATCCAAGGGGTCACCAGTCTTTCTGGTTGGTTCAGTGGTGGCGTTGTTGAGCACTCTGGCTGTGTTTTATTACAAAGGATCCCAGGCCAATTTTTCGGAAGGTGATGCGCGGGATATATTGAGGCAGTTTGAAAGTCAGGAAGGGTCCTTTTCCCGGGAAAGGGAAGCCAAGGAACGTTTTGTCAGGGAAAAACGCCCCATTCCCACGTTGAAAACCGCAGAAACTTCAGCCGCTCCGCTTGCCAGCACGACGGCAAATCCGGTCCCAGTGGCCCGGTTGGAGATTAATCCGGCAGCATCTATAAATCCGACCAATTCGATAGATTTTATTGAAAAGCCTGAACTTCGGACCATCAGGATTCCAGAACTGAAGAGCGCACCGGATAAATTCAGTTCCAAGCCACAGGTTAAACTTGGCGAAGTTAATCCGATGCTTGATTATTAGGATTAGCGGTTCGGATTTTCGATCAAATCAATCTTGCCGTTGGCAAAGACGATCGCCACTTTGGCGACACTCGAAGGGGCGTTTTCCTGAATTACCACCACAGATGAAGCCACTTGTGCCAGCACCGGGCGCTCGTGACTGATTATCTCAAAAGCCGGGCCTTGTGCCCCTGGATGTGGACTGGTGAGCAGATTTTCGATATCTTTTTCAGATAAAAAAGGTCCCGCCAGATCAGTCCATTTTTTCGGATAGCGCCCGCCGTTGACATGGGAATACTGTTCGCAGGCTCGAAACAACTGAGATGCACTGGCCTTGGATTTCTCACTATTGGCTGAAAGTTGTGATTTCTGAAAATCTTTGATTCGCGGCACCGATAGCAAAACTCCCGCTGCATAGATCGGAAAAATCACCATAGCGAGATACGACAGCCCGATTCCGATTCTGGCCACTCGTTTTCCAGAAAGTTTTCCCTTGGAAAAGCGAATGTCATGTATCGCGAGATGCCCCAAAACCGCGCCCGCCCCAGCAAGAACAAGTCCTCCCACGATCCAGAACGTAAAGAAACCGAGCAGACCTAAAATGGTCGATGCCACAGCCAGGGCACTGAGTTTCTGTTTGGGTTCAGGATGGTCTCCTAGGTTAAACATACGTACAAGATCGTAGGCGTTTTTTGGTTCCGACACTGTAACTAACATAAAATGCCGCAGCCCCCAATTCATTTCCTACCTCTTTTTTCTTCGGCTGCTCCCTTCGCTTCTCACCGACACGTGCATGTGATCATCGTGACGGGCTGCCTGGAGCTGTTGAAAACGCAATTTGCTGTGTACGATTCCCAAGCGGTGATGCAGGTGGGCTTCCAACAACACCCGGGTGGTCCGGGGGTCTTCCAGAAAAAACTTCAATAACGCCTTTGTTCGGTCGCGGTCGAGTTGTCGATGGCGGTTTATCCACTGAAACCAGCTAAAATTCCAACGAAGAAAGCTCCGTTTGTTACAATAGGGCTGGGTTTCATTTGCTTTTGGCCCCTCATACAAAAAATATCCAATTGCTGATGGAGACTTGGTAAACCGATCGGGGCGGTTCCTTAATTGATAACAAAAAGTCAAATCCACCGCATCTCCCCGGTTATGGGAGAGGTGGGGCAACATGGGAAATTGATTCCAAAAGGGAAAGCCCGCATCCAGATAATGCACCACTGAGCCAGGGTGCGCTTGCCTGAGGCGCCGGGCCGCCTGCAAGACCACATCCCGAGCGTCTTTTTTTACATAGTTGCGATTGAAAAGCACAAAGAGTAAGGAACGTGGCGCAACTGGAGTTTTCTCCGTGGCAACGATTGGCAGAGCCATTCGCCCCCCGATCCTGGCCAGGACCGGCACCATGGTCAGGGTAACCATGACGTAAAGTATCAAGTTAATGATCAGTTGGATCTTCCACCGATCCGAAAACCGCTTCCCAACTTTACGAACCATTAGCCAGATCAGCCCACCCACCTGAGTCAAAATCGTCAGCACTACGAAAAATATAATTGAGCGAAGTAATTTGGGACATCGGATTGGAAAAAAATTCATTTCGAAAAACTGGGAAAGACCCTATTGTGACCAGCGTGTCTACTCTGAGTCAAACACAAAAGCCTTCAAAATGGTGTAATGCTTGCACTCCTGCAAGGTCGCCCGCTAAAGCTTGCCTTTCATCCGCATTATGACTACACTAGCTGCCGTTCTTTACGCTCCAGGTGAACGCCTGAAAATTGAAGAAGTTACCGTGTTGCCTCCTCAGGCAGGAGAAGTTCAGGTACGGATGCATGCCGCCGGAGTCTGCCACAGCGATCTCCATGTCATGAAAGGCGATCTGGCCATGAAAATGCCCATCATCCTCGGACACGAGGGAGCCGGAATCATCGAAGCCGTCGGGGACTATGTCACCTCGGTTAAACCAGGTGATCATGTGGTTCCCATCTGGCGGATGTCCTGCGGGCGCTGCGAATATTGCCTGAGCGGTCGCCCGGCGCTTTGTGATGTTGGCACCCAGATGCGTTTCACCGGATTGATGCCGGATGGGAAAACCCGCTTTCTCACACCCGGGGGTGATCCCATCCTTCACTACGCCGGTGTTTCCACCTTTTCCCAGCTTTCCACCATGCCAGAGGGGGCGGTTGTCAAGATAGATCCGGCTTTCCCTTTGGAACACGCCGCTCTCATCAGTTGCGGGGTCATCACCGGATTTGGAGCCGTTTTTTCCTCCGTCCAAGTTACCCCGGGTAGCAGTGTGGCGGTTTTTGGGGCCGGGGGCATCGGTCTAAACATAATACAAAGTGCCCGTCTCGCCGGGGCGACCCAGATTATCGCCGTGGACACTTTTGCCTCCAAAAGAAATTATGCCCAGGCTCTCGGGGCCACGGATTTTATCGACGCTTCATCATTGGTTGATCCTGTGGCCGAAATCAAAGCCAAAACCGGTGGCAAAGGGGTCGATTTCTCCTTTGAAGCCATTGGGCTGGCTCGGACCGTCGAGCAGGCCTATGATTCCGTCAAAAAGGGTGGAACCTGTGTTGTTGTGGGCATCGCCGGACCGGATGAGAGGTCTAAGATAAACATCAATTCTCTCGTCTATGCAGAGAAGACCTTGAAAGGATCCATCTATGGATCCACTCGTCCCAGAATCGATCTCCCCAGGCTCATGGATTTGAGCCGAAATGGAAAGCTCGAACTGGAATCTTTATTAACTCGAACTTATCCTTTATCCGAAATTAACGAAGCCTACGAAGCTCTTGAAAAAGGCGAAGTGGCGCGCAGCTTGATCCTACCGCAATCCTGATATGGCCTCATCGCTCAAGTCCCTGTTTATCAAGGCAGTTTTGCCTTTTGCCTCTTGGTGGGTGGAAAAGCAGGAGCGCCGTATTCTGGCTGAAGGGTCTGAGTTGACCAGTTCAGAAAAAAAGTGGGCTGCCGACATCGGGGTGCAAGAGGTCGATAAAATCCGGCTTCTTACGGTTCCTGTGGTTCCACTTCCGGGAGCGCCATTTATTTATTTTCTATCGGACATCTTACGCTATCCCCTTGCTCCGATTGGGATGGCGGCCCGCTATGGGATTTATCTGAATTACCATTCCCGGAACGATCCCTCCCTGCTCGTACACGAGCTGGCCCACGTCGCCCAGTATGAGAGACTTGGAGGCATTCGCCCTTTTCTGGATCGCTACCTGCATGAATGTCTCAGGGATGGCTACTGGGACGCCGCCATGGAGTTGGAAGCCCGCGGTGCCGCGATCCCCTTCAACCGTCCTCCTGACCGGTAAAAGGTTCTTCTTACGCTTCATTACCGTTACGAGGTATGCAGTAATGGAGCAAAAATAAGACCGCTGGCGGTTGGCTTGGTTGTCCGTGTTGTTGCGCTTTGGGGTAATCTCGTAGTCTCAATGTTGGAGATCCCCCTGCGACAAGTTGATTAATAATCGGTTAAAATGCTTTGCCGAAATCCCCTCGGACTTTTGTCGAATTCTCACCAGGCCAGATTCAATAATTTATTAAAAAAATAACTTATATTGCTTTTAATTATAGAAAATATGGTTTATATTATAAATATCAAAGAACAGGTGGCAAATTGTTACCTAACTAACCAAAACAAAAACCAAAGACAACCCAAGACAATACATGAAAAACACAAAAAAAGTATTAAACAAGGGCTTCTCTCTCGTGGAGATGCTCGTCGTGATTGCAGTTATCGGAATCATCGCCGCTATTGCCGTTCCAAACATCGGTAAGATCAACGATTCAGCTAAAGAAGCGAAAAACCGCCGCAACGCCCAAAGCCTTGCTTCCGTTTTCGCCTCAGCTCAGGCCGCTGGTCTTAACTTTTACGTCGATACAGATCCAACCGCAACTCTTGATGCTATCATCGCTGGTGATACGGTTACCGAAGCTGGCCCATTCCAAGGTACCTTCTTTGGAGTGCCAAATTTGTCTGATGATGATCGCGATGCTGCGCAGGCTTATTTAAATTTTGCGGACGCAACTGACATCATGTCCTACGTCGGAACTCAATCCACTAATTAATTAGCCTTGGGCTTTGGGAAACTCCGGGGCTCAGTGCCCCGGAGTTTTTTCCATTAGAAACCTTCCGCTTCAAATTCACCTACCATCCACATGCGCGCTTCCAAACAAAATGTTCCCAAAATCAGGGCTTTCACCTTGATCGAAATGCTCATCGTGATCGCGGTGATAGGTATTATGTCCGCACTGGTTATATCAGCCTTCACCGGGGCGGCTCAGGATACCAGAAAAGTAATCGCCAGGCAGCAACAAGCGTCCGTTCAAAATGCGGTGAACGCCTGGGTTAACAAGACCTCATCTGCCGTCGGAGTTGGGCTATCCGGTGCCCGCGCAGCTTACAATGCGGAAGACACCGCCTTAAAGAAACTAGTCCTTGTCGGTAACTATTTGGATGATTCCACTCTGGAACATCTCACCACCACCACCACCGACAACAACAAAATTCAAAGCCAGGCATTGAAAAAAATCGACCAATATCTGGAACTCACAGACTGGGATGCGACTTCCTACCCAAAAGTCGAACTCAAATAGCTTTAACACCTGGAAAACCTTTACACTTATGCATCAATTTTCAAAAAGAAATCAAGGATTCTCACTGGTCGAAGTTCTCGCTGCCGTCGGAATTATCGGAATCATCGCCTTCCTGGCAATCCCTAACATCGTCGCTATCAAGGAGGATTCTGAGAGGCAACTTGCCATCAGTCGGGCGGAATCTATCAATATGGGGGTCGCCGCCTATATCCAGGCTAATGGCCGAGATGCGGTCGCCTCCGCCTGGACCGATTTGGCAGCCGCAGCCGATCCAGCCCAGGCTCGCTACGCCTTGATTCGTCCTTACTTGTCATTTGCCCCTACTACACTTGCTGAGTTTCAACCCGCTGGCTACATCATCACACCACCGGCTGACCTGACCAATTTAGTAAAATCCGAACTAAAAATATCTGGCCAGGAAAACGGTTTCAGCTACTAAGCGATCAAGTTCAAAACGACATGAAAACCCCAGACGCCACCCATCGTAAGTTCTCAGGTTTTTCGCTGGTTGAAGTCACCATATCAATTTCGATCGCTGGGATCATGGCTGCTATAGCCATCGCCGCCTTCGGAAATATTACCAAGGGGGCCAAAATTTCCATTGCTCAAAATGTCGTCGAATCTCTGAATGATGCGACCAAGCAATTTGGTCACGCCCAATATAAAATCGTCTCTACGGAAGAGAATACCGATTCAACGGATGAGATTCAAATTCTCCGCACCCTGCAATGGAAGGATCCAAGCATCGAATTCGGGACTCCGGGGCCTTTTATGAAGACTGACTGGATTCCAGCCGCCTCAAACAGCACCGAAGACTATCGGGCAGTCTGGGCGGGGAGCTTTTGGAAGCTCGTCCAACCCGGAACCAGTGGTGCTGGCCTAAAAATCGATTTTCAAGCCAGCGACGTAGGCGTCCAGGTTGATCTTGGTGACGACTTCGAACCGGTAAAGTTTGGGGTAGAATAATTTCAAATTATACTTATAATCAATTACTCAGTTTTTTCCATTCCCACCAAATGAGCATTGCAGCCGAAGCGAAAACCACGGTTAGTGGTATCAATTTTTTAGGAAACTCTGATCCAGACATGGCGTCTGGCTTTTCGGACTCAATCGGCATGGGCTTGATGTCGCTGGAGGGAACTGCCGTTCAGTATGGCATTTTGCCTGTTTCCCTGCCTCGTGAATCCTGCTCCATCCAGGCAGAGTCAACCCTGCGACTTCTGGGGCGCTTTCCCAAGACCGATAATCCCTGGTTGCCTGTATCCAACATCGGGCCTTTTATCATCTTTGCTCATCATTATCCAAAGTCTGATGATATGTGGGGTGTCCCCACGTGTTTTGCGATACGGGTGGCGATTTCCG
>JBGSJM010000073.1:0-7333 GCA_041742015.1 Verrucomicrobiales bacterium | reverse complement strand
CAAGACTCACAACCGTAATCAGACCCCTTTTAATAATATAGGTTTGTCCATTGATATCGATACAATCGATTTTGACGGACACGCCTTTCTCAACAGAGTCTTTCCGGTAGATATGACAACCGGCCAATCGGGCGATGTCGCCCGAGGAATTGGTTTCGGGGTGAAGAACGATTTCAGACATGAGCCAATTCAGGTGTATGTAAACGAAGGAACTGCTCCAGCATGATGAGACTGAATAGGAGTTTGTGATTGTCTTGTCGGCCAGAGCGATGGTCAGAGAGGAGGTTCCCCACCGCTTTGGGCTGGAGCCACTCAAAAATCAACGAATCGGGATTCTGCAAAATTTTTGGGAACTCCCCAGCCACGGTTGAGTTGAACCAATCATCAACCACATTGACGGCGAACCCGCGCTTTTTTCGCTTCAGGATTGGGGAAGGCAGGTAATTTTTCGAGACTTTGCGGTGGAGCCATTTGCCCTGCCCGTGCCGGACCTTGAAACTTGCGGGGAGACGCTGGGCATATTCCACCACTTCCCGATCCAGGTAGGGAACTCGGGCTTCCAACCCGTGCGCCATTGACAGTTTGTCGCCATACATCAGCAATTCATCAGGCAGCGAGGAACGAATCTCCAGCATCTGGAACGCATTCAACTCATCCAGTCCAGCCATCTGGGGGAGAAGGGCATTCCACGACGACACGCCGCTCTTCCCGGTAGAGTTCTGTATGTCAACCCGGAACAAACTCTGGATTTGCTCCCGGGGAACTAGGGAAAAAACGTGCTCATATCGTTGCATCCTGTCCTCGACTCCCAGTGAGTAAACGCCTCGTTTGAGGGCTTCCCGTCGAGGTAATCGGTTCACCACGGAACGGGTCATGTGCCGCAGACCTTCTGGCAATTGCCGCCATCCCTCGCCGTAGTGTACTCCCAGGTGTCTCTTGTAACCGCCAAACAATTCGTCGGGCCCCTGACCGACCAGGACCACTTTGACATCCTGCCTCGCACGCTGACACACAAAATACATTGGAACGATCGAAGATGCGGCAATCGGTTCCTCCAATGAGGCCACGATTTTCGGCAGAGCATTCTCAAACTCCGTCTGGTCGAGTTTTACGGGAATATGCCGGGCTCCGAGAAGTTTCGCACTCTCTGCGGCATCCGCCAGTTCGTCGTCCTGGAAAGATTCACCGTAACCGACGGTGTAAGCTGGCCAGTTCTGTCCAGACTCATTCATGAGAGCGAGGAGCAGCCCCGAATCAAGGCCGCCACTTAAGAGGATTCCTACAGGCACATCACTAAGAAGGTGTCTACGCATGGCCGCCCGGTATAAATCGAGTAGCTCTTCGTAGGCTTCACTTTCTGATTTGGTGGAATCAAATGGTTCAGGCGTGTAACGATACCAGCGCTCCTCCCGGCACTGCCCACGTTCAATCAGAAGCAAGGTGCCAGGTGCCAGTTTCCGGATTCCATTATAGATCGTGAGCGGGGCAGGGGTGTAGCGAAATTGTAGGAAGAGAGACATCGCTTCGGGATTGACTCCCGGGGTGTGATCCAGTCCAGCGAGAACCGCCCGGATCTCGGAACCAAAGGTAAGGGTGCCTCCAGCGTCATGGTAGTAAACGGGTTTGATCCCCATTGCATCCCGGGCCACCACAAGACGTTTCTTGTTCTCGTCCCAAATCGCAAGACCGAACATCCCGTTGAGCCGGGACAAAATCTCCATCCCCCACTCTTTGTAACCATGAACGATCACCTCCGTGTCGGAGTTGGTCTGAAACCGGTGCCCGAGCTTTTCCAGTTCAAGGCGCAGTTCTTTAAAATTGTATATTTCTCCATTAAAGACAACCCATATGGATTTTTCCACATCACTCATCGGCTGGTGACCTCCCGCCAGATCAATGATGGAGAGCCGCCGGAATCCAAGCCCGAGTGGGCCGGAAATATGGATACCGTCATCATCGGGGCCGCGATGCCGGATTGATTCAGCCATCAGCCGAATCCGTCCAGGATCAACCGGTTCTCCGTTCCGATAATTGAACTGCCCGCTTATGCCGCACATGACACTTTACTTCCTTCCATTTTTTCGGCTTTCACGGTTTCGCTGATGTAAAAGGCCAGGCTGCGAAACATCTGAGACTGTGCCCAGCGATGCATCGGCATATTATCCCATCCGACGATGAGTCGCCGCGAGCGGAAAGATCCATCCCTCTTTATCCAGTTTTCCAGTATTCCAGCAACAACTCGCTGGAGAACCTGATCCAATCCAGGAATGCGGTCCCGGAGGAGGAGGCATAGGTTGATACACTCGGCGCAATCATATAGTTCGCAGCGATAAACCGTGACCCGTGGTGCCCGTGAAAATGGTCGGGGCATGCCGTCCTCCCCAAACAGGTTTTTCAAATAGTATGCCGTTCCCTTTTCGAGTGCTTCAAGTACTACGCTTTGACCGGTGATGGAGTGAATCTTGGCGAGTGCTTTCATAACAAAACACGTATGGAAATGATCCACAAAATCCCTGACTCCGTCTTTGGCGTAGGGCCAGGATCCGTCCGCATTTTGATTCTCTAGCACAAAGTTCAGGTTTTGTCCCGCCACCGCCAGGTAATCGTCATTTCCCGTTAACTTTCCGGCGCTGGTGAGTAGAAAGGCTCGATAGGCAGAGGCGTTGATGATCCTTCCCTCCACTCCGGGACCGTAGGAGCAACTTGACGCCGCTTCCGACATTTTTGTATCACCCAAATCGAAGCGAGCATGGCGGGCTATTGAGGCGAGGATTTCCTTTTCGTCCCCTCGTCCACTGATTTGATCCATTTGCAGAAAGGCTTCGTACACGTAGGGAGTTGTGGTGATTAGGGGCGTTCCCTGGGCAATCACACCGGTCCGGGTTACCCAGTCAAATGGATAGCCCCAGCAATACTCTTCAAAGCCTGGGCAACGAGATTTCTTTAGTTCGTCGAGAAAGTGCCGACTTTTTTTCAGATCACTTTTTTGCCCATGAACTTGATAAAGAAAAGCGAATCCCATCGCGAAGTGGGCATCGGCAATCGGAAGTCGAATGCGTTGATGAAAGAACCTTCGAGCTGCCGGGAAAAAGGCTTCGAAGAAAATCATGGGTGCCACCGCAACACTCCCCAACTTCCGGTTGCGGTAGTAGAGCGCCTTGGCTTTGCTTCCCCATTTTCCCGCAAAAAAGGACTGATGGTCCCAAGACGTCTCTCCGTAGTTGTCTAACCAGTGACAGAACCCTTCCAGGGTGAGCGCCACTTCTGCTGCAAGGGGATTTTTCGAGTTTTCGATGCTCATTTTAACTGATCTTGCGAGACTCTTTCGAAAGAGAAAAACGGCTTATCTGTTTTCTGCCGAGTAGAGAGCGCAGAATTGCCTTTAGTTTTTTCATCTGATCTGCCCTATGGTAGCGCATCAGTTCAGGTGAAACGGGACGCCGGACCCGCGTCAGGGCCGCCCAGGAATAGCCGAAGAGCAAAGCAAGACCACCAAAAATATAGGGTCTTTTCATCATCCGGAAGGCGACCCGGAATATCTGCCAGATTGGCGAACCACCCAGATAATAGTCCTTCATGCCATAGGAAAACATGGCTGCCAGAGGGCTTTTTATTGCAGTTCCCATGGGGCGGTGGTGGTGAAAACGCTTTTCCGGGAAGCACTGAACTTTCCATCCTCTCATTCGGGCTGTCATTACCGCAATCCAGTCAACTCCTCCAGCGGCGTTGGGCGTATACCCACCGATATCCTGCCAGCAGGAACGGCGGAAAAGCTGGCAGGGCCCGGCTACATAATTCTCGCCCTCAAAACTATCCTTGGTGGAATCGTATCCGCCTGCTTCGGTAAACGGAGTTCCAGCTACTCCCAGGTTCGGATTTTCCGCAAAGTGTTTCAAGAGGTGTTCCATGTAATCAGCTTCGAAGGAAACGTCCGCATCAAGGTTGCCGATCACCTCGTATTCAAGTTCCTCAACCCGCTCCAGCGCCTTGTTTACTGCATTGGCTTTGCGAGCAAAAGTTCGCTCGGTCTGGGGAGGGTTCTTGATAAAATCGATCCAAGTATATCGACTTGCGTAATCTTCGATCAATGATGGAGTGGCATCGGATGAACCGTCGTCGACTATTACCCAGCGCCGCGGCGGGTGCGTCTGTGAGCCGACTGATTCGAGGACATTGCGAATCAGGGCCTCTTCATTTTTGGCCGTTGTAACTAGCACGTAGTTCATAAGGTAGATACCAGAACTTTTTCCGGGAATTGAGGTCGGGAATGTGGGGTTATCTGGGAAAAGATCTCATCCATGAGCCGCGCCGTGAGTCGGATTTCTCGATAGGGAATCGGAGGCGATCCGGCGGACCGGATGCTTTCGTGAAATTGCCGGATTAATTCAGTCATGCCTGAGTCATGATATAACTTTCTTCCCAGGATGGTTCCGATGTTCCGCCGTGCATTGCGCAGGGATTCAATAGCGGCACGAAGGGGAGGCACCACAAAGGTCAGGTAACTCTTATTATTCCCTTTCCGATCCCGGATCAGACAACCGCTCCCGATATCAACAAAAAGGGAGTTTTCCGGCCCACATATCCGAAAAGTGTTTTTCCCTGGTTTGATCTGTGTAGAGAAGCAGAAAAAGGCACTGGTTCCCCTGCAATCCCGAATCATGACCCGCAGTTCATCCTGGACTTCCTCTCCCCCGTAACTCCCCAATAGTGGACTTTGCCAGGCGGAGGCCGTTACTTCCTCCCATTCATCGTCAAGGAATTCCGCAATTCTGGCGATGCCGTGACTGATCAGGTTGTGAAAGAGCTGTCCGGGGAGTCGGCGAACCCAGTGGTCGCGATTCCCCAACAGAGGGCCGACATAACTTCGGTCCCCGAGATCGTAAGTCCAGTAACTTTCAAGGTGCACGGCGTTCCCGCCGAGGAATTGATCCGCCACCTCGGCACGCATTTCTAACATCTCGGGAGTAAACTGGTAGTTGTGACCCGCTGTCAGGATCAGATTCTTTGCCACGGCGAGATCAAGTAGTGCCCCGGCTTCCTCTGCGGTCACAGTAAATGGCTTCTCCAGATAGACGTGGCATTCCGCGTCGAGGCATTGTTTGGCCAGTGCGTAGTGTCCCTGGGGCGGGGTGGTTATATGCACCGCATCCAGGGAGTTTTCTGCCAGCATTTCCGCCAGGTCGGAATAACAGGCGTCCACCTTGATCCGTTCGCCCAACTGACGGGCCATGAGGATCTCCCGGTCACACAGAGCCACTATTTTACAGCCCTCAAGCCTGTCAATCGTCAGGGCGTGCTGATCAGCGATTTTTCCACAGCCGACTATGCCAATTCGTAACGTTTCCATATTTGGTTTATCGTTCGTACTGCGCCAGGAAACACATCATGGCCTCCTTACTTCCCACCCGCGGAGTCCATCCGAGCCCATCATGGAGTTTTTGATTGGAAAACCTCTTTTTCTTCCACTCGGCGACACATCGACGCCGGTTGAAAACGGGCGGTAGCTGGCCTTTACTCCACTTCGAATACTTCTCCCACATCACACTAAAATAGTAGGCAAGACCATAGGGAATCCATAGGGAAAACTTCGGTTTAACGGTCCGGCGATAGGCCCGGTAAAACTGGCGGGCAGTGAGAAGCTCATCGTCAACAACATTGAAAGTCTCCCCATCCACCCCTGGTGTGATCCCGGCGAGAACGATGGCCTCTGCGCAGTTGTCCACATAAGAAAGGGGAACAAGGTGCCCGCCCCCGACCTGAATAAAAAAACCGAAGGTGCCAAACCCAATCCGGCCGCTGAGATCCTTTTTACCGGGACCGAAAACCGCACCGGGTCTTAGAATCACAAATGGCAGATTTTGTTCCGCTCCATAATGCCGGACGATTTCCTCCTGTTTTAGTTTTCCGAAACCATAAGGATCAAACCGTTCCTGGTGAGCTTGCTCAAGAGGGCAGTTTTCGTCCATGACACCACCCCGCCGAAGTTCCAGGTTTGAATACACGGCGAAAGAACTGACATTGACAAAGCGGGAGGCCTTTGGCGAAACTCCACTCGTCAAAAACGCCTCAATCAGGTTTCGGGTTGCAAGTGCTGAATTCATATAGGCACCGGCAAATGATTTTTCAAAACCGGCTGCGAGATGATAGATCGTGGTGACCCCTTCGACCGCTTTTTCGCACGAACTGCGGGACAACAAATCGCCACTCATGATTTCCACCCTGGCACTACCTGGAAACTTCGCGAGAACACGCGAAAGACGATCAAGCTGACTTGATGGTCTGACAAAACAACGCAGTCTGGTTATACCCCTTTCCAGGAGGTTCTCAACGACCTTGGCACCTATAAATCCATTGGAACCCGTGATTAAAATCAAGCCGTCCTCTTTTGGGGGAAAGTTCCGATCAGGATGAGCAGACAATGTAGGGAATACTTGTGACATTGGGTTCAAAATCTGTAGTTAGACCGTCAGCACCGGCCTCACGTCTTCCTGGAGGACATCGCGATTCCCGGGAACCGTCAAGTGCTTCACTTTTTTCCGATTTGATTGCGCAGGGTACTCCATGGCCGCCAGATAAAAGACAAACCAGACAAGGTGGAGAGCCACAAAAGTCGCCTCCGTGAAATTATACATCACGATGGCAAAAAACAGCCCCATTCGGAATCGACCAAAATTAAAATTACGAAAAAGGCTCTTCCGGATTCGAGAGAAAGCGACCAGCAGCAGAACCACTAAAAGAATCAAGCCGATCAAACCCATGTTAAGATAAGTTTCGAGATAACCGTTGTGGGCCTGGTTGGGTTTGAAGTGAAACACTCTGATCATATGATCCATTCGGGGGCCGTCCCAGAAAGTCTCGAATCCAGCACCCAGAAGCGGGTTGATTTCGGCTTTGAGCGACTCCGCCCAGATGACGGTTCGGTCCGTTAAAGTGGCGTTTCTCCCGACGAACTTCAAGGTAGCTTCATAGATGCCAAATCCCCAGTTGAGCGTTAGGAAGGACAGAACCGCCACCACCACCAACGCTCCGAAGTGCCGCTTTTCAACGAAGCGAAAACCAAGCACTAACATGATAATCACGCCTAGGCACATGGAAAGAAGTGGTGTTTTGCTGTCCGCCATACTAAAGAGCCACATTGTCACGGCGAGAAATCCCAAGTGGTGCAGCATTTCATCGCGCCTCGACTTTGACTTGTTTTGCGGCAGCAACACCATGAGTCTCCAGATAAAGAATAATCCGAGAATCATGCAATCGAAGCCCAGCGCATTTTTATCCAGGGTGACACCCACGTTGAAAACCTGCCCGGTCCATTGGTCATAGCCGCGGCCAAGAT
>JBGSJM010000072.1:0-3524 GCA_041742015.1 Verrucomicrobiales bacterium | reverse complement strand
CTCAGGGAAGATGGAAAACCCGAAATGGCCATCCTCGTCGCGGTGATGAGAAAGCTGGTCCACTGCATTTTCGGCATCCTCAAAAATAATCAGCCTTTTAACCCAAATATTCCTTGCCAAATTTAACACCACATCTGTTGACTCCCCCATTGTACCCTCTTTATGAGACCCGGCTATTTACCCGATGATGTCTTTTACGACATTCCCGTGGACGTCGGTGAGGCGGAAATCCCTGCCGGCGTAACGGTAGGTCAGCTTTTCGTGATCCAATCCCATGAGGTGCAGGATGGTGGCGTGCCAGTCGTGGATGTGGACTTTGTTTTCGATGGCCTGGTAACCATGCTCATCGGTGGCTCCGTATCGTTGCCCGCCTTTGATGCCGCCGCCGGCCATCCAGAGGGAAAAACCCTTGTTGTTATGATCGCGGCCATCGGCACTCTGGCCATGCGGAGTCCTCCCGAATTCTCCGGCCCAGATGACGAGGGTGTCTTTTAACATATCCCGTTGTTTGAGGTCCTGAAGGAGACCGGCAATAGGTTTGTCGATCTCTCCGCAATTGGTTTCGAGACCGGCCTTCATATTCCGGTGATGATCCCAGTTCCCATGGGTGATTTCGATAAAACGGACTCCGGCCTCGGCGAGGCGGCGGGCGGAGAGGCATTTCCGGCCAAAAGCTTCGGTGGTGCGATTTCCGATCCCGTAGAGGGCTTTGGTTTCGGCTGACTCTTCCTCCACATTGAGCACCGAGGGGACTTCATCCTGCATCCGGAAGGCGAGTTCGAAAGATTCAATAATGCCCTCCACTTCGGGATTAAATTGATCGCGTTTGAGTTTTTCCTCGTTCAATGATTTTACAAAATCGAGCTGAACCCTCTGCATATCCTTGCTGATCTTGTCGTTGGCGATGTTGCTGACTGGTTCCCGGCTGGACTCCTGGGCAAATCGATTTCGACCGGCCTGCCCGATGGGGGTTCCCTGATAGATGGCGGGCAAAAAAGCACTGCCATAGTTTTGAGCGCCATTGGGAGGGGCCAGGGTCACAAAACCGGGCAGGCTGTCATTTTCAGTGCCCAAACCATAAAGCGTCCATGCACCCAGCGAAGGCCGCACAAACTGGAAATTGCCCGTATGCATCTGGGTCACGGCCTGGGGATGGTTCGGAATGTCGGTATGCATGCTGTTGATGAGACAGAGGTCATCGGCATGTTTGGCCAGACTGGGAAACAACTCGGAGATGGGCAGACCACTTTGTCCGTGCTGTTTAAACTCAAACGGCGACCCGAGCAGTTTGGCAAAGCCGCGGGCACTTTGGCCCGAATCCTGACTCAATTTTGGCTTGTAATCAAAGGTATCAACATGGGACGGTCCTCCCTGCATACACAAAAAGATAACCCGTCTCGCTTTGGCAGGGAAATGTGAGGCCCGGGGAGCCAGCGGATTCCCGGCTTTTTCTGCGGCCAGGGTGCTGAGGGCTGAAAAGGCCAGATATCCAAAACCACTGGACATGGTTTTTAGAGCAAGCCTTCTTGATGGCTGGATGAATTCTTGATTCGTAATCATATTCTATAAATTCAGGCGGATGGTTAATTCAAATAGCGAAACTCGGCGCTGGAAAGCAGGGACTGACAAAAGGTAGCCAGAGCCAGAGATCCGGCTTCGCTACGGCTTTTTCCGCTGCTGGCGGCAGCTTCGACAAAGGCATTAAAGTAGGCACTGGTTTTTTCCACTTCGCCGGGAGTTGGCGGACGCCCAAAGGCGAGGAGATAAGCCGTGACCCCCAGCTTTTCTCCCTGGAGCTTTAAATCATCCCGGAGGAAGCGGGCCATCTGCTCCCCGGCGGACGTGGCAAAGTCCGAGTTCATCAGGAAGAGGGCCTGGGAGGGAACGGTGGTCACCTCGCGCTTCCCGGCGATGAGGCTGGGGTCGGCGAAATCGAAGAGATTCAGGGCATCGGGCAACAGATCCCGCACAATCGGCAGGTAAACGGAGCGATATTTCACGGGCTGATTAAGCTGGTTTTCGGTGATGGTGCGGCCGATGAAGCCGTGCCCAAGCTCCGACACGATGGAACCCTCCGGTCGTTTCAAATCAAGCTGGCCACTGACGGCGAGGATGGAGTCACGAATGGATTCAGCATCAAGCCTGCGTTTGTTGGCCCTCCAGTGGAGACGATTATTGGAATCTTTCTGAAAGTGATCCTCCCGAAAATCGGAACTCATGTGATAAGTTTGGCTCATCATGATTTCGCGAATCAGATCTTTAGTGGACCAATTTAATTTGAGAAACCGATCGGCGAGGTAATCGAGCAATTCCGGATTAACCGGCTTTTCGCCCATGGTCCCGAAGTCATCCACCGTGCTGACCAAGCCTTCGCCGAAAAGCCAGAGCCAGACCCGATTCACATAAACCCGGGCAGTTAACGGGTTTTCAGGAGAGGCGATCCACCTGGCGAGCTGGAGACGCCCGCTTTGATCGGCGGAAATCTGCTTTTCATCGCCTGTCTGGATGACCTGGAGAAATCCACGGGCGACCCGTTCTATGGTGCTATTGTCTTCCTCCCCGCGAATCAGGATCTGGGAATCAAAAGGTTCTTTGCGATCAGAAAGCCCCATGGCCATGGGGCGCAGTCTCCCGTCATCATCATAAGCGGCGAGCCTCCCCTGCCGCAACCCAATTTGGTTGGTCAAAGGCAATACGCCGAGCCGAAGGCGGTTAACTTCTTCATTATCACCCTTCTGACGGGCCTGCTGAATCTGTCCCTGCATCTGGGCGAGCCTTTCTTTCAAAAGCCCGGTCTTGAATTCCTGATCGATCGCTTCAGCCAGTGATAGATCGCGACCACCGCCGTGATAAGTCTCTGGAAGGCTTATCAAATCAGACGTCCGCCGATTCTGGAGCCCTTCCACGGTTCCGTAGTGAGTGTTGCTACTCAGAAAAATACCGGCCATTGCGTAATAATCCGACATGGGCACGGGATCAAACTTGTGATCATGACAGCGGGCACAGGCGGCCGTGGTGGCGAGAAAGGCACGAGTCGTGGTATCAATTTGCTCATCAACCAAGTCGAAGCGAAACTGCCGGGAGTTCATTTCATTTAGTCCCTTAACGCCAATTGCCAGGAAACCGGTGGCAATGGTTTGATCTCCGGGATTTTTCCCTGCTTCTTTCTCCAATAGATCACCAGCAATTTGCTCGACAATCATCTCATCGAAGGGTTTGTCAGCTTGGTAGGCGTCAATGACCCAATCACGGTACCGCCACGCATCGGGGAAAGAGGCATTGGTTTCTTTGCCGGATGACTCGGCAAATCTCGCGACGTCCAGCCAATGGCGCCCCCAGCGCTCTCCAAATTGAGGCAATGCCAGAAATTCATCAATCGTGGCTTTAAGGGTTGCTTCGGGATTTGTCTCGTAGGCGGCGGTAAATTCCCGGATCTTTTTCGGTGAGGGAGGCAGCCCGATGAGATCAAAGGAAATCCGGCGCAGCAGAGTCGGCCCATCCGCAGGGGCGGATGGAGTCAACCC
>JBGSJM010000071.1:0-13234 GCA_041742015.1 Verrucomicrobiales bacterium | reverse complement strand
GGCGGCTCAGGGCGTTACCGTGGATCCCCAGAGTGACACAGACAACGATGGCCTTCTATTGGGCGCAACCACTTTCGGAGGAGCAAACGGCTTTTCTTTGGGATCAGAGTTTACCTACCGCACTCGCCCGGATTTGGCTGATACCGACGGGGATGGCAGATCTGACTTCGAGGAAGTAGCTGAGACCTTGATTTCTATCGCCATCGAAAACGAATATTTTGATGGGGTCAATTACACGACCAATACCACTTATGATTACCTCTACATCATCACAGATCCCAACAACCCCGATACCGACGCAGACGGGTTCAAAGATGGATTTGAAATGGCAAACGGCAGCAACCCAACCGATTGGTGGAGTACTCCGGAAATTGACTATTTCACAGACAGTGATGATGACGGTTTACCCAACTACTTCGAAATCGAAATTGGCACAAATCCACAATTGGCTGATTCCGACAATGATGGATCAACCGATTACGAAGAGGTTTATTTTTACGGAACCAACCCCAATGATAACACCGATCTTTGGGTCGATTCAGACAATGATGGTTTGTCCGATTCTCTCGAAGCCAGGTTCGGCACCAACCCCTTGCTTGCTGATACAGATGGCGATGGGGTGAATGATGGAGACGAGGTCTATTATGATCAAACTGATCCTCTCAACAACCAACATTTTTGGGTCGACACCGATGGTGATGGATTATCTGATGAAATGGAAATCTTTTATGGCCTCAACCCCAACCTCAAAGATTCCGATGGGGACTCCCTGTCTGATCAGTGGGAGATTGAGCATAATACGGATCCATTGACGATCAATTCATTGGACGGCGACCAGGATGGAATGCCCGATGTATGGGAAATCGCCAATGGGCTTGATCCCGCTGCCAATGATGCTTCCGCCGATTACGATGCGGATGGAATTACCAACCTGGATGAATTTACCCTTGGAACCCACCCAGGGCGAACCGATTCTGACAACGACTGGTTAAGTGACCTGGCTGAACATACCATTTATGGCACCGACCCCACTTGGGCAGACACCGACGGCGACGGATTGCTCGATGGGCTTGAAGTCGGGCGTTACGGCACCAACCCTCTTGACCCCAATAGCAAGATTACCGATGCTGATGGCGACTGGTTGCCGGATAACTGGGAACTCGCCAACGGCCTTGATCCCACCAATCCATTGGACAGTTATGAAGATGCAGATGGTGACGGCCTGGAAAATGGGATGGAGTACTGGAGTGGCGGAAATCCTCAATCCATCGATACGGATGGAGACGGAACCAACGACCTGGTTGAATTCAACAACGACCAGAGGGTCAGTGATGCCGGACTTGATTTCACAGGCAATAACGGCGGCGGAACCCGGGATTTTGATGGAGACGGCCTGCCCGACCAATATGAAATCAATCAAGGCTTGGACATCTACAGTAACGAAAGCAATTCCGATCACGATTCGGATGGCCTGACCACCCTTCAGGAATACTCCCTTGGAACCAATCCACATCTGGCTGATTCCGATAATGACGGTCTTTCCGACAGTGCCGAGGTCGCTCTTCAGACCAACCCGGTCGATTCCGATACCGATAATGATAACGTGTTCGATGGCACAGAAGTTGCCAATGGAACGGATCCATTGTTGTCAGATAGCGACAACGATGGCGTGCTGGACGGTGCAGAACTGGCCAACAACACCAATCCACTGGTGCCCGACACCGATGGCGATGGTGCCACCGATGGCGCAGAAGCCGCTGCCGGGTCGAATCCACTGGTGCTGGATACTGATAATGACGGGCTGGAGGACGGACCCGAACTGGCCAACGGCACGAATCCATTATTGGCAGATTCCGATGGTGATGATTTGAGCGATTTCGTGGAACAGAATTTGGGAACCAATCCAATGCTATTTGATTCCGACAATGACGGTATCGCAGACAATGTGGAATTGGAAATGAGTTTCGATCCTCTCAATAGTGCTGATGGACTGGCTGACCCAGATGAAGATGGTCTGGACAATGGTAAAGAGTTGTTGGCAGGCACCGGCATCAATGACCCTGATTCCGACGACGATGGACTAAAAGACGGGTGGGAGGTTGCCAACCAGCCTATCTATGACCCATTGGTTCCCAATGACGCGTCTGCCCTTGACAGCGACGGGGATCACGCCACTGATTTGGAGGAATATACCGCTGGCACAAACATCTTGAACAGCAAAGATCTTCCCGATTTTGTCAAAGAACGAAATTATCAGACCTTGTCTATAATCGACACGAATCAAAATAGAGTCACCGATTATTGGGAGGAATACTTTACCAGTATCGGAATCGACACCAACGCCGACGAGGACGATGATTTACTCCCCGATTGGTGGGAATGGTGGTATGGGAACCGTTCTCCAAGCGGTGATGTTGATTATGATTCTCTTACCAATTACGAAGAATACCTTCTTGGGACGGACCCCACCAATCCCGATACGGATAGCGACGGTCTTAGCGATTATGAGGAGGTTGGCGGCATAACGGTTACTGTAACGATCACCGATACCCAGGAAACTCAGAACTATATTGGTTACGATGAAATTACCGGAGAAAGCATCTATGAAACCGTCGTTACTCAACACACTTACCAGGCTCCCCAGCAAGTCTATACCAGTCCATTAATCCCCGACACCGACGAAGATTTGCTTCCCGATGGCTACGAAATGGCTCAAGGCCTGAATCCTGTGGATCCGGCAGATGGCAATTCTGACGACGACGATGACTGGCTAACTCGCGGAGAGGAGTACCTCTGGGGGACCACCTACTCGAATCCCGACACCGATGGTGACACTCTCAGCGATGGTCTCGAAGTGATGTTGGGCAGTAATCCACTCGATCCGAATGATCCGGAAACGACGAATGAGCCACCACCGACTTCGGGCGGTAACCGGCAGGACATGATAGACGCCTTGACCTCCTCCAATCGAGATAGTGATGGCGACGGTGTGAATGATCTCACGGAAATGCTCAACGGGACTAATCCCAAAGATCCCAGTAGTACGGTGCCGTTTAATCAGGATGACAAATGTCGTAACTAGGTCCAGCCAAGTTTTAATTCATTCAAAACGATTTATGAGATTTTGTTGCCAATTAATCATCCTGCTTTCCGGCTTGAGTGTCTCTTTACGGGCTGCTCCGGTTGACTTGACGCCGCCACGGAACGTTCTTGGTTATGCCGATGAAAATGGGTATTTCCGGATCATTCAACGGTACGGCGAGATCAAGTTTTCCGATGGTTTTGATCTGCCCCTCCGGTTTGAATTTTGGACTGGCCGTAGCGCAGCCGAGTCCAAATCTGCATTCGGTTGGGATGGCTGGCACTGTGGACCGCTGGAATCAACCGCCGATTTCTACGGTGGGAATCGCTACCTCAAAGCAACCCTCCTGTGTGCGAAGGTCCTCTTTTTGGAGAAATCCGATACCGAAGAAAACACCTACTACACCTTAAACAAAAGCTGGAAAGGGGTCGTCACTGGCGATCTCATTTCCATTTCCCGAGAAGATGGCTGGGATCTCCGTTTTGTTACCGGTAAGGTTTCCAGCTTGCGCACTGATTCCGGCATCCTGATCACCTGGCACCGGGGCGTGGATGGAAAACTGGATAGAATAGCTCAAACCAATCCCGATGCCGCTGATTCCCTTAAAGTGATCTGGAATGAAGACCGCACCATTGCTCGCCAGTTGATTCTTCCGGATGAGACTCTTGATTTTTCATACGATCACACCTCACCACCAGCGCGGGTGATGAAGGTTTCCCTGACTGATAAGCGGGAAACCCGCACCATGACCTGGCGCCTGATCCCCGATGCGCTGGAAATCACGGAGTTTGATGGAGTCATCCGGCGATTTGACTGGACCCTGGACAAGAAACAACTGGTCAGTGACGGACTAAATCGCTACAAGGTCCGTCAGGCAGACGATCAATCCACCATCGTGGAAATGGAAACTGCCACCGGCAAATCGCTTTCCCGCCAGTCCGATGTTGGCAAAGGCATCACCATTGCGACAGATGCCTCCGGCGTCACCCACCGGATCCATCGTATCGCGGATGATTCGGTCACCCATCGTTTTATCTCTCATATCGACAGGCTGGTGGGGGAGAAGTATATCCTCGTCATGAAAAACACCTATGACAAGCATGGCACTCTGATTGAGCGCCAGTGGCTTGGATCGCCGTTTATGTATCGATCATTTGTTGAAGGCAAAGTGGAAGAGTGTCTTACCCCGGAACGGGAGGTGACTTTTCACAGCGACCCGCTGGTTGATCTGGAAACCTACTCAACCATCAAATATTCCTTCGATCCGTTGGGTAACCACACGGAAACCACCGTCAATGGCGAAGCGGCCATTCTCGCGAAATGGGACCCCCAATCCCGGCTGCTTTATTATCGGGCCGGCACCCGATTTGAACAGCATTACAGTTACCTGGAGGATGGTTCAAAGGTTGAAAGCGTAAAAATCCCCGGAGTCACGGATCGAAAATTTGGTTTCTTAAACGCCCCAGACGAGTCGATAACCGCTGAATTGGTCATCGAAAAAACGCTCGATACCAAGGGACGGCTTGTTAAAAAACGACTCCTGGATCAAACCACCCATACCTACACATACGATGATCTTGAGCGGATGCGCTCTTTGAAGATCACCGCAGGTGATGGGAAAACGTTGGTCACTGAAACTTCCTACGTTTATCAGCCCCAAAATCATACCGCGCTCATGATCGAAAAGGATCATATGAATGGAGAGACGCGCTACTACGAACTCGCTTTTGAACCCAATGGAAAATTTAAAAAAGGAAAGCGGATCACCGCGATTGCCGCTGCCAATCAGTTTTAGCCTCACCACCATGAAAAAGTTACACCAAATCGCTGTTCATTTCTTCTTGTTTGCATTTGCCTTTGAGTTTTCCCAGTCGGAAACGACCTACACCTATCATTGGGAGGATTTGCAGTCTTCAACTACCTCACCCAGGACGTGCGATCAAACCAAGCCTGCCGACTGGTCCACTGATCAGCCGGAATGTAACGCCGCCAACGTAGGCTGGAAGACGTGGGGATCAGGCACCTGGACGGCGGTTCCAGATGAAACGGAATCCGACGATCCAAGCCACTGCCCGGGATTGGGGAGATATGCACGCACCCCGGACAGCAATACCGTTCCTCCGTGTAAAATTTATGAAGCCAGCATTGTAACAGAAAGTGGTACGTGTATCAAAACCCCCTGTGAGACAGAGGAGGATGATTATTGTCCCACCTGCCCGACCGAGAGTGAGGGTTCCCCACAGGATCAATGTCAAATCATCCCAACGGTATGCTCTGTCCGGCTTCGGGTCCGGATTGGGGTGAACAAACAGGGGAAATCAATCGGGTCATTGATTTACCACCAGGAAAAACCAAGTCGCCTAATCTATTCGAGCACCGCATTGAAGTTCTCGGAAAGCGATTTTGGTGGTGGCATCGTCCTGCGAAATCCGGATTACTCGATTCGCCAGATCATCGCGGATAATCGGATCACCGAGATCATTCAAACCTCTCCCACCTCATTTACCCTGGGGATCTACCTGCGCCCCGAAAAACTGGAACAGGATAACGACGGCTTTGTCAACCTGACCCAGCTTAAGCCCCAGCGCTTTTTCACGCTTTCCAGACCGCAAGGGGCGGAAGGATTTGGATCGGTTGATTTCTCGGACAAATTTGGTGACAAATCCCGCGACTTCCAATACCGTTTTAATCAGGAGAAACAAGGCTGGTCCTACACCCAGGTCGGTTCGGATTTGGTGCAGCTCGTTTACGATGTAGCTGATCCGGTCACCAGGGATGTCACCAACGTTCGCGAGTACCGGGACACCGCCGGCAATCTGCTCAAAACCAGTCGCCGGTTCCTCAAACAAACCGATTTTGGCCGCTACCCGATTGCGGATGAGGTGGAGTCGGCTGGTGAAGTGCAGCGCACCACCTACGCTTATTACAACAACAAGGAGCGAGATGGCGCTTATTACGGCAGAATGAAAAGCATCCAAAATCCCGATGGTTCCTGGAAGTATTTCCGCTACGATGTGCAGGGCCGGGAGGAATGCACGATTGAGCCGTGGAAAGACACTCCCCTCACCAGCAATCCAAATGAAGCCAAAGCCACCTGGTATTCGGCCCGTTTCCTAAACCCGGGTGAGCCTCTCTATTACCCCGGTGCCAAAGTCATGGAGGTAAAGACCACCATCCTGGGGGTGACCGTGGCCAAGACCTATCAAAGCGCAACTGCGATCGCCGGGGAAGGCCGGGTGGAAGTGGAGGAAAACGTCACCGCTCTCGCCGCCGGCTACGGTGACAAAACCAATCAACGCACCGTGCTTTATTATTACCCCAACCGGGAGGCGGATCCCAATTCGGACAAACCAGCCCGGAAAATGAACCCGGATGGCACGGTAATCCTGTATTCCCGGGTTGAGGGAGATTACCTCAGCCTGGATGGCCAGCTCGGCGTATTCGAAGCGCGGCGCGGAGCTGGTTTCATCGAAACCACCACGATGGAGGTGCCTGCCGGGGCTCAAGATGGCCTGGTCGGGAAAACCACCAAAGAAATCACTGTGAGCAATTCCCACAAACAGGACCTGCTCCGGCAGAATTTTATCCTCGCCGCAAAAGCGGCGGATGGTGCCAACGAGTGGAAACCGCTCAACTGGACGGGTTACGTTTACGATGAACGGGGGCGGAACACCCTCATCCGGGATAACACCGGGATCACCGCCGAATACCGCTACAACGACTGTTGTAACAAGCTGGAATGGCAGCGCGATGTGGATGGCATGGTCACCTCCCTTTCCTATGATCCGCTCAACCGCGTCAAAGCGCGGATTCGCACCGCCCCCGGCCAGCCCCAGGTGGTCACCCACTACCGTTACGATCCCCTTGGCAATCTCATCGAAACCACCCAGGTCTCGGGGGAACTGGAGTTAACCACCACCTCAAAATACGATGGCTTTGACCGCATCATCTCCCAAACCGGGACGGACCAGCTCACCACCATTTACCAATACGACACCGCCAAGCGCCGTACCATCCAAATCCTCCCGACCCACGCTACCCAGGTCGAGGATAGGTATGCGGATGGCCGCCCCAAAGCGTTCCACGGCACCGCTGTGGTCGCCCAGCACTACGACTACGGGGTTGAGCCGGGCACGGCGAGCCGCTGGAGCGAGGTCGCCACCGCCAAGCCCGGCGGCCCGCGCTGGTCCCGGACTTTTAGTGATCCGCTGGATCGCACGATCCGATCGGAGAGCCCCTCCATTGAGGAGGGCATCGTGCTCGCCTCTTTGCAGGCGTATGATTTGCAGGGGCGGATCACCGCCGTCGGCCAGTCCTGGAGTCGGCTGCCCAAAGATGGCCGGAGTGATGACGTGCCGCACCAGACCGGTGTGATCGGTGCCACCACCCTTTATCAATACGACCCCGCCACCGGCGAACGCCTCCTCAGCGGCCAGGATATCGATGGAAACGGTCGGCTGGATGTAGGGGGCAAAGATCAGTTAACCACCACCGAAACCCGCCACCAATTGATCGGGGAGCGCTGGTACCTGGTCCAAAAAACCTGGACTTACCCGGCGGAGTTAAATGGCAAACGCTACCAGACCGGGGAAAGGCGACAGCTCGTTTCAAATCTGGGTGGCAAACCCACTGCAAAGACCATCGCGGATCCGGACTTTGCGGACAGCGTCCTCGTCAGCGAATTTATCCATCTAATCCCCGGTAAAGATGGGAAAATGCTGCCGAATATCCAGCAGACCTATCGCCATCGCGAGACCAGCGCCACCTTTGGCATCCAGCGCAGTGCCGAGGCCTTTGTCAAAATCACCGTGACCCGGGCGGGGAAGGTCATGTCCACCGCTGAGCTGGTCCCCGGCAGTGCCCAGCCAAAACTCACCGCCTCTTTTGAGTACGATGCACTTGATCGCCGAATCTCCACGACAGATCCGCGCACTGGTATCTCCCGCACGGAGTATGATCCCAAAACCGGGCGGGTCATCGCCGAGATCGATCCCCAAAACCGCCGCACCCAGGTGGAGTATTACCCAGCGGAGCAGAAACACGCCGGTCAGGTCAGTGCGGTGCTCAACCCTGCCGGCAAAACCCAGCGCTTCGCCTACAACCTGCGCGGCCAGCAGGTCGGGATCTGGGGAGACACCCAGTATCCCATCGCGTATGAGTACAACGAATACGGCGAGCGAATCGGGATGCGCACCTTCCACCTGACCCCGGATGGCCAGCCCGGCCTGAAGGAAAACGAGGGTGCCCGCACCACCTGGACCTTCCACGAAGCCACCGGCAGCCTGCTCAAAAAGAGCTACGCCGACGGCACCGGCCCCGAGTATGCGTATGACAAAACCGGGCAACTCGCCGAAAGAAAGTGGGCGCGCAGCCAAGTCGCAAACGGAGAGCGGGTTTCTAACCCGCCCGCGAAGCCCATCAGCCCCAAGCCCGATGACAATCCAAGGATCACCACCAGCTACTCCCATGATCCGGTCACCAACCTCCCGACGAAAGCATCCTACAGCGATGGCACGGAGATCACTTACGTTTACGACGATTCCCAGCGCCTCACCAAAGTCACCGACTCCACCGGCACCCGTGAGTTCACCTACAACATCAAAGGCCAGATCCTCAGCGAAACCGTCTCCGTCAAGCAGCCTGGCGAAGCTCTACCACTTCGCTACCAGATCACCCGCACTTACTATGACGAATTCTGCGCTCAATGTGCTGGTGGCGGCACGCCAGATCAGCCCAAACAAGTCACTCTCACCGGGCTGGATGGCACCGACCTCAATCACCAGGTCAGCTACGAGTGGGATATTCGCGGCCAGTTAGCCAAAGTGGAATCCCCCGCCGGAACTTTTAGCTACACGTATGACCCTCAAAACCCAGCGTTGCTGAGCAGCCTTCAGGGACCCGCGCACAAAGTGGAGTATGAATACGAACCCCACCGCAACCTCATCACCTCGGTGAAAAACCTCAACGTCCAGAACCAGGGCGTGATTTCCTCTTACGGGTACGAAAACGACATCCTTGGTCGCCGGACCCAAATCAACCAACGCGGCAGTGCCTTCGACATGCTGCAACTTTACGGCCAGAACACCGTGCAAGTCGCCTACAATGACCGCAGCGAAGTCACTGTCTATGATATCACAAAGCTGCTCGATGGCGTGAAGCAAAGTGGCGGCGTGCTTCCAACCGCCGGACAACCCCGGCCAGATGCCCTGCCAAAGCCCCCGCCACAATTCGCCCAAACCTACGCGTACGATTCAATCGGCAACCGCACTCATTTCCGCACCGAAACCGGCGGTGAAAAAACGGACGTCCTCTACGAAAGCAACGCCCTCAACCAATACACCAAACTGAAGCGCAGCGAGCAAGATCCCGAAAACCCCACCCACGACCCCGATGGCAACTTGCTCGATGACCAGCGAAACCACTACACCTGGAATGCCGAAAACCGCATGGTAAAAGTGGAAGCCAAAGACGGCTCTTACACGGTGGAAAATGCGTATGATTACCAGGGGCGCAAGACCACTCGCAGGCACAGCACCCCAACCAGCGTAAAAACCACCACCTACCTTTACGATGGCTGGAATGTCATAGCCGAAATCGAGCAAGAACAAGAGCGCGAAGCCTCTTCCCTAAAGGCTGCAGCCTCCAGCCTAAAGTCTGCGAAGCGCACCTACACCTGGGGCCGCGATCTCAGCGGCAAATTGCAGGGCGTCGGCGGTGTCGGCGGCCAGCTTGCGATCACCAAAAAAGCGCAAAATCAGGAAGACAGTGTGATGTTCCCATGTTACGATGCCAACGGAAACATCGGACAAATGATCAGTCCCAAAGGAGAATTTTTAGCCGCGTATCAATATGATGGGTTTGGGCGGACTGTGGATATGGCCGGACCCAAGGCAGCGGAAAACGAGTGGCGCTTTTCGACAAAGCCCCTGGATAAAGAGACGGGGTGTTATAATTACGGTTTACGGGACTACAGTCTGGAGACTGGAAGATGGACGTCGTTGGATCCTATCGGGGAGCAAGGCGGGGTGAATTTGTATGGGTTTGTGGGGAATACCCCAATCTTAAACATAGATAAATATGGTCTAGCAATCACTGAATTCACTCATTCTTCGAGCACATTTCCTGTTCGCCCGTCGTCAACAGGATGGGATGTAAACCAACTTGGGAGAACAGTTCCAACTTGGGCTCCGCAAATTTCGGTTAACAAGTTTACTCTTAAAGTTGATGGTGCCTTAGGGATTATGGCTTGGTACAATTCAGTAGCCCTACAAACACCGACGGCGATCCAATCAACAATCACTCATGAGAGGGTGCATGTGGAAATTTTCAAAAATTGGTGGAATAAAATGAAAACACAATTAGATCAATATGATGGTTTCACTGATAAATGTAAAGACTGTATTGATCTCCATAGAACATATGCACTTGCCATTCATAAAAAACATCAAGGAGAAGCTTACATTGAGAACGGCGAGTTTGATATCTCTGAATATGGAAAAGATAACAACCAGCTTAGTGGCGGAATTCGAGCGATAGAGACCGCCGGGGAACTTATGGCAGAATCTTATCTACAAATGATTGAAAAGGGGTGCAAAACACCTCCCGGAATGTTATGAATACAACTAGAAAATATTTAGTAAATATCTTGGCGGTAATTGGGCTAAATGGGGTCATTTATCCAGAAGGAATAAGTCAGGAAAGCGGTTTGCCTTTTTCGGTGAAAAAGACGTTAATCACGTCAAGCAGCGTTTTTACTACAAGCGATTCATTGGAGGAATTGCAATCTTACTATATTAAAGACGGAAACAAGATTCTTCACGGTTATAATGTTAAGCGGGATGCGAAATTAGAAGTGCTTCATATAGAATTCTATGTTCACGGTGAAAGAACCTTTGGGACTACGCTTCCACTTGAACCAACATCCTTGAGCGAAGGTCGGTATACAGTTGATAAAAAATGATTTGAACCTACAAGCCAACCATAGCGCGTTGCATACCACCATGCCAAGCGCATGAAAAATTAGAACGATACAAGCCAACCATAGCGCGTTGTGTGCCAACCGCTTTTCAAATATGAAATTTAAGAAGCTTCTCGGCTATGAACCCCTCTGCTGTCGCTATTCCGAAACCGAGACCGCGATTCTCAACGTAACCAACAAAGCCTACCCACGCCGTTGATTGTCACCGCCCCTGGGAGTTGATGGTATTTAGTTGATTGTTGATAGTTAAAAGGCCCGGATCGGCAGAGCCTCAGAACAGGGTCCCAGGGACAGACAAAGTATTTGCCGTCAACAGTTAAATATCCATAAAAACTGATGATCAAAGCGGATTATTATCCCTTGCCCTATGAAAGTTTTTGAAATTCTCGCTTGCTAGAAAGTGACTTTAATAACACTGTTCTTTCAAACATGGACAGTCACGCTTGAGAGGAGAAGGAACCTATTTTGTTCACGCGATTTCGAGAATCGTGGATCGCCGATTTATCTTTGAGGACGACGAGAAAGAGTATTTTTGCGAGCTGGTTCGGCGGTTGTCCAGGTTCACCGGGCTTGATGTGGTCGCCTATTGTGTGATGGGCAATCATTTCCATCTCTTAGTCGTGCGTAGGAAGTCGGGACAGACAAAGTATTTGCAGTCAACAGCTAAATATCAATAACCTTTGACAATCAAGTAAGCAGTCCGGCGAAAGACAAAGTTTAGTGAATTTCCCCTTGCTCGAAAGTGATTTTAATAACACTGTCCTTCCAAACATGAGGCAGCCACGTTTGAGAGGAGAAGGAACCTATTTCGTCCACACGATTTCGAGGATCGTGGATCGGCGATTTATCTTTGAAGACCACGAGAAAGAGCATTTTTGCCAACTGGTTCGGCAATTGTCTGGCTTTACCGGGCTTGATGTGGTCACCTTTTGTGTGATGGGCAATCATATTCATCTGCTCATCGAACAGCCCGACCAAGCCACCCTTCCCGCTTTGACAAAGGCGGAGTTGCTGCGCCGGGCCAGGTTTCTCTACGACGCAAATACCATCAAGGATCTGGAACAGGAATTTCAACGGGCTGAAGAGGCTGATGATCAACCCTGGATCCAGCGGATTCTGGATCGTTATGCCCACCGCATGGGGGATGTGTCGAAGTTCATGCAGGAGCTGAAACAGCGCATCAGCCAGTGGTATAACCGGCGCAACCACCGCACCGGAACCCTGTGGGAAGGACGGTTTAAGAGTGTCCTGGTGGAAGGAGACGAGGAGGCGCTCATGACGATGGCGGCATACATCGACCTGAACCCGGTCCGGGCCGGAATCGTAAGTCGGCCGGAAGACTACCGCTGGTCGGGTTACGGAGCGGCGATGGGAGGCGACCCAGCCGCCCGCGCCGGGCTGGGCCGAATCCTCGACTACAGCCCGCGCATCTCCGGCGCCGATTTCGAAACCCGCTGGCAGGAAACCGGTGCCCTGTATCGCTGGTGGCTTTATCAGGAAGGGGAAGCGGTCTCGGCTGATCCCGCCACCGGTGAGCCCGGTCGCAAAGGCTTCAGCCGGGAGGAAGTGGAAAAGGAGTCCGCCCGCGGTGGCCAGGTCAGTCTGGCCGAAAAGCTGCGCTGTCGGGTGCGTTATCTGACCGATGGAGCTGTCTTTGGCAGTGCTGCTTTTGTTGATCAAATCTTTGCTGCAAACCGTGATCTCTTTGGCAAGCGGCGCACCAGCGGAGCCCGGCAAATGCGTGGCGGGCACTGGGGAGAGCTGCGGGTGCTTCGTGATTTGCAGAGTCAATGAATCAGGGATAAAACAGGAAGGGGGCTCAGTTTACCCCATCCCTAAGGTGAAAACCTGGTAGGTGAAGCCGCTGCCGACGGCTTGCAGGCCGAACGGCGTTCAATTTTAGCCCGTTGTTTCCAAAAAGAAGCAGCAACCAGGGTGTTTTCGTTCCAAATCGGGACGACCCAGCCATGCAGGATGTTGATGGCATCTGATTTTCGGATTAAACTCAATCCAATTGCTGGTTGAACACCGAATTTCAAACAATCTAAACAAAATGGGCCAATGCTTCACAACTATTTGTCTGTCCCCGCTTCACCGCTTTAAGATGGAAAAAAGGGAGAGGTTTGGATTGATGATGGAACAGAAGATACACAAAAAGGCAATGGTGGATTTTA
>JBGSJM010000070.1:0-16263 GCA_041742015.1 Verrucomicrobiales bacterium | reverse complement strand
AATATGCAGTGCGGCGAGAGGTTTTGGAAGAGATCCCCTTTCCTATCGGCTATGGAGTCGAAACTTCCCATCTGATTGATGTTTATACAAAAAGAGGGCTTTCCGCCTTTGCCCAAGTTGATTTAGAAAGCCGGATCCATCAACCGCAAAATCTGGATGCCCTGGGAAAAATGTCTTTCGGAATTTTGCAGAGTTTTCTGAACCGGATCAAGAGCCTGGGCATGGTAGACAGGCTTCCAGAATTGGAGAACTGCCTGCGGCAATGTCAGGCTGAGGGAAAGATGATTGAACAGATCTTGATTGAACTCGAAGAAAAAGAGCGACCTCCCATGAATACGATTCCAGAGTACCGTGCAAGAATGACCCGATAAAAACGGAATATCCACCTCAAATGGGAATCTGGCGAACGTTCATAGGTTAGCCGAATAAATTAATTCCGAGGTCTAATGACGGTGAATGATACCATGAATCACTCGACCAGCCACGGCTCCGAAAATGGCAGACCTCACATCTATTCCGGGACGATTGTTGTAGGACTGATGACTGCGTTCAATTAGAATTGGAGCAGTTGGCGAACAAGCCGAGTGTTGAGGGTAAGGATGGTAAATCGGAGATTGGGGAACGATCACCGGGTGAAAGCTGCCGCGATTGCAGTGAATGTATGAGGAAAGAGGGCATGAATGCGTGATCAACGCACAAACTTGTGGGCTGACCCGGGCGCGATTACGAAGAGTCTGTACCCGCATCAAAGAATCCTGAACGTTGCAGGCTGCATTTTGGAAAGATCGAGGACAAGTCCCCTGATAGGCAGCAATCAAATTATTGGTGCACGTATTGTAGCGCCGCATCTCCGAAAGTAGGGCAGTAGCATTTGAACAGCCGCAGTAGTTGCGGACTTCCATAGCGTATAAATAAGACATTTGATCGCCATACTGATCGAGAGTAAGAATCGATTGTCCCAGGTTTCCGTCGGAACAATATCCTGATTGATGGATGGAAGTGGTTGCCTCGGGGTAATAGTAGGTTCCCTGTGCCTGAGAATCGGATATGGAGAACGTCACCGTCATTGCGACGAAAGCTGCCAGGATCTTTGAAATCGATTTTTTCATTAATAATTTACGGAATTTCCTTTTTTGAGTCAGACGAATGGGACGAAACTTTATGACAGATTCAAATTAGATAGGTTGCAAAAAACCTGCCCCGGGTACCAACCAGGGCAGGTTTGTAGTTTGGTTTTGCGCCTGGTGAATAGGGCAGGGCCAACTTTTTTCCAAATTACCCGGGCGTGTCATCTTTAACCGTTTGGTTCACCGACACTTCCTTGAGTCGCGGGTAGGCCTGTTCAGGCTGGAAAGAGTTAGAATTTTCAAAGATAAAGGCAGCTTTTTGGGTCGCCTCGCCAATCAGTCGGGATACGCCCTGACTAACTCTTGCTCGCTTTTGAAGGTTTTCAATGAGACAAAGAGATTCCCGGACTTGAGAAGCAAGTTTATGAAAATTGACTCCGCTCCCCACCCGGAACGCTCGAACGAGATCTTTAGTCAGAATGCTGTGTTTCTGTAAATGGCGGTAAAGTAAAACTGAATCCCTACAACCGTTGTTATATCGAAGTTCCCAGTCATATTTAATTGCCATTTGATCGGCCAGATTATCGATCTCATACACGTTGCGGCTTAGTTCACGCGCAACTTCTGTTGAGGATTGAAGAATTTTACGCTCGGCTCTAAGACCACCTCCTGAGAAACTCAAACCAATTACTGCTGCGATGACAATCTGGATTGAGTTTCCTGGGCAATTTATCATAGAGTTTTCAAATTCAGTTCTATTTGGTTGTGTCAAAGAGACGATTCCCGATTCGATTTTATTCAACAGCCTGCAAATTTCCCAATCAATTGAGAGGCGAGCCTCCCCATCCTCTTGAGGCATTCAAAGTGATGACCTCACAAGGGGGGCAGCATAACAAGCGTCAAGCCACCATCTCTGAAAAGATATTACCCATAACCATGCCGTAGCGGACTGAACCTTAGATATTCGATCTTAATACACCGCTGGATAAAACCCTGGCTCTGATTCCGCCCCGGCCATCCAGAAATTTCTCCGCCCCTTTACAAAGGGCCGAGTCCATCCAGTAACAAGGCCTTGCTTCTTCAGTTCCTTGGAAGCGGATCCCTTGAATCTCAAATTCTTCCCCTATCAAAGAGTTGAGGTCTCCTCCTTTCACGATAATATTGCGACGGAGTGCATCAGGTCCGCGATCAAAAACTCCAAAACGCTCCTGCAGATCCAAAAAAGTTTCGTACTCGAAAAAAGTGACCTGCCCCTTATAACCCTCTTTGTAGCCAAAAAAACGATCCCCTTCAATCCCCTTTCCTTCAACCAGTTTAGCCTCTGTGATTTCAACAATTTCCGAGGTGCCTGGTGGCAGATTATGATGCCCGAAATAATTATGTTCTTTCGAAATAAAGATATGAAGAATTTTCAAAACACTAAGGCAATTCCTTTTTCCCGTATAATATGTCGACAATTGGTGAAATAGTTGACTGCAGCTTCCTTACATCTACTTCTTTAAGTATTTCTTGATCAGGTAAAGTGATGGTTGTTTGGATTTCCTTTAGAGCAGCGACCACTTTATTGATAGTTTCACTCTTTTCACTCCGTTCCACCAGAGTTTCGAGATTCAATACGAAATACTCGACAATCTCAGGTTTGGCGATCACAGCAGCCTTTGTTGCATCGAAAGGATCAAGAGACGCTGCACATCCGATTTCAAAAGCCCTCAACCACCCCCCCAAAGCAATAAAATGAGCTAAATCGACATCTCGAATGAGTACCATCTCCCGTTCGACATCTTTCTGAGTCTTGGCAAGTTGAGCTTTCAGATTATTCCAGTCCTTCAAATTTTGCTGATCCAACAAAGACTTGGTGTGGCTCTTGATTCTTTCGCCAACTCCAATCGCTTTCGCATGATTCAACAGTGAAAGTCCCACTGGCTCTAAATCCAGAAACTGCTCGGCTTCAACCGCAAAAAAACCATCAGCAATCAGAAATCCCAAGGTGATCGCGACCATGGTTCGATCTGTGCCAGTCTCTTTGGGAACAACTCTTTTCAGTTCTTCATACGGGAGTGGCCTGAGAGACTTTAGATCGTCAAAAATCTTTCTGATAGAGGGCGTGGTAAACTGATTGATCCCAAACTCTTCCCGCACATGCTCATCATCTAGCAATTCGTCGGGAATTTCCTGGGCATAAGCCATCGACACACCAGAAATCATGTAAAAGATGACCTGAAGAAAATGCTTATTCATGTACTGTCGCAGTTCGTCTTTAAAACGATTGGATATGAGATTTGGTAGAACCTAAAGAGATCCCTAAGTTATCTTAGCGAAAATGCAACCGTCCACTCAAAGAAGTGCCAAACAAAAAACTTAGATTTCTCAACCGGAAAACTAATAAAATTCGGTTCGCTTCGTCCATGAGAAGCTGATTACCCATGAATACTGACAACCAATCATGTTTATCCGCCGCCTGCCTATTGGTATTTGCCACCTGCCTAACTTTCCTTTGCAGTTGCACCGTCAAAACAGGGGCTCACCAAGATAACGCCTACTCGATGGAGGTATCCGTGCCAGAACAAAAGATGGCAGTTTATCATCATGGAAAAATGGTCAAGACCTACCCGGTCTCAACCTCCAGATTTGGACTGGGAGATGATAAGGGGAGCTATAAAACCCCGGTCGGAAAATTGCTGGTTGCCGAAAAAATCGGTGACGGAAAGCCATTGGGAGCTGTCTTCAAAAGCCGACAGTGGACTGGGGAAGTGATCAAACCCAACTCTCCTGGGCGGGACCCTATTGTTTCCCGGATTCTCTGGCTTCATGGACTTGAACCTCGAAACAAGAACGCCTACTCCCGTTGTATTTATATTCATGGAACGGCTGCAGAAAATGAGATCGGCACCGAATCAAGCTATGGCTGTGTTCGGATGAAGTCCCGAGATGTTATCGAACTCTACGAAAGAATCGGTTGGGGGGCCTCTGTTGAGATCGTCAACCGAAAACTTTGGTCCGGCAATTCAAACTCCGATTTGAAGCAAGTTGAAGAACTGACCAATCCGATTGCTGAGAGACAGGTTCCAGAGTTTTTCCAATTGCCCAAACAAGGCCAAACGATTGGGACAGGGTTGGTGCGGGATCTGGCTGCGGATCAAATCCTCAGCTGCGGTGGATTCGAAATTTCTTACTTCAATATCGAGCCAAAACTTTAGAAATACTTGACGAGTTGTCCACTTAGATTAAATTCCGCGCCTTCGAAACAAAGGTTTATCTCGAACTAATTTATGGCAAATAACGCTTCAGCAAAAAAACGGAACCGTCAAACTTTGGCGGCAACTCAAAGAAATCGTATCATCAAAAGCCGGATCCGGACTTTCCGGAAGCGTTTCCTAGCTGCAGTCGAATCTGGCGATTCTGCTAAAGCTCAAGAAGCTTACAATTCATTTGTATCAGTGGCAGAGCGTGCCGCCAAGAGCAATGTGATCCACAAGAATACGGTGAGCCGTTTGAAAAGCCGTAGCGCAGCGCGACTCAAGGCAGTATCTGCCGCCTGATCATTTCGTTTTAACGTTTCGAAAAATTTGTAGTAAGCTGACTTCATGAAGTCAGCTTTCTTCGTTTTTAGTCATGCCATTTTTCTGGTTTCCATTCTCACAGCACTAGATCCTGCTACCGAAGCGAGATCCCGCTTAATGGAGCGGACCATCACCGGCACAGGTTCCACTGCCAAACCTTCGTCCACGGAAAAAGAAGTTATCGTCTCATACACCACATTTGTCAGCGCCGAAAGAGAGTGGTTGGATGTCTCCAACCGCAAAATGAAAGGGAGACTTGTTGCATTTCAGGCCCCGGAACCAGGAAAATCGGGTCCGGTTATCGTCATAAAGGAAGGAAAAATTCTTCTTCGCAGGACGGGTGCTAAAACTAATAACGAATTTCCCCTGGATCAACTCTCGGAAGCAGATCAAGTCTTTGTGAAATCTATAGATTTGGCGATTAAAAAAGGAACGGCTCCAACTGAAAAGTAATGCGTTGTAAATCGCAAAGCTCAGCCTCGTTTTGTTGATTGATTGCCAACTACCGTTATCGTTGAAGCGTTTTGAAGACTTAATTATGGGCGAAACAACACCACATACCAAGTCAAGTGATCGTCTAAAAAGCGGAAAAGCAGCCAAAACTAAAACAGGCTGTCTCAAATTCTTTCTCGCCATCGGCTTATTTGGACTTACGGCAGTTCTCATAGCAATTTTTTTGATCGATCAATTGAATATCGGCCAAAAGTTAAAAGTGGAAGCCTTTCAATTTATTTCAAAAATTCTTAACATCCCATCGCCACAACCCGATATCAAAGTCGTGGAAAAAGTCGTCAAGATTGAGGTACCGATTGAAAAGGTCGTAGAAAAAACCGTTAAAGTCGAAGTGCTCCCTCCCATGCCATCCAGTTTCGTTTCATGGCAGAAGATCGACACGGCGAAGCTCTGGAACGGAATCCAAATCGCAAACTCAGTGTCTGTTATTCCTGGCGAATCAGCCTCTGTTGTGCGGAACCAAGAGGACGCCATGCAACTGGCCATGACCCTGAATCTCAAAATTCCGGCTGCCACTCAGTCAATCGAAGCCCTTGCTAAAATTAACCCACACCTTCCCTCTATTTTGCCTGGTCTGGGACAACTGATTGCCCAAGGAAAAGTGTCGCCCTTTTACCACAATTTGTATGAACGCAAGACGGAAAATGTCCAACAAAGTGTCACCCGGCTCAGTGATCTACTCTCGGTCCACAATATGTTCGACACTGAAACCGTTTTGGAAATAGAAAACCCGGCCACCCAGCAAACCGCCCTACTGATACAAAGCGACATGGACGTGGTTTCCGATGGTTCAGACGGAGACCGCTGGCCGTTTTTGGACAATTACGTTTCCATGTCCGCCAATTATCAACCCTTTACCAGTTATGGTTGGGCCAAGCGGACTGGGCGCCCCAACCCTCTTCTGGAACGAATGGAGGCAGAACTTAAACGCAGCACAGAACGTTTCGCCGTAAAGGGCTTAAGCATCGAAGAGAATCGAAAACTCCGAACCACCCTGGATACGCTCCCTCAACAAATTGAAGATATTAAAGCACGCTCATATCTCATCGCGGAAGCAGACCCTTTTATTGTGATGTCGCTTTCCTTTTTGGGCCGAAGTGCCGAGACCAAATTCGGTCCCATGATTGGAGATTACGCGGTCGTGATCTATGGCGATAAACTCTACCCAGTCATTGTTGGCGATGCTGGACCGAGTTTTAAATTTGGAGAAGCTTCTCTGCGCATGGCTCGCGAAATCAATCCCGAAGCCACGCCGTATAATCGCCCAGTGAGCGATTTGGGCGTCACCTATCTGGTTTTCCCTGGATCGCGAGAAGAAGTCAACGGTCCGCCTGATTACGCAGTCTGGCGTCAAAAATGCCAGATGATGCTCGATAAATTGGGTGGAGTTGGTCCCAATCATTCTCTGCATCAATGGGAAGACATTATTCCCAAAAAGCTTGAGGAATGGAAGGCAAATCACCCTGGCGAGGTCATCGCCACCCCACCTCCAGTCACTCCCAATGTCATTGATCCCACAACTCTTCCACAGCCCAGTTTTTCAGCTCCGGTGGTGCCTCAGAATTCTTCCGAAGCCAATTCTGAAGCCCCACCAAAAGAAGTAAGCCCACCGTAGCTCCGCGTTTGGAACACCAAAAGATCCGACAAGTCACTTGAAAAAGCCGTTTCCTATCTGACTAAGTCGGCGAACATGACGTTGCTCAAGGAATCCGGGATTACGTTGAAGCTTGCTTTGCCTCTGATCATCGGACAGGTGAGCCAGATGCTGATCGGCGTGGCCGATACGGTGATGCTTGGGAAAGTCGGCGTCACCGAATTGGCGGTGTTGACCTTTGCCAATTCATTGTTTTATGTACCCTTTGTCTTTGGGATCGGCTTGTTAACCTCCGTTTCCGTCTTCACTTCCAACGCCAGGGGGGCCGGAGATACCGCTGCTGGCCGGAGTAGTTGCCGGGATGGCTTACAGGTATCGGTCGTTCTCGGTTTGATTTTGGCGGGGATCTCCCTTTTGTTCACCCCCTTTTTGGACCGATTCGGACAACCGCCGGAAGTTGTGGCTCACAGCCGCGCTTTCTACCAAATCATCATGCTTTCATTGCTTCCCGCCCTAATGTCGATAGCTCTGAAAAACCATGCGGATGCAATGGACCACCCCTGGCCAGCGTTTTGGATCTGCCTGGGTGGGGTGTTTTTAAACATATTTTTAAACTGGGTTCTAATTTATGGAAATCTCGGCTCCCCCATCCTCGGGCTGGAGGGCGCAGCTTGGGCGACCTTGATCTCCCGTATCCTCATCGTGATTGCTTTGTTCGTTTGGCTTAAACAATCCAAAAGCCTTCGGGAATGGGTGCCCCGCCGCTGGCTGAAAAAACCAGCAAACGGGACGATTCGCCGATTTCTCAGAATTGGATTTCCTGCGAGCCTGCAAATGTTTTGCGAAGTGACCGCCTTTTCCCTCGCTGGATTGTTGACCGGTCGTTTTGGCGAAAATGCCATGGCAGCACACCAGATCGCGTTGATGTGCGCGGCCACCGCTTTTATGATTCCGCTCGGGCTGGCGATGGCGCTGAGTGTGCGCATTGGCGCGGCCTCGGGAGCTGAAGAAATCGCCCGCCTCCGGCCCATCGCTGTATCCGGATGGATGATTGGGGTTGGTTGGGCGGTCATTGGAGCCCTGGTTTTTGTGCTTTTTGGAAAACCTTTGGCGCGTTGCTTCAATGACTCAGATTCAGTCGTGATCCTAGCGGCCCAACTCCTGGTTGTCGTAGGGATCTTTCAAATTTTCGACAGTCTCCAGGTTGCCTCCAGCGCCATGCTTCGAGGAATGCATGACACCCGAGTTCCAGCACTACTGGGTTTTGTGGCCTATTGGGTGATTGGGATACCAGTAGCGATACTTCTTTCCGCCAAAATGGAATGGGGAGTCATCGGAGTCTGGTGGGGACTCGCTCTCGGTCTGGCCGTTGCCTGCGTAACCCTTTGCCAACGCACCTGGATGTTAACCCGCACCACTCTATCTCTACATCGGGCCGCTTCGTAGTTTCCCAGCGATCCGATTAGCCTTTTCCAGAAGAGCTATCTGATCTTCACCGATGTAAGTGATGTGACCCATTTTTCGACCGATTCTTGGCTCCCGTTTGCCATAGAGATGCAGCTTTGCCCCAGGTTCAGCTAGAACACTTTTCCAGTCGGGCTCGCCTTGGGCGGGCCAGATATCACCAATAATATTCCACATCACAGCCGGACCCTTCAAATCAGGGCACCCCAGCGGGAGGTCGCAGATTGCCCGGAGCTGTTGTTCGAACTGCGAGGTGACGCAGGAGTCAATTGAGTGATGTCCACTGTTGTGGGGACGCGGAGCCATTTCATTGACTAGAATCTGGCCTTCCTTGGACAGGAAAAACTCGACCCCGAGGAGGCCCACGTATTTTAGCGCAGTGCAAATTCCGATGGCGATCTCTTTCGCTTCCTCCAAAATCTTTTCGGGAAAACGTGCCGGAATAATCGAGAAATCAAGGATGTGATCGGTGTGGATATTCTCTGACGGGTCGTAAACCACGGTATCTCCCGAAACATTCCGAGCCACCAGCACGGAAAATTCTCCCGCCAGTTCGATCTTCTGTTCCAACACTGCCCGGGGTGAGTTGAAGCGCTCCCAGACTTGATCGGCGTCAGCATTTTTACCAATTCCGATCTGGCCTTTCCCATCGTACCCGAATTCCGCAGTTTTCAGAACCCGTTTATGGCCTGGCAACTTTTGGTTGGCCTGCCGCAACTCCGCCGCACTCGTGATCACCGCAAAAGCCGCACAGGGAAATTGGTTAGCTCTCAGAAAACACTTTTCCCTTTCCCGATGCTGGGTAGTTTCAACCGCAAAAGCGCCTGGATAAAGTGGGCGCTTTTCCTCAACAGCCCGAAGCAAACTGGAGGGTATGTTTTCAAACTCAACGGTAACCACATCGACCGCCTGGAGAAAGCCCTCAAGAGTTTTGGGGCAGTCAAAGGGTTCCTCAATCGTCCGGTCGGACAATCTGGCCGGGCCGGAACAGGGGCCGCCGACCCACTGAATGACGTAATAACCCATGCGACGGGCTTCCATGGCAAACATGCGACCAAGCTGGCCGCCGCCGAGAACTCCAATAGTTGTTTGATTGGGCAATAATGACATGTCTATAAAAAGCTTTTAGGAAAGTTCCATGGCTTCAACCTTCGCCTTTAACCCTTCGCGATAGGCGCTGAGTTTTCCGGCCAGCTCGGAATCCTCCAGAGCGAGCAGCGAAATTGCGAAAAGACCGGCATTGGTCGCCCCAGCTTCACCGATCGCAAAGGTGGCGGTTGGTATGCCCGCAGGCATTTGCACGATGGAAAGGAGTGAATCCACCCCATTGAGAACCCGCGATTGAATCGGGACCGCCAAGATGGGGAGAGTCGTGAGGGCTGACACCATTCCGGGAAGATGGGCCGCTCCCCCCGCTCCAGCGATGATCGTTTTTAAACCCCGCGACCGGGCATCCTTTGCGTAGGAAAACATTTTTTCCGGGGTGCGGTGGGCACTCACAACCAGCGCTTCATACTCCACCCCAAAATCCTTCAGCACCTGGGCAGCCTTTTCCATGGTCGGCCAATCCGAGTTACTCCCCATGATGATGCCTACCTTTGGACCGATGCTGGAGCTGCTTTTTTTCTTCATATTCTCGCTAACCCTACCCTGTTTAATCAGTAATTGTACCCTGTTAGGTCGCCGAGTGTACCCTATTAAATTAGCTCTGGCTAGTCCCGACGACTTTAGATTTTGATGGCGCAGGTGGCCGCAAACATCGGCATCCATGGGTTCAGGATGGTGGATTCATCATCCCAGTTATCCTCGTAAAACCCGCGAATAGCAAAGCCGGCGTCACATTGTCCGCCAATTTGTTCCTCCAGGCTATGACTAAATTCCAGGCTGACCTGGGCTTCGAGATGATCGGAAAGCGTGTCCCGGTCCAGCGACTTTAAATCGGAATAGGGCAGCCGATAACGCACCCGAATGTCTCCGGTTTCTTCTGCTTCATAGTGATCGAAGAGGAAAAAAGCCGGATTCATGAAGCCGCAGAGCAGTCGCCCTCCAGGTTTCAGAACCCGGTAACATTCCTTCCAGATGGGCAGGATGGCGCTGGCAAAGACATTCGAAACGGGATTAAAGATCAAATCAAAGGATTCATCATCAAAAACAGACAGATCAGCCATGTCGCCCTGCACGGTGGTTACGCTCAGGTTGTGACGATCACAAGTTTCCTCGTCTTTCTGGAGCTGAATGTCGGAATTATCAAAAGAGGTCACCGTGGCACCTGCGGCAGCGAAGACGGGGACTTGCTGACCACCACCACAAGCGAGCCCCAGGACCTGGAGCCCACCCAGATCTGGGTGGACCGGAAACCAATTTTCCGGGACCGGCTTGTTCGGCGTAAGAATCACCTTCCACTCACCCCGGCGCGCGTTCTCGATGGTTTCCGGCGGGTAAGGCGTGCTCCAGCGACATCCCTCAAGCGATTGGATATTCCAGGCATTTCGGTTGAACGCGGCGATGTCCATGGGATTTGGTTAAATCTCCGCAAAGACTTTTTCGAGAAGTCGCTTGGTCGCCATAATGCCTTCGTCCTCGGGCAGGATGGAGCCTTCGTATTCGATGCCGATGTGCCCGGTGTAGCCAGCGGCTTTGACAATCTGCATCATCCGCTTGAAGTCGGTGTTCACTTCCTCGCCCGCTTCATTGAAGTCATGGCTTTTGGCGCTGACACCTTTGGCAAATGGCATCAATTCGGTGACTCCTTTGTAACGGTCATATTCGAGGCCTTTGTCGCTGGCGATGTAGTGGTCGGTGTTGTAGATCGCCTTTTCGGCGGCGAATTTTTCGGCATCCCCCCGGTTTCTGGCGACAAAGAAATTACCGAAATCAGGCAGGGTCCCACAATTGGGAAGATTGACGGTTTTCATGACCTCCGCCAGCCAGGTGCCGTTGGAAGAAAGTCCCCCGTGATTTTCGACGATCACATTTAATCCCATGGTAGCGGCTTTGGTGGAGAGGCGGCTGAGACCATCGACACAAAATTTTACCTGCTCGGCCCAGGCCAGTTTCGGACCGGAACCGGCGTTGACGCGGATGCTCTGGCAGCCCAGCAATTTGGCGGCATCCAGCCAGGCGTAGTGTCCCTCCACCGCGTAGGTTCGCTTCTGGTCATCGGGATCACCGAGCTGGCCAACTCCGTCGCACATTATCAGAAAGGACTTCATCCCATTGTCATCGCAGCGCTTCTTCATATCAGCCAGATAAGTGCCGCCCTTGGGCTGGTTGCCCAATTTGTCGTCTTTTTCCGAGAAAAACTGGTTTACCCATTCCAGAGTATCGATTCCAAATTTCGATTTTACGTAGGCAGGCCATTCCAGATTATCCAGAGTCCCGCCCTTGAGCGCCCGGTGATGGGACCATTGAGCAAGAGAAATTTTGAAGGCCGAAGAAGCCGCCAAAGAGTTGGTGATGGAGGCGAGATGGCTGCTGCTCCCGATGGCGGTTGCGGCAATGGCTTGGTTCAGAAAGTGACGTCGTTTCATTACCCAGACCCTAGCGCAGCAGGTCATGGACGCAAGAAATCACTTGGCGAGTAGTTTGGCGTATTTGTGATACTTCGCCGCTCGCTGGAGATCTTTTTCTGATAACTCGGGAATTTCGAGGAGATTAATGTTGTCGCGTAAATCAGCCAGTTTCACCTGAGTGGCGATGGGGTTCCCTGCGATTTTTTTCACATAATCATCATAGGTCGTATCGTCATCGTGAGTGAGCAATTCGACCGCTTTGATCACCGCATCCGGGAATCCCTCTGCTTTTAATTGCTCCAGAGTCCAGGGGGTATCCTCCACCACATCGTGCAGGACTGCGGCCATTTGGGCAACAGGATCACTCACCTGAAACATCAGCCGCAAGGGGTGGAGGATGTATGGGCTGCCATCTCTTCTGGTCTGATTCAGGTGGGCGGAAGCAGCGATTTCAATAGCTCGGGCAAGGTTGGCCATGCTGGGAGCATAGATTCAAATGGAATTTGCGGCAAGTCCCGCCGCCAGGATTGCCGGGGCTCTTTTCACTCTTTCCCTACGGCACCGGAGGAGGATTCGGCGACGGCACGTCCTCCGGCGGAGCAGGCCGCTTGTCGCGGATGTAGTTCATATCGTAGAAATCTTCGACCCGCACCGGGGTGTCCGCATACTTTTCCATGAGCCGCCCCAAATTCTTAAACATCATCGTCGCGGCGGCGAGGCGTTCGATCTCCAGGAGGGCCGCGTTATTGTCCACGGTTTGCTCGGCGGTCTGCTGGGCATCGCGCACCGTTTTCATTTCCGTGTGATAGGTTCCCACTGTCGCCGCCAGGGTGATCAGCGCGGGCACGGCGGGAGTCACGGCGAGGAGGCGGGTTTCCAAGGCCTTGACCTGGGCCAGGCGCAGGTCATAAGCACCGGATTGGAAGGGCTTGCGTCCGTTGGGCAGCAGCATGGTGTACTCCCCTGTTCCCTCCAGATACACCCCCTGAATGGCGATGTCCCACTGCTTGATCCGCAGCGAGGAAAGGTCCGCCAGCTTCGCCTCCCACAGTTCGGTGCGGCCCTTGTAGGTGCCCTTGCTGCTGAGCCACGCGTTGTAGGCCGCATCCCAGGTCGCCTTCACCGGCGTCGTCCGCGCGACCATCGTCGTAAAATCCGCATCTCCGCTGATCGCCCCGAGCCGGGTCAAATGATCCGAGAGGATAATGTTCATGAGCTTGTAACTGGTGGCAGTCACGGACTGGAAGGTATTGCGGGCAAATTGCCAGGTTTCCATATTTTTTTAGGTGGTATGTGGTTTGGTGGCCCGCAGACAACGAATGTCTCTGGGAACGTGCTTTTCCCATTATCACCATGATCAGTTCTCGCAAATGACAAAAATGCCACCGGAGTCAAAGGCGAACGCGGTTTCGTGGCCGTAACTGTTACGGCGACGAAATGTTACGCGGTTTCGATGCCGTAACCGTTACGGCGTCGAATTGTGAAGCGGTTTTGATGCCGTAACGGTTACGGCGTCGAATTGTGAAGCGGTTTTGATGCCGTATCCGTTACGGCGTCGAATTGTGACGCGGTTTTAATGCCGTATCCGTTACGGCGTCGAATTGTGACGCGGTTTTAATGCCGTAACCGTTACGGCGTCGATCTGTCATTCGGTTTCGATGCCGCGAAGAGGTCGAGGAAGAGAATCCACGCTGGAGACGCTCCGCCGCTCAAGCTAAATTCAATTGGATTATTCGCCAAGTCTGGTATTTCGTGGCGGGGTTATGATTATCAATCAACTTTCCAGGCAGGAGCCGTTTGTGACGGCTGACGGATCGCAAATTCGGAGTTTGCTGGATCGAACCAATGCCCCGGTGCAAAATCAGAGTCTGGCGGAGGCTTTTATCCCTGCGCATGGAAGCACGCAACGGCATTTCCACAAATTGAGTGAGGAGTTTTATTACATCACTGCGGGTCGTGGGGAAATGGAGATCGATGGGGAGGTTTCGGAGGTCGAACCGGGGGATGCCATTTTGATTCCTGCCGGTGCCTGGCACCAGATCAAGGCGACGGGTAAAGATGGGGTGACGCTGCTGTGCTGCTGCTCGCCACCCTACTCGCACGATGACACCTACTTTGCCTGAAAGCCATGCCAAAGAAGCAGAGTGCCTGCGAGGGTGAGGACCAAGCCCACACTGAAAAAAAGAAAGGAAAAGATGATCCGGTTCGAGACCGTGAAGTGCTCTTCGGCGATCATCTCCGGATGATGGGCGACTTTGACATCGGATCCGAACTCTGGTGGTTTTGATCCGCCGTATTTGGAAATGAAAGTTTTGGCACCCATTTCGGTTTCATATTGAATGATGGGATAGAGCACTTTCCCATCTTTTTTGTGGCAGGCATGCCCGGTTACCACGCCGGTGGTGAGGTGCCACCCCCGGCGTTTCCACCAGGTAATTTCGTGGAGCAGACCGCAAATGATTCCCCCACCCCCGGCGAGGAGGAGGAGGATGCCAAAAATAGTCCGTGCAGTTAATTCCATGCCAATGTCCGGCTATTATGGAGGCCGACAGGGCACTTTTCAAGTGATTCACTCATCTTAATGATTTGCAGGTGTCTTTGGCTTAATGTTTCAGTGCCTGAAACGTAAATTGAATTACCTTGGCTTCGGCCCAAACTACCCATGCTGGAATCGAAAGAAATTCATGCCTTATTCTGTCTTCAGGCAACTGGGGAAAAAGAAGTGGTGGTTCGTCCAGGCGATGAAACCTCTGACGGAAAGGCTTATCTGGCATTCGATAATCAGTTGTCGCGCTTTGTCACCATCGACAAGTTTCCCAACAGCCTGTCCAGGGCAAAGATTCCGTCAATTGAGCAAAGAATCCGACTGGCCAGCCAAATTGTGCATCCCAATCTGCCGTTTTTGATTGATTACGGGCGCACCTTGGATAACGAGGTCTTTGTGATTTCGGAGTTTATCGAGGGTGAACCGCTTTTTAACTATCTGCAGCGGGACAAAGATCTCCCCGGAGAAGTGGTGGCGGGAATCATCCTCCAGATTTGTGATGCGCTAAATTCTTTAAAGCGGGCACCGCGACTTTTGGCATCAATCGATCTTTCGGATTTTTGGGTCTGTCTGGACCGGGGACGGCTCCTGAGTGTCCGGCTTGGGCACTATGGTCTGGGAAGAGATGAAACACCGATCGGAGATTTTGCGCTTTTGGAAAAGTGGATCCGGGCGATTGTGGCACTTCATAGGAAGTTCGCGAAACCAGGGGATATCACCTATCCCCCGGCGTACGAGGAGATTTTGAATGAGGCATCCAATCAGTTACTGTTTCTGGATGATTTGCCAAGAATCAAACTGGCGGTGCTCCGCAGCATGAATTTATCCGCCGATATTGCAGTGAGATTTCCGGCTGAAATGAGGGCGATTACATCGATTTCACAGGTGCCCGCCGGACTCATGTTTCAGATGATGGCCCGGGAGAATCAGCTCACAGAAATGCTCAACGAGCGGTTTGAGCCCAACCCGAAACACATCTCCACCGAGTTTTCACCTTTTTCTCTCCATGTTGCCAAACCTGCGGACGAAAGAAATCCCCGGGAGCCCGTTTCGATCTACCTAATTCCGCCGGAGCGGCTTTTTGTGGATAATATTATTGAACCGGTGCACCGGAAAATGTTTGATTCGTATCTGAAGTCCCATCCCGCTGGCTTCCGGATTCGGTCATTGTCGTGTGAATCACATTTTACTTATCTGACCACGACCTGTTATGAAGGCTTTCCACTGACGACCCTGCAGGCGAGCCGCTCGTTGTTGCGCGGACGCGATGCGCTGGAGCTAATGCGGCGGATTCACGAGACCCTGGAACATTTCGAAAACGCGAATTTTGACCTTGGCATGCTCAATCCCTGGCAGATCCAAATCTGTTTTGAAGAGACCGAGGCAACCATCAACGCCCGGGATTTGATGACGGTGATCCCTTTTGCAGAATGGCCGACCTGGAGCATCAAAATCCGGGTCGAAAAGCCGGCGGAGACTTTTGTGGAATCCTGCCTCTCGACGTGGCAATACATCGCCCGAAGGATGAAAAACAAGGATTTCCCAGCTCTTTTGGTTTGGATGTTGGAGCAGGAACGATTTGAATGGGCCTTGAGTATTGGAGTCGAGGTCGCTGATCAAGAGCCATTGAGTTGGAATCCGCGATTGGATGCACTTTTTATTTCGGCACTCGAATATCTCGACCACACGAACCCCCTCCAACGAGCAAAATTTCTCGATTTCTTCAATGAGGCGAGAGATCGCAGTGCCCAGATGACCAGCGGGGACACCATTCTCCCGAACCACAATGAATCGCTTCTCACCAGTCGCAAACTGGGAAGCGATAACTACCAATAAAAGGCAAATCCAACAGGGTACGATCGCTGACTCAACAGATGTGGTGTTAAATTTGGCAAGGAATATTTGGGTTAAAAGGCTGATTATTTTTGAGGATGCCGAAAATGCAGTGGACCAGCTTTCTCATCACCGCGACGAGGATGGCCATTTCGGGTTTTCCATCTTCCCTGAG
>JBGSJM010000069.1:0-2337 GCA_041742015.1 Verrucomicrobiales bacterium | reverse complement strand
CTCAGGGAAGATGGAAAACCCGAAATGGCCATCCTCGTCGCGGTGATGAGAAAGCTGGTCCACTGCATTTTCGGCATCCTCAAAAATAATCAGCCTTTTAACCCAAATATTCCTTGCCAAATTTAACACCACATCTGTTGCCCTGATGATCTCCCATGGTTCGTATTACTTCCCATTGCTCTGCCCAAACCCGGTTGGACTTTTTTGCAAATTTTTTGAAAACCACCTTTAGGGGTTTGCAAGATTGGCCAGTGGGGTGAGAATCGGGAGAATCCGTTTCAATAAGACTCTTATGTCCTTGTCTCCTTTTACAGATTTTTGTTTCCTGTTCCTCAGCATCGTGGTGGAGGGGGCTCCGTTTATTTTGCTTGGCACGATCATTTCCGGCATCATCGATGCTTATCTGCCGCCGGGGTTGATTGATCGGTGGCTCCCGAAAAACAAACCACTGGCAGTGGTGTTGAGCGCTCTGCTCGGGGCGGTTTTCCCGGTTTGCGAATGCACCATCGTGCCGGTGATCCGTCGCCTCATTAAAAAAGGTCTGCCGATCTCATGCGCAGTTACCTACATGCTGTCTTCACCGATCATCAATCCGATCACGGTGATCAGCACGATGAATGCCTTTGCTTCGAATTCGCAAAATCTCGGCCTGCGCCAAAATCCGAATGCGCCGGAGACTTACAGCGCGCTTTTTATGACTTCCACCCGATTGTTTCTGGCTTTTGTGGTCACGGTTTCAGTGGGGATGATACTTCTGAAGGTCAAAAAGAGAAAGATCCTGGTCGATAGCCTGATCGATAAGAACGACGACGAAAATGAGGGGACGGATGGCCTCGCGCATCTGCACCCAGACCCGGCTCCAGCGGGGGCGATCGAGGAAAAATCTGATGCCGAAGCCATTAACCGCCCTGTTCTGGCGATGCGGACGGCCCAGCGGGATTTTGTGGAAACGGCGATGTACTTCTCCGTTGGTGTGGCGATCACGTCGGTCTTCAAGGCATTTGTGACCAACGACCTGGTCCTGGTCTTTAACCAGAACGAACCGGTCGGGATCGGGTTGATGATGGCACTGGCGTTTATCCTGAGCCTGTGCAGCACTTCGGATGCGTTTATTGCCGCGAATTTTCCAGCTCCCCAGGCGGCCCGGATCGCCTTCCTGGTTTACGGCCCGATGATGGATGTAAAGCTCATTTTCATGTATCTGTCAGTCTTCAAGAAGAAATTTGTGGGGATCCTGGCGGTATCACTCTTTTTTGTGATCGGGATATTGAGCTATGTTTGGTTTAAACTGTGATAACTTCAGATAATCGGAACACGATGAAAAGGATTTTCGAAATTCTCAGTATGGTGACTCTCCTGGTGTGGGGAGCCATGTTTCTTTACTTTTTTTTCAGTGGCCGGATCAACGATCTGCTCACGGAAAATTTTCGTCCCTGGGTGCTTCTGGCGGGATTTGGCCTGATCGGCCTGGGCTTGTTTAATCTAATCAACCTCGACAAGTCAACCGGAGCCTGCTCCCACGACCATACCCACGGTGACCACACCCATTGTGATCACGATCACGATCATGCGCATGATCACAAAGGCTGCGACCACGAGCACCATCACCACGATCATAAACACGATGAGTCCTGTGATCACGGCAAGGCACATCATGAACACCATGATCACAGTCACGATCATGACGATTCCAGCGCCTCCAGCCTGGCTTTTGCCCTGGCGGTGCTTTTGATTCCGCTGTTGACGGCGGCAAAATTTTCCAGCGAAAAATTCAGCAAGGAATACACCCAGAAGTGGGTCGAGATCGAGCATCAAATGCAGCGTATCCGCCAGCGGCAGGCGGCTGAAAGTCAAAAGTCAGTGGCAGCGGCTTCTGAGAATCCCTACACCAACCCGGGCGGAACCGCAGCCGAAGGCCAGAAAGCTGACCCTACCTGGGGGGAGTTTACCCTGGAAGATTTGAAAAAAATGGTGCCCCAGACCTCATCGGGAGATTTCCTGCTCGATGTGCCGCAAATCTACTACACCGCAGGCGACCAGGAACTCATGAAGGTGATGGAGGGGATCTCGGTTGATACCACGGCCCAGGTCATCGAAGACACGATTGAGAATTCCCCCGCCAAACGACTTCGTGCTTATCGTCTGTTGATTGACTGCTGTGCCGCGGACGCCCGCCCCCTGTCAATCCCAATCGACTTTGCCGAATCCCTTCCAGAATACAAGGAAATGGGCTGGTACAAACTGGTGGGTCGCCTTCATTTTCACAAGAGTGCGGACAGCGAATACACCCCGATTCTGCAAATCAAGAGCTTTCAACCGACACCGGAACCGGCGGAT